>JBIOUU010000001.1:0-26617 GCA_044867345.1 Actinomycetota bacterium
TGGGGCGGCCCCATCGACGTGACCGGACTGCACCTGCCCTTCCTCGGCACGCTCGCGTCGGGGAACGTCCACTACGCGCTCGGCTTCACCGGCGGCGGCGTGGGCCCCTGTCACCTCGCCGGACGGATCCTGTCGGGCCTGGCGGTCGGGGCCGAGGACGAGGCCACTCGACTGCCGATCGTCGGTGCGGAGCCGAAGCCCTTCCCCCCGGAGCCGCTGCGCTCCCCCGGCGCGCTTCTCGTGACCCGGGCCCTCATGCGCAAGGACGATGCCGAGGACGACGACCGCCGGCCGAACCGGCTCGTCGATCTCCTGGCCCGTCTTCCCCGCCGCCTCGGCTACAACCTGGGCCCCTCGGCGGGCCATTCGAACGGGTCGTAGCCGGGAGCGGTTCTCGGCCAGGGGTTGGCGGCCTCCCATGCCTCGCCGAACGCCAACACGAGGTCGTCGCGGAATCTCGGGCCGGTGACCTGGAGCCCGAAGGGGATGCCGTTCGATGACAAACCCGCGGGAAGCGACATCGCCGGGTGCCCCGAGAGGTTGGCCTCGCCCGTGTTGTAGCCGCTGCTCCCTGCCGGCTCATCCGTCCCGGGGAGGGTGCCGTCGGCGAGCCAGCCTTCCTGGCCGAGCGTCGGACACACGAACAGCGCGTCCGTGCCGAGGAGCTCGTCCATCGCCCTCGCGTACTCGAAGCGGTTGCGGCGGGCCTCGACGTACCGGTCGGTCGTGACGCCGAGGGCGTACTCCATCGCGGACCGGAACGGCAGCGAGAACACACCGAGGTTCGCCTCGACGCGTTCGCGGCCGAGGAGGTGCAGCTCCTCGACGGCCACGAGCACGAACCAGTCCTCGCCGGGGTCACCGCCGAACGTGAAGATCGATGCGGCGTCGATCTCCTCGATCGGCAGGTCGAGATCCCGCTCGATGCGCTCCAACGCCGAGCGGTACCGCCCGTCGACGGGCGGTGGCAATGGCCCCCAATCGAACGTCCGGGCCGCGGCGACGACGCGCGACGCCCGGCCCGAGCGGGGCTCCCACGCCGGGGTCGCGCCGAGGTCTCCGGGCTCGGGCCCTCGCATGATATCGAGGAGGAGCCGGAGGTCCCCCACGCTGTGCGCCAGCGGACCGTCGGTGGACATGTCCATCCACGAGGGGATGGGGCGCCGGCCCACCAGCCCGTTCGTGGGCTTCAGCCCGGCAAGGCCGCAGAAGGCGGCGGGGATGCGGACCGAGCCTCCGCCGTCGGTGGCGGTGGCCAGAGGCACCATCCCCGCGGCCAGGGCGGCGCCGGACCCTCCGCTCGAGCCGCCGGGCGACCACTCGCGGCTCCACGGGTTGCCCGTCGGGCCGAACGCCGAGTTGTCCGTGTACCCCTGGAAAGAGAACTCGGGCACGTTCGTCTTTCCCACGACGATTGCGCCCGCGGCGCGGAGGCGCTCGACCACCCGAGCGTCGCGCTCCGCGGGCGCGGCATCCTCGAGCAGGCGCGAGCCGTTCATCGTTCGCATCCCGGCGACGTCGGTGTTGTCCTTCACCAGCAGGGGGAGTCCGAGGAGCGGTCGGTCGGATCCGGACGCCGATGCCTGCCGCTCCTCGGCCTCGGCGATGGCCTCCTCCTGCGGACGGAGCGCGATCACCGCGTTCAGATCCCCGTTCAGCCGTGCGATCCGCTCGTACGCTAGCCCGACGAGCTCCTTCGCCGAGACCCGACCGTCGCGCACCGACGCCGCCAGCCCCGCGAGCATCTAGGACCGGCCCCGGATCTTCAGGCGATCCACCACCACGCCGCGCTTGTGGTCGCGGAGCACCACCGTGGACGCGTTTCGCCCCGGCACCGCCATCACGCCACCGCCCGGATGCGTTCCGGCGCCGCACAGGTACAGCCCGGGGACTGGCGAGCGGTAGTCGCCGTGGAACGGGATGGGCCGGAACGAGAACATCTGGTCGGGCGAGAGCTCACCCTGCATGATGTTCCCCCCGATCAGCCCGAACCGGGCCTCGATGTCGGGCGGGGCGAGAACCTCCATGTGCTCCACCGCGCCGGCGAGGTTCGGCGCGAACTGGCCAAGGATCTCGATCACGCGCTTCCCGAACCGCTCCCGTTCGTCGTCCCACGAGCCGGCCCGGAGCTCGTACGGCCCGTACTGGCAGAACGCCAGCATCACGTGCTTGCCCTGCGGAGCCAGTCCCTCCTCGTGGGCCGTGGGGAACACGACCTCCACGTATGGGTCCTCGCTCGGGCGCCCGTACTTCGCGTCGTCCCACGCCCGCTCGAGGTACTCGATGGACGGCGAGACCGCCGACAGGCCGCGGTGGAGCTCGCCACCCTGGTCCCAGGACGGGAACGACGGCAGCTCGGGCAGCGCGACGTTCACCTTCACCGAGCCGCTCCGCGTTCGGTAGCGCTTGATGTCGCGTACCACCTCGTCGGGCAGGCGGTCCTCTCCCACCAGATCGAGATACGTGGTGATGGGATGCGCGTTCGACACGACGCGCCGAGCCCGGACGAGCGAGCCATCCGAGAGCTCCACCCCCACCGAACGTCCGCTGCCGTCGATGGCCACCCGCTGGACCTCCGCGTTCGTGCGGATCTCGGCACCGGCCGACTCGGCGGCGCGGGCGATGGCCCGGGAGACCCCTCCCATGCCACCTCGCACCCAACCCCAAGCGCCCGCATGGCCGGCCACCTCGCCGATCCAGTGGTGCATCAGCACGTACGCGGATCCGGGCGACATCGGCCCGCACCACGCTCCGATCACCGCCTGCGTGGCCAGGGCGCCCTTCACCCGTTCGTCCTCGAACCACTCGTCGAGGAAGTCGGCGGCGCTCATGGTGAAGAGTCGGACCAGCTCGTGAACGTCGCGGCCCGTCCAGCTTCGGATCGTTCCGGCCGTCCGCACCCACCGAGCCACGTCACGCATGCGGACGTTCGGCGGCACGACGAACAGCAGGTCCTTCAAAAGCCCGGCCACCCGGTCGAAGTAGCGGTCGAACTCCACGTACGCGTCGGCGTCCCGCTTCGAGAACCGCGCGATGTTCTCGGCGTCGCGGGAGACGTCACCCCACAAGGTGAGCGAGGTCCCGTCGGGAAACGGGACGAAGTAATCGGGAGCGATGATCGACACCTGGTAGCCATGTCGTTCGAGCTGGAGCTCCTCCTCGATGCGAGGCGGCATCAGGCTCACCACGTAGCTCGCGCTGGAGATCCGATAGCCCGGCCAGGGCTCCTCGGTGACGGCCGCGCCGCCCACAACGCCTCGGCGCTCCAGCACCAGCACGTCGAGGCCGGCCCGGGCCAGGTACGCGGCACAGGCCAGCCCGTTGTGGCCTCCGCCGATCACCACGACGTCGCGTTCGAACGCGCTCACGACGGGCGGAGGGTACTGTCCGGTGATTCAGCGCGCCAATCTTGGCGGCGAACCGGGCCGCGCCGGGTTAGCGTCTTGTCGGCGTGGATCCCATCCAACGGCGGGCCATACGGAACGGCGTCGTGGCGGCAGCGATCACGGCGGCCACCCTGCTCGCCTTCGAGGCCGTTCGCCCGGAGGCGAGCCCACCCCAGGCCACGCCGTCGGTGACGGCCTCGCCCTCCCCGACCTGCGAGGCGACCTGGGACGTGCTCCCGAGCATCGATCCGGACGAGCAGGGCAACCAGTTCCTCGCGGTGACGGCGGCATCCGACGGGGAGATGTGGGCGGTCGGTGGCTTCGGCCCACCCGAGGCGCCCACGTCGACCCTCGTCGAGCGGTGGGACGGGCAACTGTGGGTGGTGACGGCGACGCCGAACGCCGGCACCGAGAACGTGCTGAACGCGGTGGCCGCGGCTGGGCCCGAGGACGTCTGGGCCGTGGGACGGGCATCGAACGGCGTCGAGGACATCCCGTTGATCGAGCGGTGGGACGGCGTCGGGTGGAGCCTGTCCTCCGCTCCCGCTATCGCTGGCGGTGCAGCCCTGTACGGGGTGGCGGCAACCGGCAGGACGGTGTGGGCAGTCGGCGCGTCGGGAAGCGCCGATCTCGGTACGGAGCAGGCGCTCATCATGCGGTGGAACGGGCGGGAATGGACCACGGAGACCCTTCCCGCCCTGCCGGGGCCGAGCGTCCTTCGAGCCGTGACGGCCGTATCCCCCGAGGAGGCCTGGGCCATCGGAGCGCAAGGCGGCCGGCCGCTCGCGTTCCGGTTCAGCCGGACGCGGTGGCGCCGGATCCCCGTCCCGGGACGCGGCCAGCTCGTGGCCATCGCGCCGGCTCCCGGCGACGGCGCGTGGGCCGTCGGTTCATCGATCTTTCTATGGGACGGGGCGGCGTGGACCGACGCCGGGGCGGCCCGGCGCCAGGGGACACTCCAGGGAATCGCTGCAGTCTCGGCCGACGAGGCGTGGGCCGTGGGGTCCAGGCCCGCGACGGCGATCGGGGTGACTCGGGCCCTGGTCCAACGCTTCGCCGGCTCCGGATGGGAGATCGTGAACGGTCCCGGCGTTCCCGGCTCCGACGCCTTGACGTCCGCGGCTGCGTCCCCCGACGGCACAGTGTGGGCGGTCGGCTACCGCGACACGGTGAATCGCCGTGCGACGCTGATCGTTCGGGGTTCGGTGACCTGTACCTGAGCTGGTCAGGTGACGTGGATGCTGTTCATGACCTGCTGACATCCCTGACGGATGTCGCGGGCGTGATCCGGGGTGGACACGCAGGCCAGGAAGTACTCCGTCGTTCCCTGGAGAAGTGCGAACCCCGTGAAGGTGACGGCCTGGTCGCCGATGGCCCCCTCGACCTGCACCCGAAAGCCTTGCAGCCCTCCGACCTCGACCTTGGTCGGACGGTGGGTGACCTCACCCGACACCACCGCCGCGATCAGGTCCGAGGAGCCCGAGAGCTCCTTCCTGAACCGCTTGACGTTGGTCCCGTCGACCGGCTGACCCATCTGGAACCCATGGACCTGCACGTTGTTCAGCTGATCCAGACCAAGGATGTCGACGAACTCTGGGTTTCCTGGGGGAACGATCCGCACGTCGTCGATGGCCGTCCACGCGCTCGGGTAGCTGAAGCCCACGCCGTGACAGTCGTAGGTGCCCTCCGCGACGGAGCAGCCCCCACGCAGCGACATGAAGACGTATCCCCCTCCTGCCATCAGGGCCAACACCAGCACCGGGATCAGGACGACCCGGAGCCTGAAGCGACGGGCCGGCTCGATCACCTCGGTCGAAGGGGAAGGTCCGGCGACCGACGCCGGCGGTTTCGCCTGTGGTGCCGCCTGTGGTCCGGCTTGCGGTGCCGGCTGCGGCACCGGCTGACGAACGGGCCGTTCGTACGGCGCCGCGACCGCCCGCTCCACCGCGTCGGCGTGGGAGACCACGATGGTCTCGGCCACCCGGTCGCCGAACCGCTGCTTCAACGGCGATCGGCTTGCAACGATCCCTCCCAGCAGGTAGGGGACCACGTAGGGGAACGCGTCGAGGAACCGGAGGACGTTCCGGATCAGCGCGGCCTCGAGGTCGATGGGCAATCCATCCTCGGTCACGACACTGAGCTTGGTGGCCCGCTTGCCCAGCGACGCCCCGTACTTGCCCTCCATGAGCGTCATGTATGCCACCCACAGGACCATCGCCAGGAGGAGCGGCGGGCCACTGAGCTTGATCCGGAGGATCCCGTTCGACGAGCTGATGCCGTCCGAGAGCGCGGCGAGAGGGACGACGACGACCAAGGCGAGCAGCAGGTCGATGACCAGGGCCGTGGCCCGGGCCCCGAGGCCGGCGTATTCGGGCTCCTTGGCAGGCGGCGGAGGGGTGAACCGGACGCGGGGTGTCGTACCCGGCTGGGGAGGAGCGCTCGGCGTGGCCCACGTCTCGCTCGGCGTGGCCCAGGTCTCGTTCGTGTCGGTCTGATCCATCCCTCGTCCTGCTCGCGGGCGGCGTCGTCACAGGCGGCTGGGCCGCTCATGCAGCCATCGGAACCTGGGCCGGGGACCTTGAGAGGCTGGCCCTATCCGGGGGACGGGGGCGGGGACGTGTGAGCCCGCCTAGGTGCCGTCCAGGCAGCCGGCCACGTCCGGGGGCAATCCCGGGATGGTCAGGCCGCCGCCCCCCTTCACGAAGTCGTACGGGATCCCCTCCCACTGCCCGGGAAGGCCCGGATACGCCTTCGGCGTGGTGTCGGCGCTGTTCCACTGGAACCCGATCCAGTCCGGCGAGCGCCAATCGTGCGAGCCATAGGACGCCACGGCCGAGACCCCTCGCCCGAACCGGCGGGCCTCGACTAGGAACCGGCCCTGGAACGCCGGGTCGTCCTTCGCGTAGAGCTTCACGTACCACCGTTCCACCTCCGCGATGTAGCCCTGCTCGGACGGCGGGGATTCCGGCCCCGTGAAGGACCGCATGTCCACCACGACGAGCGGCCCCTCGACCCCGGTAGTCCGGCGGATGATCCCGAGCGGTTGGAGGTAGGGCTGCGAGCCCCGATGCGGTGTGGCCCACCCGTCGACGCACGTGGGTACCGCCGGGCCAACGGTTGGGGGAGGCGTGGCGAGCGTCGGCGGCGGGGGAACCGGCGAGGTGGTCGCACCGACGACGGTCGGTGAGACCGGTGGCGGAGCGGTGACCGAGAGCGAGTCGGCGCCGTCGTGGCTGCATGCCGCCAGCGCGACGGCAAGAACGGGGACCACGGCGAGGTGGAACCGGCGCGTCGTCACTCGAGCTCCATCGGTGGGATCAACGGAGGATACCGTTCCGCACGTTCCTTGATAGCCTCGGGCACCGATGTCACCCCCTCATGACTCTCCGCCCGCGGAGCCGCGCGGGGGATCCGGGTTCGAGCGCGTTCCGCACGAGCGGCTGTCCCGCCGTCAATTCCTGAGCCGCTCGGCGATGGGGGTCGCAGGGGCGACGTTGTTCTCCTGCACCGGCGGCAGGGCCATCCCAAAGGTCACCGACACTGCCTCGGCGATCGAGACGCAGTGGCCCATCAAGCGGGTGATCTACCTGATGATGGAGAACCGGAGCTTCGACAACCTCTTCGGAAAGTACCCGGGCGCGAACGGGGCCACGGTGGGGCTGCAGGCCGGGAAGGAGATCCCCCTGATCCGCTGCCCGGAGTGGCTCCCGGGCGACCTCCCTCACGACCGGGCGGCCCACCTGAACTGCCTCAACGGCGGGAAGCTCGACGCGTTCGACGGCGGCATCTACGGGCCCGTGTACGCCTATTCGCAATACGACCCGGACCAGGTCCGCAACTACTACTCCTGGGCGCACGACTACGTGCTCTGCGACAACTTCTTCGCCTCGGTCGGGGGGCCGTCGTATCCGAACCACTTCTTCTTCGTGGCCGGGCAATCCGGAGGGGCCATCGACAACCCCGAGAACATCGAGACCACGGTGGTCGAGGGGAAGAAGTTCAAGAGCTGGGGGTGCGATGCCGTCGGCAACGACGTCTTCGTGTTCGTCAAGGACGAAAAGGGGAATCTCACGAAGCACGACTCCTGCTTCGACTTCCCCACGGTTCCGGACCAACTCTCGCAGATCGGCGTGGACTGGGCCTTTTACGCGGCGGTCCCCGGGCAGGCCGGGTACTTCTGGAACGCCCTGAACGGGATCGGGCCGATCTTCCACGCGGACACCTTCCACGAGCACACGCGGCCGGTGAGCCAGCTGATCGCCGACATCGAAGCGAACAAGCTGCCCTCGGTCACCTGGGTTACGCCGCGCTTCGAGCTGTCCGACCATCCCCCGTTCTCGACATGCTTCGCCCAGGACTGGGTCACCGACATCGTGAACGCGGTGATGAAGAGCGAGGCGTGGATGCACACGGCCATCTTCCTGGCCTGGGACGAGTGGGGCGGGTTCTACGACCACGTGCTGCCGCCGGAGGTGGACGATCTCGGCCTGGGGATCCGGGTTCCGGCACTGGTCATCTCCCCCTACGCGAAGAAGGGCCTGATCGACCACGAGGTCGGCGAGTTCTCCACCCCGCTCAAGTTCATCGAGGACAACTGGGGCCTGCCGCATCTCACCCCGCGGATCGAGCGAACCCACAACTTCGAGCACGTCTTCGACTTCGGCAAGAACCCCCGGACGGACGCCGAGCCGCTCGGCCACGGGAAGTGCTACGGGAATGCCTTCGACTTCCCCGAGAACTACCCGGGTTGGGTGCCGGGCACGACGCCGGTCACCAGTCCGCTCTAGGATCGTGCCGGGCCAGGGAGAGGGGTGATGGTCATGTCGCAGCATCCCAACGTGGAGCGCATTCGTCGCGCGTACGAGGTCTTCATGAAGGGAGATGCTGAGACGATCCGCGAGCTCCTCGCAGAGGACCTCGTCTGGCACGTCCCCGGGAGGCATCGGTTCTCGGGCGACCACAACAAGGCCGACGTGATGGCCCTGTTCGAAGAGATCATTCCGGAGTTCAACCAAGCCGGAGATCCCGTGATCTCCACGTTCGATGTCGAGGCCGAAGATATCTTCGCCGACGACCGCTGGGCCTTCGTACGGGCTCACTGGAACCACACGCGAGATGGCAAGCGCTTCGACCAACGGGGCGTCGAGGTCTTTCGCCTGACACCCGACGGGAAGATAGCCGAGTTCTGGGCGTTCATGCCCGACACGGCCGCGTTCGACGAGTTCTTCTCGTAGCCGAGCTAGCCGAGTCGGGGGATGACGAGGGCGTCGACGGCGACGCAACCGTCGGGGCCGCAGATCACGGGGTTCGCGTCGAGGGCCTCGATGTCCTCACCGAGGTCGTGGGCCAGCCACGACAGCGCGACCACGGAACTGGTCAGCGAATCGATGTCGGCTGGCGGTTGCCCTCGGACCCCATCGAGCAACGGCCGGACCCTCAATCGATCGATGAGGCGCCTGGCGCGGGCCGCGTCGAGCGGGGGCATCGCCAGGCGCCGGTCGTTCAGCACCTCGACCAGCACGCCGCCCGCGGCGACCAGGACCAGCGGACCGAACTGCTCGTCGCGAACGATCCCGAGGTGGATCTCGACGCCCGGCGGCGCCATCGCCGAGACGGTGACGGCAGAGCCCAGCGACGCGCTCAGCTCGCCGTACGCATCCGCGAGCGCCGTGCGGTCGTCGAGTCCCAGCCTCACGCCGCCCACGTCGGACTTGTGCTGGACCGCCCGGTCCGCCGTCTTCAGGGCGACCGGGAACCCAAGGCGCTCGGCCGCGGCGACGGCATCGTCGAGGGACCCGACCAGCGAGACCGGCACGACCGGGATGCCGAAATCCGAAAGCAGCGAAAGGCCCTCGGCTTCGTACAGGGTGTCGGCCATCGAGAGGCGCTCCTGCCAGCGCTCGCGCACCTGAAGCCGTATGGGCGTCGTTCCCTCCATCGCGGGCAGCGAGCGGTGATCGCGGAACTCGAACAGGTGCCGGAACGCCGCGAGTCCGGTCAGGGTCCCTTCCAGCACGGGGATCCCCGCATCCTCGAGGCGCGTGGCATCGTTCCGGTCGATGCCGCTGGCGAAGTTCGACAGCATGGCGAAGGGCTTCTCGGTCTCCGCGAACACCTCCTCCGCCATCCGGATATACCCCTCGTCGGGCTGGTCCTCGGTGGTCAGGTCGACGCTGAACGCCAGGGCCGCGGCGTCGGGGTCCTCCAACAGCGCGCGCATGCACCCCGTGACCACCTCGTGCGCGTCTCGGCCGGTCCCCCAGAAGTCGAGGGGGTTGATCGGGAGGAGTCCCGGCTCGAGGAGCCCGGTCAATCGCCTCGTGGTCGCCTCCGAGATGCTCGCGAGCGGCACGCCCACGGCCTCCGCCGAATCGACCAGCAGCGCTCGTTCGCCCCCGGAATCGTGGACGCTGGCCAGCCCGCCCGGGCCCCCACGCCGTCCCGAAGCGAACAGCGCCAGCGTGTCCGCCATCTCGTCCAGGCTCTGCACGCGCAGCACCCCCTGGGCCTCGAACAGGGCCTCGTACGCTCCGTCCTCTCCGGCAAGGGCCCCGGAATGAGCCGTCACCATGCGGCGGGTCAGCGTCTCCTTCCCGACCTTCAGGGCCACCACCGGGACGTCCCGGTCGTTCGCCGCTCGGAGCGCCTGGACGAACCCGGCCGGGTCGCGGATCGATTCGAGGAACAGCCCGATGACCTTGGTGCTCTCGAGCGACAGCGCGTAGCCGATGTACTCGGCGACCGTCGCCCCGAGCTCCAGTCCCGACGACACCGCCACGTTGAACGAGAGCCCCCGAACGTTGTGCAGCAGGGCGGAAAAGGCGGAGCCGGAATGGCTGACGAACGCGACGGGCCCGGGCCGCAGCCCCTTCGGCTCGTAGAACCCCAGGGCGCGAACGCCCTTCTCCACGTTGGCGAACCCCATGCAGTTCCCGCCACAGACCGCCATCCCGGCGCCTCGGGCGATGGCCGCCAACCGCTCGGCGAGCGGCGGCGTATCGTCGCGCGGGGCCTCGTAGCAGCTGGCGAAGATGACGGCGGAACGGGCCCCCGCCTCGGCTACCGAGCGCAGCTGCTCCTCGAGGAGCGGGTTTCCCACCGCCAGGACGGCGAGGTCCACCGGCCGGCCGATGTCGCCAACCGCCGGGAAGCAGCGCAATCCGAGGACCTCGTGGTATTTCGGATTGATTGGAAAGACGTCCCCCTCGAAGCCGCCTTCGAGGAGCTCCACCAGGCTCTGGTTCCCCACCGAACCCTCGCGGACGCTCGCCCCCACGACGGCGACGGACCGCGCCTCGAGCATGGTCTGGAGCGCGCTCCGGCCTTCGTCCCTCGGGCCCGGAGAAGCGGTCACGCCCCGGAGGCTACTGCGGCCGCTTGGCCAGCATCCGGTCCCGCTTGGCCTGCCGGAAAGCCTGCCAGCCGGGGATGCCGCACACCCCGCCGCCCGCGTGCGTTGCCGACGAGCCGTGGTACAGGCCCCGGATCGGCGTCCGGTAGTCGGCGTATCCAGGCGCCGGGCGCATGTGGAACAGCTGATCCACCGAGAGCTCCCCGTGGAAGATGTTGCCGCCGATCAGGCCGAGCTCCTGCTCCAGGTCATACGGCCCAAGCACCTGCCGCGCGATGACCGAGGCCTTGAAGTTCGGCGCGAGCGAGTCGTACAGGTCGATGACGCGGTCGGCGTACTGCTCGAGCTCATCGCGGTGAGGTTCCTCCGCCCAGTCGTCCGGAACCCATTGGGTGAACATCGAGAAGTTGTGGACGCCCTCCGGCATCAGCGTCTTGTCCAGGGTCGTGGGGATGACTCCGTCCACGAACGGCCGCTCGGCGCCCTTTCGGAACAGGTGGGCATCCTGGAACGCCTCTTCCGCGTACTGGGGGGAGAAGCACAGCTCGACCGAACCAGTGTGGTGGTCCTGGAGCTCCTTGCCGGGGTCGGCGATGAAGTCGGGCAGCTCGCTGATGGCCAGGTTGATCTTCACCACCCCGCTCCGCGTCCGCCAATTCTCGATGTCCCGGACGAATTCGGCCGGCAGTTCGTTCGGCGCGAGGAGCCGGAGGAAGGCGATCTGCGGGTGGATCGTGGTGACGACGACCGGCGCCCGGATCTCCTCGCCGCTCTCGAGGGCCACTCCCACGGCGCGGCCACCCCGTACCAGGATCCTGGCCACCCGGGCACCCGTTCGGATCTCGGCACCGAAGGACTCGGCGGCCCGGCGGCAGGCGTCCGACACCCCGCCCATCCCGCCCTCCTGGTATCCCCAGGACCCCAGGTGGCCGTCGCCGACGTCACCGATCGAGTGATGCAGCATCACGTACGCGGTCCCCGGCGAGTCAGGGCCGGCCCAGGTCCCGATGACGCCGTTGATCGTGAGCATCGCCTTGATCTCATCGGACTCGAACCAGTCGTCGAGGAGGTCGGTGACGCTCATCGTGAACAGCCGCGTCACGTCCCCCACGCCGCGCACCCCCAGGCCGCGCGCGCTCCATACCACGCGCAGTTGGTCGAGGAGGTCGGAGGGCTTCATGGAGCCGACCTTGGGCGGAACGTGCAAGAGCAGTGGGCCCATGACGTCGGCCACGCCGGAGAGCCAGGCATCCCACGTCGGCATGGCCTCCGCGTCCTTCTTCGAGAACTGGGAGATCGATTCGAAGTTCTTCTTCGCGTCGTCCGCGTAGACCTTGATGGACCGCCCGTCGGGGAACGCCTGATAGTACGGACCGAACGGCGTGACCTTGTACCCGTGCCGCTCCAGCTGGAGCTCCCGGATGATCGTGGGCGGCATCAGGCTCATCACGTAGGAGTAGGTGGTCACCCGGAAGTCCGGGTGCTCGGGCCACGGCGCGCTGGTGTCGGCGGCCCCCCCGGTCTTGTCCCGGGCCTCGAGCACCACGGTCCGCGCTCCGGCCTTGGCGAAGAGGCCCCCAGAGATCAGGCCGTTGTGGCCGCCGCCGATCACCGCGGCGTCGTAGGTGTTCGCCATGGAAGGCTTCCCCCCGATGGTCGTGAGCGGTGGCATCATACCCCGACGTTTGAACGGCCGGTCAAGCCAGAGGGCCCGTTGCGCCGGGTTGACACCCCGCCCTGACCAGGTATGGTTCGCTGAATCACAGTTCAAACAGGGACGTGTCGGCGTGCCGGACTGTTCGGCGTTCAAGGGACCGGGAGGGGTCGGATGAGTGTGGTTCGGCCCAGGGCGACCAAGGACCGGCACCAGGAGATCCTGGACGCGGCCGCCCGCGTGATCACCGAGCGCGGGCTGGCCGAGACGAGGATCTCCGATGTGGCCGACGCCGCCGGCGTGTCGCCGGGGCTGATCCTGTATTACTTCGACTCCAAGGACCGCCTGCTCGCCGAGGCCCTGACCTACGCCAACGACGACTTCTTCGTTCGGATGTCTCGGGAGATCCGCCGGCTGCCAACCGCCAAGGAGCAATTGCGACGCGTGGTCGACCTGTCGGTCCCGGGCTACCTGCCCGAGTACGGCAAGCTCGACGAGTGGGCGTTGTGGATGGAGGTGTGGGTGCGAGCGCTTCGGGACCCCCAGATGGCGAAGGACCGCGAGATCCTGGACCAGCGGTGGCGCCAATCGATCGCCGACATCATCCGCGCGGGACAGGCCGCCGGCGAGTTCCCGGCGAAAGATGCCGACGAGACCGCGCTCCGGGTCGGCTCGCTGATCGACGGCCTGGCCATCCAGGTGATCATGAACGACAGCCAGGTCTCGCCGCAGCGGATGCATCGAGCGTGCATGGAGGTCGCCGCGCAGGAGATCGGGTTCGACCTGTAGCGCGCTCGTGCCTCACCCGGCGAGCGTTCCGGCGCCGCGCTTGGCCAGCTGGTCGGCGATGATGTTGCGCTGGATCTCCGACGTGCCCTCCCAGATCCGGTCCACCCGTAGCTCCCGGTAGAACCGCTCGGCGACGTTCTCGCGCATGTAGCCCCGGCCCCCGAAGATCTGCACCGCGCGGTCGGCCACCCGGTTGGCCATCTCACTCGCATAGAGCTTGGCCATGGAGCAGTGCGCGTGCTGGACCTTCACGTCGACGCCCTCGTCGATCTCCTGGCCCAGCCGATAGGTCATGAGGCGCGCAGCCCATAGCTCCGTCAGCGAGTCGGCCAGCATATGCTGGATGGCCTGGTACGACATGATCGGCCGTCCGAACTGCACCCGCTCCTTGGCGAAGGCCGTGGCCTCCTCGATCAGGCGCTCGGCCGCGCCGCAGCACCGGGCGGCGATCATCAACCGCTCGTACCGGAACCAGGCATACGTGAAGTCCATGCCGCCGCCCTCGTCACCGATCAGGTTGGCCGCTGGCACCCGCACGTCCTCGAACTCCAGGATCGCGTGCTGGTCGGCGTAGGTGTGCGAGTACGCGGGAGCGCGGACCATCCGCAACCCTTCTGAGGGGATGTCGACGATGAACAGCCCATGGGCGCCGGCCTTCGGCCCGTCGGCCAGCTTGGCCTGGAAGAAGACCACCTCCGCCTTGTTGAACGAGGTCACGTGCCATTTCGTCCCGTTCAGGAGGTAGTCGCCACCCTCGCGGCGTGCCGTGGCCTCGATGGCATCGACGTCGGATCCCGCGTTCGGCTCCGTGATCGCGTAGCACTCGCGCTTGTCGCCCGCGACCATGGGCTTCAGGTACCGGTCCACCTGGTCTGCCGTGAACACGCCCACCGCCCACTCGGGTCCGGTATGCAGGACCCACCCAAGGCCGTTCGTGACACGGCCGATCTGCTCCGACACCAGCACCTGCTGGAACGTCGTGAGCTCTGCCCCGCCCAGATCCCTCGGCATGTTGATGGACCACAGCCCCAGCTCCTTGAGCCTGGCCCGCTGCCGTTCGATGACGTCTCGGGGGAGCTGGCCGGCGTTCATCTCGGCCTCGAGCTCGTGGGGGATCAATTCCTCGTCGACGAAGCGCCGAGCCTTGTCCTGGATCGCCCGATCCTCGTCGGCCATCGGGTAGGTCACCCGTCCACCTCCGCCGCGGAGGATACCCGCACCGGGTGGCCGTTCAGGCGGGCAGGGGGTGGCTGGCCCGTCCGCTCAAGAGCTCGAGCCGATCCCGATGCCGTTGGAGCTGCGCGGCGGTGTGGGGGTCGAACCGGTGCTCGCGTTCGGGGATCTCCCTTTCGGGCGGCTCACCGAACAGGCCCGAGGAGAAGTACCGCTGGCCCGTATCGGGGATGACGGTCACGATGCTCCGTAGCTCGGGATGGGCCGCGGCAACGACGAGGGATGCCGCGACGTTGCACCCGGAGGACGTCCCGCAGAAGATCCCTTCCTCCCGCGCCAGCCGGCGTGCCATCTCCCAGGATTCCTCGGTCGTCACGGTGACGATGCCGTCGATGACGGACAGGTCCAGGTTCTTCGGGACGATCCCGTCGCCGATCCCGGCGATGCCGTGCGGGCCCCATCCACCCTCGGAGATCAGCGGGCACTCCGCGGGCTCCACGGCATAGATCCTGGCCCGGGATCCCCGTTCCCCGAGGAACCGCGCGACCCCGCTGATCCACCCTCCGGTCCCCTGCGCGGCAACCACCGCGTCGAGCCGTCCCCCGGACTGCTCCCAGATCTCCGGCCCGGTCGTGAGACGGTGAGCCTCGATGTTGTCCGGGTTCTCGAACTCCGCGGGGACGAAGTACTTCCCGGGTTGGGCCTTCCTCATCTGCTCCATCCGCGCGAGGGCGACGTCGATGTCCGACTCGCCACCGGGGGTGAGGATGAGCTCGGCGCCGTACGCTTCGATCATCTTCCTGCGTTCCTCGCCCATGCCCTCGGGCATGATCACGACGCAGCGGTAGCCCTTGATCGCAGCCACAGCCGCACAGGCGATCCCCGCGTTTCCGGTCGTGCACTCGAGGATGGTCATCCCCGGCCTCAGCTCACCCCGTCGTTCGGCACGATCGAGCATGAACGCATAGATGCGGTCCTTGACCGAGCCCGTGGGGCCGTACCACTCCACCTTGGCCAGCAGCTCGTGGCCCCGCGGTTCGATGCGCCGCAGGCGGACGAGCGGGGTCCGGCCGATCGCGTGCAACATGGACGGGAGCGGTTCGGAGTACGAGTTCCAACTCATCGCGTGGCTTCCTCCTTCTCGGGAGGGCGGCGGCCGCCGGTGGAGCCTCGACTAACGGCCGCGGTACTGGTCACCGGATCGGGTGATGGGCACGGTCGGCACGTCCGCGAGGCCTACTCGCGGATTTCGCTGCACGCTGCCTACCCGAAGCCGGGACATGAGAAACGAGATTGTCCCCGATGCGCCTACGGCGGCGCAACCCGCCGCGGGGCGGCGAGCCTATCGACCCTTGGCCTCCCTGATGGCGGAGACCAGGGCCGGGACCACCTGCTGGACGTCGCCGATGATCGCGTAGTCCGCGTGCGTCAGGATGGGCGCCTGGCGGTCGGTGTTGATCACCAGGATGCGCTTCGCGCCCTTGGCCCCGACCATGTGCTGGATGGCCCCGCTGATGCCGCAGGCGATGTAGACGTCCGGCGCGATGCGTACGCCAGTCTGTCCCACCTGGTCCGTGTGGGGGCGCCATCCAAGGCTGGTGACCACGCGGGAGCATCCGACCACGCCACCGAGGAGCTCCGCGAGCTCCTCGAGCGGACCGAACCCCTCCGGGCTTCCCACGCCGCGTCCGCCGCCTACCACGACCCGGGCCTCGGGGAGGGACACCTTGCCAGCGGGCCGACCCTCCTGCCGGGCCACCTGCACCCAGAAGTCCTTGTCCTGCAGGGCGGGCGAAAACTCCTCGACGGTCCATCCACCGGTTGCGAGCCCTTCCTCCGCCCGGACGGCGTGCGGTACGACGGTCAGCAGCTTGATGTCGCCGTGCAGACGGGCGTCCTCGAGGAGGCTGCCGCCCCATCGGAGCCGGGTAACCAGATACGGGTTCCCAAGATCGCCGGGTTCCACCTCGGTGCAGTTGGCGGCCACCGGCAGGCCCGTCCGGGCGCCCACGTGGGCCATGACCTCGTTCCCCCGGTCGGTCCCGGCGGCCAGGACCGCGCTCGGGCCGGCCCTCTCCATCAGGTCCACGACGCACGCCGCCCACGCGTCCGGCGCAAAGCGGTCGAGCCTATCGTCCACGGCGTGGTGGACGGCCTCGACGCCGTAGGCGGCCAGGCCGTCCACGACCGGCCGGGCGTCCGACCCGATGACGAGCGCGGCGAGCGGCTCGCCGAGCCGCTCCCCCAGGCGCCGTCCGAGCGTCAGCGTCTGCAGCGACGGCTCCGAGACCGCTCCGCCGTCGTGCTCGACCAGGCCGACGATCACGGCGGCATCACGCCGATCTGCCGGAGGACCTCGACCGCCCGCTCGACCCCAGCGGCACCATCGCCCAGGATCTCGACCTGCTTGTCGCGCCCCTGGGGGAGGCGCAGCCGGATCTTCTCCAGGCCCGGTTGCGGTGCGTCCAGATGGATCCGCTCGACCGGGGCCTTCTTGGCCCGCAACCTTCCCGGGATTGAAGGGTACCGAGGCAGGTTGATCCCCTCCTTCACCGTGATCACGGCGGGGAGGGGCATCTCGTAGATCTCGAAGCCGCCGGGACCCTCGCGCCGGGCAACGGCCGTTCCATCCTGGATCTCCACGTGCTTCACGCCGGTCACGCATGGCAGGTCGAGCAGGTGGGCAACCCGGACCCCGACCTGGTAGCCACCGGCGTCCGCGGACTCGTTGCCAAACAGGAAAAGGTCGTAGTCCACGCCGGCGTCATGGTGATCCCCGATGGCCCGGGCGATGGCGGCCGCCGTGGCGCCCGCGTCCCACTCCGGGCCCTCGACCTCGATCAGGACCGCCCGGTTCGCCCCCATGGCCATGGCGTCCCGGAGCTGCTCCTCCGCAACCGCCGGCCCGAGCGTGAGGACGGTGCTCGAGCCACCATGGGCCTCGACCACCCGGACCGCTTCCTCGACCGCGCACTCCTCGTGGGGGCTCACCGTGAAGCCCAGGTACCGCGTGTCGATGTCCTGCTCGTCGTCGGTGAGGCTGATCCGCCCACCGGTCACCGGGACCCGCTTCACGCAGACCAGGACGTCCATCGATGGGCTAGCGCTTGAGCCGCTCGTTCGAGGGGTCGAACAGGGGCTTGCTTCCCACGGCTGCGACGGTCACCGGATATCGCTCGCCGAAGTACTCGACGGCGAGCTCCGTCCCGGCCTTCGCCCGGTCCGGCGGGAGGTACGCCATGAGGACATGTTTACCCACCGACGGCCCGGAGCCCGCGCTGGTCACGTAGGAGCGCCGGCCCTTCGCGTCCACGAGCGGCTCGCCGTCTCGAGACAGGATCGGCTCGCGCCCGAGCATGTATCGCTTCACGCCCGATGTCGACGTCGGATCGTCCACAGTGAGCGTGCACAGCACCGCGGCCGGCTCCTCGGCCCGTTGCTTCAGGTAGGCGTCCCGGCCGATGAAGTCATCATCCTTGACCGCCGGCCCGGCCATGCCCGCCTCGACCAGGTCGAACTCCAGCTCGAGCTCGTTCCCGTGGGCCCGGTAGCACTTCTCCAGGCGGGCCGTCGTGGCGTACACGCCGATCCCCACCGGGACCACGCCATGAGGTCCTCCGGCCTCCCACAGCACGTCCCACAGCCGCGCGCCCTGCTCCATCGGCACGTACAACTCCCAGCCGAGCTCGCCCACGTACGAGATCCGCGAGGCCAGGACCGAGAGCGTGTCCACCTCGATCCACCGGCAGGTGGCGAAAGGGAAGCCCTGGTGTGAGACGTCGTCACTGGTCACGGCCTGAAGCACGTCCCGGGCCTTCGGGCCCCACAGCCCGAGCGTGCACCATGCCGAGGTCTGGTCGTGCAGCTGGGCCGAGCCGTCCTCCGGAAGGTGCGAGGTGAACCACTCCCGGTCGGCCATCCCGGAGAACCCCCCCGTCACCACGCGGAACCGGTCGTCGGACAGGCGCATGATGGTGAGGTCGGCCTTCACGCCACCGGCGGGGTTCAGGAGCGACGTGTACACCACGCGTCCCACGGGCACGTCCATCTGCTTGACGACCATCCGCTGCGTGAAGGCGAGCGCCGCGGGCCCGCCTATGTCGAGGATGGCGAATGCCGACAGGTCGACCATGGCCACCCGATCCCGCATGGCCAGGTGCTCCGCATTGATGATCGGCGACCACCACCGGCCCTCCCACTCCGCCTCGCGGGGCATCACCCGGTCGCCGTACTCGTCGAGCAGGCCCCGGTTGGATCCGTACCAGAACGGGCGTTCCCATCCCGCGGTCTCGTAGAACACGGCGCCGAGGTCCCGCTCGCGTCCATTGAACGGCGAGAGCCGCACGTCCCGATTCGACGCCCACTGCTCCATCGGGGGCACGATGCCGTAGGTCTTGTTGTACCCCTCGGCGGACCGGGCCAGGATGTGGTGCTTCGTCCGCTGGTGGTCGTAGAACCGGGCCACGTCGGAGGCGTGGGGGTCGATCTCCGGGCACCCGTCGGTCATCCACTCCGCAACCGTGCGGCCGAACCCGGGTCCCTCCTTGACCCAGATGGCCGCCACGGACCACAGTCCCCGGACCTCGGGCGTCTCTCCCACGATCGGCATGCCGTCGGGCGTGAGCGAGATCAGCCCGTTGACCGCGTACTTCACTCCCACTCGTTCGTCGCCCACGATCTCGGGGAAGAGCTCCAGGGCCGCCTCCATCTGCGGATCGAAGTCGTCCTTGGTGAAGGGCAGCTCCGTGGGCGACTGCGCCGCCTGCTCGATCGAGGGGATGCCGTCCGGCTCGATGAGGATCGGCCGATGCGCGTAGGACCCGATCTCGAACTCGCTGCCGTGCTGGCGCTCGTACATGTTCGTGTCCACGTCCCGGACGATGGGGTACTCGATCTCGCCCACGGTCTTCTCGAACAGCGGCACCGGCCCGACATCGATCATCTGGTGGACGGCTGGGGTGAGCGGGATCGAGGCACCGGCCATCCGAGCGATCCGAGGGCTCCACACCCCGCAACACACCGCAACGACTTCGGTGCGGATGTCGCCGGCATCGGTTCGGACGGCCCGGACCCGGCCACCCTCCACGTCGATGCCCAACACCTCGGTCTTCGCGGTGATCGTGATGGCGCCCAGCCGCTCGGCCTCCTCCCGCATGAGGGTGCCGGCGCGAAGCGAATCGACCACCCCGATCCCCGGACAGGAGAAGCCACCAAGGATGACCTTCTCGTCGATGAACGGGACGAGCTCCTTGACCTCGGACGGGGTGAGCAGCTCGGCGGGCTCGATCCCCCATGACTTCGCCGAGGCCATGCGGCGCTTGAGCTCCTCCATCCGCTCGGGAGTCCTGGCCACCTCGATGCCCCCGCTCTCCGTGAACACCCCGAGCTCCCTGTACTGGCGGACGCTGTCGAGTGTGATCTCGGTCATCTCCTTGGAGTGGTCCACCAAGAAGATGAAGTTCGACGCATGGCCGGTCGATCCGCCGGGGTTGGGGAGGGGCCCCTTGTCCAGCTGGACGATGTCCCTCCACCCCAGCCGGGCCAGGTGGAATGCGACGCTGTTGCCAACGATCCCCGCGCCGATGACGACGACGCTCGCCCGATCCGGCAACGCGTTCACTGCTTGGGGATCTCCTTCGTCGGGTCGAAGTGGGGCATGGTGACGACCGTCGCGCTCACCCGTCCGGACTTCGGCGTGTCCACCTGAAGGTCCATCCCGAGGTCGGCGAACTCGATCGGCACCATGGCGAAGCCGATGTTCTTCTCCAGGCGCGGCGAGTAGCAGGCGGAGGTGACCCGCCCGACCTGGCGGCCATCGGCGTACGCGGGGAAGAAATCGATCATCTCGTTGTCGATGTAGGTGCCGAGCGGCTCGCCCCCGATGTCCACCCCGACGAGCTTCTGCTTCACGCCCTCCTGCTTGATCCGGCGCAGAGCATCCTTGCCCATGAAGTCGGCCTTCTGGTCCAGGTCGACCATCCACGTGTAGTGGTAGCCCACCTCGAAGGGGTTGTTCTCGTACCACATGTCCGCGCCGAAGGCGAGGATGCCGCCCTCGATTCGGCGGATGTGGCAGGGGCCGATGACCTCGAGCCCGTGCGGCTTCCCGGCCTCGAGCACCGTGTCCCACAGCTTCTGCCCGTGCCGGTTCGCATCGTGCAGGTAGATCTCGTAGCCCACCTCGCCCGTGTAGCCGGTCCGCGACACCACCACGTTCATCCCGTCGAGCTCGGCCTTCATCAGCCCGTAGTACGGCACCTCCAGGACCCGGTCGCCGAACAGGTCGACGAGCACCTTCTTCGAGTCGGGGCCCTGGATCTGCACCGGGGCGACGTCGATCTCCCGTACCGAGACATCCAGGCCCTTGGCCGCCGCGATGCCGAGCGCGTACAGGTTCACGTCGGAGTCGGCGAGCGAAAGCCAGAACTCGTCCTCCTCCACCCGCAGCAGCACCGGATCGTTCAAGATGCCGCCGTCCGGGGCCGTGATGAAGACGTACTTGCACTGGTCCACCGCGCACTTGTACAGGTCGCGCGGGACGATCATGTTCGCCAGGTCGAACGCGTCGGGACCCTTGATCTGGATCTGCTTCTCCACGCCGACGTCCCACATCGTGACGCCGTTCACCAGCTTCCAGTACTCCTCGACCGGGTTCCCGTAGTGGCGCGGGTGATATGTGTGGTTGTAGACGCTGTACCGAGCCACGCCGTGCTTGCGGGACGCGTAGAAGTAGGGCGACTTGCGGATCCGCGTGTACAGCAGGATCCCCGGGCTCTCGATCACCGCCAACCGACTTCCCCCTTTCGAACCGCAGTCGGGCCGACCCTCGTCCCGCCGCCTCGAAACGCCCGCAAAGCCTAGCTAACCGGACGTGTGCTGGTAGCTCACGACCTTGCCGTCCCGGATGGACACGATGACGCCCTCCAGGGCCCCCTGGCCGTACGCGCTCCCCGGGTTGAAGCAGGGTGTCCCGCCGATCTTGATCCGTCCCGCCGACTCGTGGATGTGGCCATGGAGGCCCATCAGGGGCTGGTAGGTCGCGATGGCCTGCCGGACGGCTGCGCTTCCGCCGCTCGTCATCACCACCCGGCCTCGCTCCAGGACGGGCTTCGGCAGCTCCCCCTGATCCATACGCGACGTGTCGAGCTTGGGACATCGGTCCAGGAGCGAGTCCTTCGGCGGACAGTGCAGGTTGAACACGCATCGGGAGGGATCGGGCACGCGGGCCACGCTGGCCTCGATCTGGGCCTCGATCTCGGCTTCGTCGGCCTCGCGCGGCGTGTCCCACGGGGTCGGGGTGGACAGGCCGACCGTGATCATCGTGTGCTCGCGGTCGAGCTTGACGACCTCGCCCTCGCAGGCGACCACGTGGTCGCCGTCGGCTTCGGACAGAACCTCCAGCACGCCGGGCTCGTCGTCGTTGCCTCCCGTGAGGTACATGCGAACCGGGGAGCCGGCCAGGCGGTCCTTCGCCAGCTCGAGCCACGAGGACAAGCGTTCCCGGGCCCGATCCTGGAACAGCCCCCTCACCAGCAATGGGTCGCGTCCCAGCTGCTCGTACTCCATGCGGTCGACGACCTTCCAGTAGAACCCGGTGACCTCGACCGTTCGGCAGAACCGGTCGAGGCTGCCGGCGTCGAGCTCTTGGTCGTCCCCGTACAGATGGGCCTTGTACCGGTCGCCATCGCGGACGATGGGCACCAGGGCCTTGCCCATCAGGTCGCCCCCGAACACCAGCGCGTCGACGTCGTAGAAGGACGCGGCGTTCAGGAACTTGCGGAACGTGGGCTCGGACCCGTGAAGGTCCGCGGCGAAGAAGATCCGGGTTGCCTCACCCTTCGGCTTCCTGCGGAACGGTGCCATGCCATCCAGGCTATGCCGGTCCCATTAGTCCAGGCCGACGACCACGGTCTTGAGCTCGGTCAGGCGGTCCATGGAGAACCGGCCGCCGACCCGGCCCACGCCGCTCGCCGACCCTGCCGCGCCGCCGAACGGGAGGTGGGACTCCCAATAGTTCGTCCCCTCGTTCACGTTCACCCAGCCGGCCCGCACGGCCTCCGCGTACCGAAGGCCCCGGCGGAGGTCGCGGGTGAACACGGCGGACAGCAAGCCGTACGGCGAGCCGTTCACGATCTGGACGGCCTCCTCCTCGCTCGTGATGGTGGAGACCGGGACGACCGGCCCGAACGTCTCCTCCCGGGCGATCGCCATCTCGTCGGTCACGCCGTCGACCACGGTGGCCTCGAAGAACAGCTCGCTTCCCAGGTGCGGCGCGCGCTTCCCGCCCACTACGACCTCGGCCCCCCGGTCCACCGCGTCGGCGAGGTGCTGCTCCGTCTTGTCCGCCACGGACGGGTTGTTCAACGGACCCATCGTCGTCACGTCGTCGAACGGGTCGCCCAGGTGGATCTCGCCGTCGATGGCCGCCCGCAGCTTCGCCATGTACGCGTCGTGGACCGACTCGTGGACCAGGATCCGTTCCCCGGCCGTGCAGCTCTGGCCGGCGTTCAGGAAGCACGCCGTGAGCGTCCCGGCCACCGCCGCATCCAGGTCGGCGTCGTCCAGGATCACGAGCGGCCCGTTGCCACCCATCTCCAAGAGGAGCTCCTTGCCCGCCGCCCGCTCCGCGACCCGGTGCCCGGTGGCGATGGAGCCGATGAATCCGACGGCATGCGTGCCCGGGCTCGCGGCGATCTCGTCGCCGACCACCGGCCCCGGCCCGGTGACCACGTTGAACACGCCGGGCGGGAGGCCGGCATCCTCGATGCATTCGGCGAGCTTCACCGCGCAGACCGACGTGCTCGGCGCGGGCACCCACACCACCGCGTTCCCGTAGGCCAGCGCCGGCGCGAGGAGCTCGCCCGGCATCGTGTAGGGCCAGTTCCATGGGCTGATCACGCCCACGACCCCTCGCGGCACCCGGTACACGAACACGCGCTTGCCGGCGTCCACCGATGGCGGGATCAGCCCCTCCATCCGTGAGGCGTCGGCGGATGCCATCTCGAAGTACGCGATCAGCTCCTCGACCTCGTCGTGGGCCTCGGCCCGGAGCGGCTTCCCCTGGTCGAGCGAAAGGGTCCGAGCCAGGTCGTCCCGCCGCTCCCCCACGATCTCCGCCATCTTCCGCATGGCCGCCGCGCGCTCGAACGCGGAGCTCGACGCCCAGTCCCGCCACGCGGCGTTCGCCGCGGCGATGGCCCGCTGCGCGTCTTCCCGCACGCCCTCGGGGACCTTGGCGATGACCTCCCCCGTGGAGGGGCTGGTGGCCTGGAACGTCGAGCCGGAGACCGAGTCCACCCACTCGCCGCCGATCAGCATCTTCAAGTCGTCGGGCATCGCGACTCCCTACTGCTTCCCGGTCTCGAAGGCGCGCTTCCAGATCTCCTCGTACGAGCCGACGTCGAGCTCCCGAGGGTTCCCCACGGTCTGGGGATCGTCGAAGGCGATCTTCGCCAGCATCGGGACCTCGTCGGTCGAGAACCCCAGCGACTGGAGCGTGGGGATCCTGACGTCCTCGGTGAGCGCGTAGACCTCCTCGACCGCCAGGTCGGCCGCCTGGTTCACCGTCCGGTTCCGCGTGTCCTTCCCCAGGGCCTGGGCGATCCGGGCGAACCGCTCTGGAGTTCCCGGGACGTTGAACTCGACGACCGGGCCGAGCAACCGACCCACCAGGTCGCCGTGCGGCACGTCGTGCACGCCGCCGGCCGACTGGGCCATCGCATGGTTGGCCCCGGCCGAATCGACCCCGTACGACAGCCCGGCGAGCATGGCCGCCATGCTCATGTGGGACCGGGCTTCCAGGTCGTGCCCGTCCTCGACCGCGCGACGGAGCCACGAGCCGACGTAGTCGATGGCCTCCAAAGCGACGGCGTCGGTGAACGGCTGGTGGTAGTCCATCGTGTAGCACTCGACCGCGTGGGCCAGCGCGTCCATGCCGGTGCCGGCCGTGACTCCGGGAGGCAGGTTCACCGTGAGGGCCGGGTCGATCACGGCCACCCACGAGGCGATGTTCGGCGTCCCCCCCACATTGAACTTGATCTTCCGGTCGGGGTCGGTGATCACGGCCCACAGCGTGACCTCGCTCCCGGTCCCCGCCGTGGTGGGGATGGCGATCATCGGGGGGATCCGGCGGGCGATGGGGTCCCGCCCGTACTCGTACTCGAGGATGGAGCCGCCGTGGACGGCCACCACGCCGATCCCCTTTGCCGTGTCCATCGAGCTCCCGCCTCCGAGCCCGATCAGCCCGTCGCAGCGCTCCGACGCGTAGAACCGCGCCCCCTCGTCCACCAGCTCGATGGGAGGATTGGCCTTGACCCGGTCGAAGACCACGGGGTCGATGCCCGCGTCGCGAAGGACACTCAGGACCCCGTCGAGCAGGCCGGCCTTCACGATCCCCTGGTCAGTGGCGAGGAGGGGCCGGGTGATCCCAAGGGCCCGCGCCTCCTGGCCCAACGTGCTCAGCGCGCCGATCCCATGGACCAGGCGCGTGGGAGTCTCGTACGTGCGGACGGGAGCCACCTCGACCATCGCGGGCCTACTCGACCGGGATCTCCCGGTGGATCGCGCTCAGATCGATGCCCTGGCTCCTGCGGTAGATCTTCGCCGCCACGTAGATCACGAGCGCCAACGCATACATGATGCCCATGAAGACCAGGGACTGCTTGTTGTTCACGGCGTACAGGTCGTCCTTGAACCACTTCCAGATGTTGAACCCCAGGAAGAGCGCGGTGATCACGCCGGAGATCGTGATGAGCGGGATCCCGGCCACGGTGTATCTGGCGATCGGCGAATTCCGGTACAGGGTCTTCTTGCGCCACGGAAGGATCGCCGCGGCGATCGAGGTCCCGAAGAATGTGACCGCGATGACCAAGGTGGCGTCCAAGATGTACGTCGAGAACTTGCTCGTGTAGGCGTAGAGCGCTCCCACGCCGATGGACGGTACGAGCATAAGGACGAGCGCCCACACCGGCACGTGCCGTCGCTCCGACACGTCGGCCACCCGCTCGGGCAGGATCCTGTCGAAGGCGGCGGCGAAGATCACGCGCGTGGACGACAGGAAGAGCGTCCCGGCCCACCCCAGGAACCAGGCCCCGAACATCAGGACGATGATCGCCTGCACGATCGCGTTGTGGAAGTAGAAGCTCACGAGCAGCGGCGGGTACGACCAGATGGGGATGGCGGAATCTCCGACGCCGTAGACCACGTTCCAGTAGTTGAGGTTCGCCGCGTTGAACCACTGCCAGCCGAAGAACTTGGACGCAAGGAGGAGGAAGACGAGCGCGACGGCGATGGTGACCCACAGGCCCCACATCATTCCGGTCATGACTCGCTTGAAATCACTTGCTCCCCGGACCTCGCCGTACAGGGTGGCGCCCCAGTTCGGCCACAGGATCCAGAAGCACAGGAAGGGGATGAGAAGGAGTGTGTCGCCGAAGAGCGGCGAGAACCCGAGGTTCGGGACAACGTTCGCGCCGCCCGCGTCCTTCAGGGTCTGGGCATACGCGTTGTTGACGCCGAAGAGGTTGTGCGCTTCCTGGTCGAAAGCGCTCTGGAAGCCGGCGCGGGATCCGAACAACATGACGAGGAACATGATCCCCAGGCCGATGAAGCCGATGTAGAAGCAGTACTTCTGGACCTTGGCGTAGCCCTCCATCCCCAACGAAACGAGGACGCCGGCCAGCACGACCGTGATCAGGATCACCGTGAACAGGCCATTCTTGCCGCTCAGGAAGGTGAGAAGGCCGTCCGCCTTGAAGATCGCCGCGAGCGGCTGGAACACCTCGACGTTCAGGATGTTGCCGTAGACGGGAGCCCAGTACCACAGGATGAACCACCAGCCCGTGACGGCGAGCACGAAGGCGATCCCGCCCGTCAGCACGCGGCTCTGCCACACATAGTCACCGCCCGCGCGGGGCATCACCGAGATCATCCCGGCGTAGGTGATCACCAGGAACGTGATGAAGACGCCCGAGATCAAGAGCGCCGGCAGGACCTGTCCCGTCGGCACGAACGCCAGGACGGAGAGGGCGAAGAACAGTCCGAGCGTTACGAAGTTGACCGACATGAACGAGTAGAGGAAGGCATCGAACTTCGACCACCCCTTGACCAGACCGGTGGCCTTCCTGAGGAACAGGGTGGGTGCTTCGCCTACCGCGGCCATCTCGTGCCCTCCTTGGCTCGAGCCGACGTCATCCGTTCACCAACACGTAGTTCTTGATCTTCAGCTTCTTGGGGTCGAGGTCGATGATCGCGGCCTGGAGCGTG
>JBIOUU010000002.1:0-33431 GCA_044867345.1 Actinomycetota bacterium
CCCGTCGTCGATGCGCGAGTCGATGATGCGCGTGGCCGGCCCGATATCGGCTCCCGAGCCGATCCGGCTCTCCCCCTCGAGGAACGCCAGCGGGTGCAGGACCGTGTCCGGCCCGATCCGGACATCCACGTCGATGAAGGTGGTCTCCGGGTCGAGGATCGTGACCCCTTTCGCCATGTGCCGAGCATTGATCCGCTCACGCATGATCCGATCCAGTGCGGCCATCGTCTCCCGAGAGTTCACCCCGGCCCATCCTCCGAAGTCACCCTTCACCGCCGAGACGCGCTCGCCCTTGTCCATCAGGATCCCGAGCACGTCGGGGAGGTAGTACTCACGGAGGCGATTGTCCCTCCCAACGAGCGGGAGGGCCCGATACAGGTCGTCCCTGCGAAACACGTAGACGAGCGTGGACATCTCGCGGACGGCGCGCTGGGCCGGCGTGAGGTCGGCCTCCTCCACGATGCCGATCAGGCGGGCGCCCTCGCGGATGACCCGGCCGTACCCGCTCGGATCCTCGACCTCGGTCGTCAGGATCGAGGCGGCCGCTTTCGTTCGATGATGCACGCCGAGGAGCCGTCGGACGTGGGCTCCTTCGACCAGTGGGTCGTCGCCCGCCATCACCAGGACCTCCGCGACGCGCCCCACCGCCTCCTCCGCCGATCCCACCGCGTGGCCGGTTCCCAGCGGTTGGCCCTGGCGCACGAAGACCGGCTCGGGCCGGAGGCCCCAGGACCGCACGGCCTCCTCGACCTCCTCGGCTCCATGCCCAACCACCACCGCGATGCGACCCGGCCGTGCAGCCATCGCCGCCCGGGCAACGTGCCACAGGGCAGGCCGGCCCCGTAGCGGCTGCAGGACCTTGGGGAGCTTGGACTTCAACCGCTTGCCCTTGCCCGCAGCGAGCAGGACCGCGGCGAGGGAGGGAACGGTCTTCTCGGGCACGGACATCCTTCGTCGATCGACGGCGAATCCTTTGTACCGGGGCCCGCACCCTGTGGCAAGGCCAGTGCTTCGCGACCAGGAGTTCGTGGATGAGTTCCGGGGGGAGGAGTCGAACCTCCATCGAGGGCTCCAAAGGCCCGCGTCTTGCCGTTAGACCACCCCGGACCGCCTCCCGATTATCGCCGACGGAGGAGCGCGAGGCCGCCACTCGCTTCCGCCGACGTTCAGGGTGGGCCGGCGACGACTCGAGCCGAGGGCCACCGCCTGGCCAAGGATCCCGCATGGACCTCGTCGCGAGCCAAGCCCACGACCGACGATCCGCTCCCGCTCATCACGGCGCCCAGCGCTCCGGCTTGGAGCAGCTCCGCCTTGGCCTCGGCCAGGTCCGGGTGGCGCGCGAACACCGGTGGTTCCAGGTCGTTGAACAGCAGCGGCCCCAACGTCTCGGGATCCCCTTTCGTCGCGGCCACGAGGAGCGGAGCGGGATCGGGTCCCGATGGAGCCCGGTCCTCGTCCCACCACCGGTACGCGTCGGGCGAGCGGACGCCGAAGTCGAACGAGCGCAGGACCCACCACAGCCGGTCCACGGTGACGGGATCGATCACGTCGCCCCGCCCCTGCACGAACACCGGGCCGCCGGCCAGCATCGCCGGCACGTCGGACCCCACCCGTGTGGCGATGTCGGTGAGTGCTTCCATGTCCAGGCGGCACCCCCACAGCTCGTTCAGCACTCCGAGGGCGGCGGCCGCGTCGGTGCTCCCGCCACCGAGCCCGGCGGCCACGGGGATCCGCTTCTCGATCACCACCTCCGCTCCACCGGTGTGCTCGCACTCGTCGGCCAGGGCGAGCGCGGCGACCAGCGCGAGGTTCAGTCCGCCGGCAGAGCCGGTGCTAGCGTGATCGTCGAAGCCCTTCATGGTCACCCGCAGCTCGTCGGCGGGCCGGGCCGTGATCCGGTCCGCCAACGAGACCGGCACGACGAGGCTCTCGATGTCGTGGTAGCCGTCGTCTCGAGCCCGAAGGACGCGGAGGAACACGTTGATCTTGGCGTTCGCCTGACGCCGGACGGCGGTCCGGCGGGTCATCGGAGGACGCCCTCGCGCCGAAGGGCCTCGGCGATCCGGGTGAATTCGGGGAGTCCGAGCCGTTCGGCCCGGACGTCGGGCTCCACGCCACTGTCGGAAAGGACACGTGCCGCCGAGGGTGCGTCCAGTCCCAGGCGCCGGAGGGCGTTGCCCATCGTCTTCCGCCGCTCTGCGAACCCCTCGTCGATCACCCGGAAGAGCGCGGCCCGGTTGGCGTCGATCGGCATGGGCCGGGGGGTGAGGCGCACCGTGACCGACTCCACCCTGGGGCGAGGCCAGAAGACGTCTGCGGGGACCCGCCGCACGAGCTCCGCGCGGGCGCGGTACGCCACCCGGACGCTGGCGGCGCCGTATGCATCCTGGCCCGGTTGGGCCGTCAGGCGTTCGCCCAACTCGCGCTGAACCATCACCAGGTACTCGCTGATGCGCGGCGCCCGGTCCAGCATGTCCACCAGCAGCGGTACCGCGACGTTGTAGGGAAGGTTCGACACCATCGTCCAGTCGCCGGCAGGGAGCGCGACGTCCCAGTCCATCTTCAACGCATCCCCCACCTCGAGTCGAACCGCGGGGAAGGGCGCCAGGACCTCCCGCAACGCTGACACGAGCGCGCGGTCGATCTCCACCGCCAGCACCTCGGCCCCCGTCGCCGCCAGGGCCACCGTGAGTGAGCCGAGGCCCGGACCGACCTCGAGGACGCGATCGCCCTCCCCGACCCCGGCGTCGGTCACGATGGCTCGGGCAAGGTTGGGGTCGGCCAGGAAGCTCTGGCCCAGGGCCTTGGAGGGGTGGATCCCGTGGCGGGCCGCGACCTCCTTCAGGGCCGCGCGGCCGAGCCCGGAGCTACCAGGTGAGGCGGACGTCCATGACCCCTTGGCTGAGCGGCGCGAGGGCCGCGAAGGCCTCGTCCGAGAGGTCGATGATCCGTCCGCCGAAAGGTCCACGATCGTTGATTACCACGTCGATGCTCTTGCCGGTAGCGAGATAGGTCACGGTGACCACCGTCCCGAACGGGAGCCAGGGGTGGGCGGCGGTGAAGCCGGAGCCGGGCGCGAAGCCATACCAGGAGGCCTCGCCCGTCTCCGAGCCGTGAACGACCGAGTCGGCCCGCCCAACCATCCGGAGCGTGGGGACGGCCGTCTGAAGGACCCTGCGCGTCAGGACCGTCTTTCGAACCACGTGCCCGTCCACCAGCTTGACCCGGTAGGTCACGAGCATCCTGCCGGTGGATCCGGACTGCGTGATCTTCTCCGCTCCGGGCATCAGGGCGGGCGAGTACGTGGTCAGGGTGTGGAACGGGATGGGAACGACGACGTGTCGGGTCCGCAGATCGATGTCGACGAAGCGGACGAAGGTCCCCTCGAGGAGGGGGGTCCTGGGTGGCGGAAGGACGCGATCGCTCCCGTCGGGCTCGATCCCCATGGCCGAGAGGAGCTCCCGGATAGTGGCCGCGTTCGTGAGCACGTCGTGAGCCTTCCCTTCCACGACGACCCGAGCGTCCACGATCCGGGTCGGCCCGACCGGTTCTCCCGCGGAGAACCAATTCTCGGTGTGCTGGATCGCCAGCTTCGCTGACGGTCCGGTCACCCCATCCACCACCCAGACCCCCACACTGGAGGCGGCCTGCAGGAGGCCGCCGGTGTCCACCACGACCGTCATGCCGTCGGCGAGGGGGGTCGCCGCCGGCGGCGCCACGTAGTCCTGTCGGTCCACAACGATGCCCCGGGCGTCGAGGAGCTGTCCCACGTTGGAGCTCAGGGTCCGAACCGCCTGTGGGTTGCCGTCCAGGACGAGGGTCACGCTCTTCTCGAGGACCAGATAGAGGGAGCCAACGGCGAGGAGCGCGACGACGATCGCGGCGTTGCCCGTCGCCCTGCGGATCCGCAATCGCCGGACCCGAGTCGGCCGCACCAGCATCCTTCCCCCTACTGGAAGAAGGCTTCGGGGGGAACGCCGGCGAAGAGCCGGACCGAAGCCTCCATGAGCACTGGCGGCACGGTATCAAACCCTCAACCCTCACTGCAAACTTGAAAGCGAACGTCCGTTCGAGGGCTTTTTTGCCCCTGAACCGCTACCGAAGCCGGTGGAATGCGGCTCGCGCGTTCGCCGACGTCGCGTCGCGAACCGCTTCGAACGAGGTGGCGCGGACCGTGGCGATCTCCCGGATCACCTCGATGACGTTCGCTGGTGAGTTGTCGCGCCCTCGGACGGCCTGCGGCGCCAGGAATGGACTGTCGGTCTCGACCAGAAGTTGATCGATCGGCGTGGCAGCAGCTGCCTCCCGAAGGTGGTGGTTCTTCGGATAGGTCAGGTTGCCGGCGAAGGACAGGAACCACCCCCGGGCCGCGCAGGCCGCGGCGATCGAGGCATCCCCGCTGAAGCAGTGAAGGACCACCCGTTCCGCCGAGCCCTCATCCAGGAGTCGAAGGGCGGCCGGCCACGCATCCCGAACGTGAACCACGATCGGAAGCTCGGTCTCGCGGCTCAACGAGATGTGGAGAGCGAAGGCCCGCTCTTGATCCTCCCTCGGCGATCGCATCCGGTAGAAGTCCAGCCCGCATTCCCCGACGGCCACGACCCGGGGGATGGCCACCATCTCCCTGATCTGCTGCCACCCCTCATCGTTCAAGCCCGAGGCGGTGTGAGGATGCATCCCGGCGGTGGCAAAGACCTCCGGCAGCGACTGGGCGAGATCGATCGAATGGCGGCTGCTCTCCGGGTCGATGCCGGCGCACACCAGCCTGCCAACGCCCGCCCTCCGTGCAGCCGCCACCGCGTCCGCGGGGTTCCCTTCCATCAGGAACAGGTGGCAATGGGTGTCCACCGCGGCCTCCTGCGCGGGTGGCTCAGGGTGGGGGGAGGCCATGGATGACAAACGATACCGGCTCTCGACCTTGGCTCGACAGGCGACCGACCAGGCGGCGAACGGCGACGGCCGAGTGTCCACCCGGAGTCGAGGGCAGGAGTCTCACGTGAAACGGGCCGACGCGAACCCTCACCTAGGAGTCGAGGCGCGGGAACAGGGGTTCCCCCTTGGTGGTCCTGGTGCCGGGCGCCAGGCGACCCCATTCCGACGCTTCCGGTACCCGTTGGGCCGCGAGAGGCTCGGACATCCCGAGTTGTGTCCACAGCCTGCCGGTCGCGCCGGGCATGATCGGGGACAGCAGGACCGCCAGGATCCGAAGGATCTCGGTCGCCGCGTACAGCACGCCCGCCAGCTCGTCGCGGCTCTCCGGATCCTTGGCCAGCCGCCAGGGCGCCCGCTCAACCAGGTACTGGTTCGCCCGGCCGACGAGCTCCCAGACCGCGGCCACCGCAGGGGTCAAGGCGACGTCGAGCATGAGGCCGTCGTAGCGGTCGGTGACGTCCTTGACCAAGGCGGGGAGGTCGCCCTGCATCCCGGTGGCAGGGACCTCGGGGACCAGGCCGTCGTAGTAGGACCCAAGCATGGCCAGGACCCGGCTGGCCAGGTTCCCCAAGCCGTTCGCAAGGTCGGCGTGGTACCGGTCGTTCATCGATTCGAAGGAGAAGCTCCCGTCCTGGCCGAATTGGATCTCCCGGATGAAGTAGTAGCGGTATGCGTCGACCCCGAAATGATCCACGAGCTCGAAGGGATGGATGCCTGTGGCGTTCGTCTTCGACATCTTCTGGCCTCCGACCGTCAGGAACCCGTGGGCCCAGACCTGCTCGGGGGGCTCGATGTCCGCGGCCATCAGCATGGCCGGCCAGTAGATGGCGTGCTGGCGGAGGATGTCCTTGCCGATCATGTGGATGTTCGCCGGCCACACGTGGGCGAACCGCTCCGGGTCCGAGCCGTAGCCGGCGGCCGTGACGTAGTTGGTCAGGGCGTCGAACCAGACGTAGTTCACGTGCGCCGGGTCCCAGGGGAGCGGGATGCCCCACCGGAACGACGTCCGGCTGATGGAGAAGTCCTGGAGTCCGCCCCGGATCACCGACAGGACCTCGTTCCGCCTGACCTCGGGCTGGACCGCCCTGGGATGGGCCTCATAGTGCCGGAGCAGTCGGTCGGCATACGCGGAGAGGCGGAAGAAGTAGTTCTCCTCCCGCATGGCCTCGACGGGGATGCCGTGGATCGGGCATCTGCCGCCGACGAGCTCGTCCTCGGTGTAGTACAGCTCGCACGACACGCAGTACAGGCCCTCATAGGTGCCGAGGTAGATGTCGTCCCGGCCGTTGTCGTGCACGGTCTGGAGGAGCTTCCTCACCGCCTCCTCGTGCCGGGGCTCGGTGGTCCGGATGTAGTCGTCGTAGGCGATGTCCAGACGGGCCCAGACCTCCCGCCACCGCGGCTCCATCGAGTCGACCCACTCCTTGGGGCTCATCCCGGCGGCCTCCGCCGCCCGCTGGAGCTTCAGGCCGTGCTCGTCGGTGCCGGTGAGGTGAAAGACCTCCTCCCCCCGGAGGCGGTGGTACCGGGCGATGAAGTCGGTGGCGACCGCGTTGTAGGCGTGGCCGATGTGCGGGACATCGTTCGGATAGTAGATCGGGGTGGTGATGTAGAAGATGTCCAGGCCCATGGTCGGGTCATTCTAGGGGTCAGGTGGTTGGCGAGTTTCCTTCGGAGCCGTCTCGCTCCAGCAGCGACTCGTAGATGGCGTTGGCGGAGGCTCCTCGGTTCCTGGCCACCTCCGAGGCGGCGTCGCGCTTTCGCATCCCGGCTCGAACGAGCGCCCGGGCCTCCTCCACCAACTCGTCCTGATCCAGGACCTCGGGCCGGCGACTGCCCTCGAGCACCACGACGAGCTCGCCCTTCAGCTCGACCTCGGGGAGACCCGCCAGGACCTCCGAGGTCCGACCCCGGATGACCTCCTCGTGCAGCTTGGTCAGCTCCCGCGCGATGGCCACCTGACGATCCCCCAGCTCCACGAGGAAGTCACGCAGGAGGGTAGCGAGCCGATGGGGCGACTCGAACAGCACGACGGTCCGCCGGTCGTGGGCCAGGGCCCGGAGGCGCATGCGCCGCTCCCCCACCCGGCGGGGAAGGAACCCCTCGAACACGAACCGGTCGGTGGGCAACCCCGAGACCACCAGGCCCGACAGGACGGCCGACGGGCCGGGGACCACGCGCACCTCGATCCCCTCGTTCACCGACGCCCGCACCAACTGGTAGCCCGGGTCGGACAAGCCGGGCATGCCGGCATCCGAGACCACGGCGACATCGTGGTCGGACCGGAGCTCCCTGAGGAGATCCTGTGTCCGCCGGTCCTCGTTTCCCTGGAACAGCGAGACCATCTTGGCCTCGATGCCGAAATGGGCCAGCAGCCGCCCCGTCCGCCGCGTGTCCTCGGCGGCGACGACGGCGACGCTGCCGAGCGTCTCCCGCGCCCGATCGGTCATGTCCCCGAAGTTCCCGATCGGCGTGCCGACCAGATACAGGATTCCGCTCACGGATCGATGTTGTCACGGTTCGCGGGAGACCGAGAACGGCCGGAGGTCCCAGGAGCCATCGGCGGCAAGTACAGTTGGCGGCCCATGCCGACGGCGGCGCACAAGGATTACTCGGGCACCCCGCTTCCCAAGAAGCTCGGCATCCGGGAGGGCTCCCGCGTCCTGTTGGTCTCCCCTCCCCCCGGGTTCACCCTCGGTCCGCTCCCGACCGGCGCCGAGGTGCTCCGCCGGGCCGGCGGGACCCTGGACGTCGTGGTGCTGTTCGCCACGAGGCGAAGCCAGCTCGAGCGGCGGCTGCCGGCACTCGCCCGTTCATTGGATCCGTCGGGAAGGCTCTGGGTGACCTGGCCGAAGAAGGCGGCGAAGGCCGAGACCGACCTCACGTTCGACGTCGTGCAGGAGGCTGGGTTGTCAGCCGGTCTGGTGGACAACAAGTCGGCATCGGTGGACGAGGTGTTCCAGGGAGTCCAGTTCGTGTACCGACTGAAGGACCGAGCTGGCGGCGGGCGCTGATCCTCCCCGCGATCGCAGGGGCCTCTCGTACCATCACCCCGTGCAGACCCCCGCCACCATGACCGAGCCCCCGGCTCCCCAGCCGGCCAAGCTCTCCCGTCTGGAGGCGGTTCGCCGCTTCATCAACAGACCGGTCGTGGCGGTGGTGGCGGTGGGGCTGATCGCCGGGATACTCCGGTTCGCCAACCTCGGCGCACCACCGACCCGCGTGTTCGACGAGATCTACTACTCGAAGTCTGCCTGCATCTACCTCGGTTACTCCAACGCGCGCTGCGGCACGACCAGCAGCGACGAGCGGTTCTGGAGGACGGACAAGAACGACACTGGGGCATGGGTCCATCCGCCCCTCGGGAAGTGGGCCATCGCCCTCGGCGAGCTCGCCTTCGGCACCGACGCATTCGGCTGGCGCGTGTCGTCCGCCGCCTTCGGCACGGCCACCGTGATCGTGCTGGCGTTGATCGCGCAGCTGCTGTTCGGGAGCCCTCTGTGGACGTTCACGGGGGGACTCCTCCTGGCCACGGAGAACCTCAGCTTCGTCCAGTCGCGGGTGAGCATGCTCGACGTCTTCGTGGCCTTCTGGGTCGCACTCGGATTCCTGTTCCTTCTGCTGGACCGGCGATGGATCGAGCGGCGCAGGCCCTCGCGGTCCGAGCTGATCCCCGAGGGGCCCGAGATCGCCGAGGGCGCAGGCCTTCCAGAGCCGGCGGCGTTCGCCGTTCGCGTGCCCTCTCCGTTGGTCCGGCCCTGGCGGGTCGCCTCGGGCATCGCGTTCGGTGCAGGCGTCGCAACGAAGTGGTCGGGGGTCACCGGCATCATCGGCGCCGTCGCCTTGTCAGTCATGTGGGAAGTGACGCAGCGAAAGCGGGCCGGCGTGAGCCGACCGGTCTGGCGGGCGATCCAATGGGAATCGTTCCCCATCGCCCTGTTCTTCCTGGCGGTGCCGGCGGTCGTGTACGTCGCGTCGTATCTGGGATGGTTCGTTCACTTCGGTTTCCACTTCGGGGATTGGCTCCGGCTCCAGGGAGCGATGGTGAACTACCACGAACACCTGCAATCGATCGATCCCAAGACGCACAAGCCCATCCACCCCTATCTCGCACAGGCCTGGAAGTGGATCCTGCTGTGGCGTCCGGTCCTGTACTACGCGCGGTACGGCGACGACGTCCGGCGCGTGATCTATGCGAACGGCAACCCCGCCATCTTCTGGGGGAGCCTCGTGGCGATCCCGTACGTGGCCTACGAGTGGTGGCTGAGGCGGGACTGGGTTGCCGGCTTCATCGTCGTCACGATCGCGGCCCTGTACGTCCCCTGGTTCCTGGTGACGCGGCCGGAGTTCTTCTTCTACGCCACCCCGATCGTCCCGTTCCTCGTCCTGGCTTGCGTCTACGCGCTGCGGAACCTGTCGGAGGCTCATATCGCGGGCTCTCGATCACGCCCGTGGCTGCCACTCGCCGCCGGGTTCGTCGTGGTCTCCGTGGGCCTGTTCATTTGGTTCTGGCCCGTCCTCACCGCTCACCCGCTCTCCGGATACGCCTACTCACTCCGGGCATGGTTCCCCAGCTGGACGTGAGGTGACCACCGGTCAGCGGATCGCCCGGAGGCCCGCGACGAGGCCGGGCTAGGATTCGCGCCGATGCCGGCGAGATCGACGCACACGTTCATCGCGATGGCCGATGGCGTGCGGCTGGCGGCAACGCTGTACCTGCCCGATGGCGATGGCCGGTGGCCGGCGATCCTGGAAGCCCTGCCCTATCGCAAGGACGACCTCACCTCGTCGTATCGGACGGAGTACGTGCGCCTCTCCGAGGCCGGGTACGTCGTGTGCCGGGTGGACGTGCGAGGCACCGGGACCTCGGAGGGCGTGGCGGAGGACGAGTACCCGGAGATCGAGCAGCGGGACATGAACGAGGTCATCGCCTGGCTGGCCTCCCAGGAGTGGTGCACGGGCAACGTCGGGATGTACGGGACCTCCTATTCGGGGTTCAACTCGATCCAGGTGGCCATGACGCGGCCGCCGGCACTGAAGGCCATCATCCCCATCTACGCCACCGACGACCGGTACGCCGACGACGTCCACTTCTTCGGTGGCGCACTGAAGGCGCTCGACTTGGTGGACTACCCGACCTACATGACGGGCCTGAACGCCCTTCCGCCGGTGCCCTCGCTGTACGGCGACGGGTGGCGTGCGGCATGGGAGAAGCGGGTGCAGGAGAACGAGCCGTGGGTCATCCGGTGGCTGGAGGAGCAGACCTTCGGGCCGTACTGGCAGCACGGCTCGCTCCGCCCCGACTATGGAGCCATCCAGGCGGCGACGATGATCGTCGCCGGCTGGGCCGACGGCTACACGAACAACTCGCTCCGGACCATCGCCGAGCTGAGGTGCTCCAAGCGGCTGATCCTGGGACCGTGGGCCCACGCGTCGACCGCGACGTCACTCCCCGGCCCGAACGCGGACCTGGTGCCGGAGATGCTCCGGTGGTGGGACCGGTGGCTGAAGGGCATCGACAACGGCGTCGATCGCGAGCCGGCCATCCTGGTCTTCGCCCGTCGCTCGACGAAGCCCCAGCCGGACCTGGCGGAGGTCCGGGGGGACTGGCGATACGAGCCGGGGTGGCCGCTCGATCGAGGCAGGGAGCTCCGGATGCTGCTCGAGAACGCGGTCGCCGTGCGCCGTCCGGCCTCAGACACCGACGAGCTCGAGGTTCGGGGCGACGTGGGATGGACGGCCTGGATCTCCTGCGCCGGGCATCTACCGTACGGGCAGCCCCAGGACCAGCGACCCGACGAGGCGTGGTCCCTCGTGTACGAGTGGCCGCCGCTGGCCGAGGAGCTCGAGATCCTCGGCCATCCCCGCGTGGGCGTGACCATCACCTCGTCGGCGCCCGTGGCGTTCCTCTCGGCGAAGCTGTGCGACGTGTTCCCCGACGGGACCTCCGCCCTGGTGACGCGAGGGCTGCTGAACCTGGCGCATCGGGAGTCACGCGAGCGGCCCTCTCCACTCGAGCCCGGGACGCCGTACCGGGTCGAGGTGGACCTCGAGGTCACCTCCTGGGCATTCGAGCCGGGCCACAGGATCCGGCTCGACCTGGCCGGATCGGACTGGCCGAACGCGTGGCCGCCGCCCGCGGCGGCCACGCTCACCGTCGAACGCGAAGGCTCGGCGCTGATCCTGCCGGTGGTGGACGGGCCCTCACCGGTCGGCGAGCGTCCGGCCCTCGCGGCGCCAACCAAGGGGCAGGAACGGTACGAGTCGGCCAAGGGCAACACAGTGGACGATGTGGTGTGGCGGATCGAACACGACGTGCTGAACAGGGAGACGCGAGCGGTCGCCCAGAGCTCCGGCACGACCGAGGCGGAAGGTGTGCGACCGCGGTTCCACGAGCTCTACGGGGGAACCGTGGCCGTGTCGATGCGGGATCCCGCCGTGGCGAGCGCCGACTCGCGCGCGTCGCTGACGATCGAGTGGCCGGAGGCCATGGTCACCTCGGAGGTCCACCAGGTCGTTCGAAGCGACGCCGAGACCTACCACCTGACGATCGAGCTCGAGGTCTCGGAGAACGGGACGCGTCGATGGTCCAGGCGATGGGATCGGCGCATCCCCCGCCGTCTCCAGTAGGCCAAACGGTTAGGGTTGCGCCGGCTCGGCGGGTCGCGTGTTCATCCGAAACCCGATGGAGCATCGGGTTCCGCGACGGGGTCCCTCCACCGTGTGGAACGGCCGCCCGTCCCTGGACCCCCCGAGCCCGGGGCCGCGCATCAGGGTGAGGCTTCCCGGCCCGGCGTCCCATCGCTCGATGACCTCGCCGGCCCGGTCGCGGCATACGGTGAACGGCGCGGTGCCGTTCACCGTGACCACCGCCACCAGCCGCCGGTACCACTTGCCGTCCAGGTGCGGGGTGATACCGATCGATCCGGGCGAGTACCGGGCCACACCGGCCTCGTTCGGCCACCACGTCGCCAAGCCGGCGATCCCCCGTCCGCTCCGCCGGAGCAGCCGTGCCAGCTCGTCGCGGAGCTCCGCCACCCGCGGGAACCCGTCCATCGGGTCGAGGACGTCATACCCCTCGATCTCCTGGCGGACGAGACCGAAGGAACCCTCGAATCGCTGGAACGGACCACGTTCGAGCTCTCTGCGCAGGGGCCGGAGGAAGGAACCCTCGACGGCGTGCGACACGTGCGCGTACCCGTGCGCCGCGGTCGCCTTCAGCGGACGGCGGAGGTCGAGTCCGGTCGCGAGGGCCACGGCTAGGACCCCGGGAGATGCTTGCGGAACAGGATGTAGCCGATCCCCGCGCCGGCGTCGAGCAGGAAATGGGCCACGACGAGCGGCCAGGTGCGCCTCGTGCGGGTGAAGAACAACCCGAAGAACAGCCCGAGGGCCAGGTTGCCGGCGAACCCGCCCCACCCCTGATACAGGTGGTACGCCCCTCGGAGCATGCCCGATGCGCCCACCGCCGCCGCTTCGGACAGCCGCAGCTGCTGGAGCCGGGTGATCAGATAGCCGACGACGATCACCTCCTCGAGCAGCGCCGCCTGGGCCGCGTTGAGGAAGAGCACGGGCATCGTCCACCAGTGGCCGAGGGGTGGCACCGGCACGACGAACCGGTTCACCCCAAGCGCCACGGACAGCAGGTAGATCCCGATCCCGGCCGCGCCGACGATGACGAAGAGCACCACCCCCGAGGCGAGGTCCCGGCGTGGCCGGTTCCACGCCAGGCCGATCGCTCCGACCCCTTCGCCGTTGCGGCGGAGGAGGAAGACGACGAGCCACACCGGGGCCAGGCCGAACGCGAAGTTCGCGAGCTGCGTGGCCAGGCCGACCTGAGGCACGACGAAGACCGTCGCGCCCTTCACGGGCGCGGACGTCAGGCTGATGATCGCGTAGACCGCACTGGCGAGGAGCGAGAGGGACAGGACGAGGATGCACTCCTCGACCAGGGTTGCCTGCGACGCGCCCTCCGAGCGCGGCGGCGGCCGCCGGGAGCGCTTGGCGCGGCGGGTGGGGGCGGCCACCGGCCAAGCCTACGACGCGCCGGTCCGGGGGATGACGAACGATACTGACGGGATGCGCGAGGGCTGGACGGGCGACGACTTCGGGGACCTGGCGCGGCCGAGCGGAGCTGGCCCGGGACCCGATGCGGCGGCCAGCCTGGCCGCCGACGTCGCCGCGGCCCTTGAGGAGCCGGCCGGGCGGCTTGAGGTGCTCCCCGATCAGGGCGAGATGGCCTGGCTCGTCCGCGACGGTCGCCGGGTCTCGTGGTTCAACCTGGCTGCCGCGGAGCGGGCGGTCGGCTCGCGCCGTCCCGGGCTGGTGCGGGCGTTCGCCGGGATGATCCGACGGTACGACGCGCTGCGTCCCACGATCGAGGCCCTGGTGGTCGGTCGCCGTTATCGATTGCACTACAAGAACGACGAGCTCCGCCGGATCTTCCGGGTGAAGGGGGTGCTCAGGGCGGTCTCGGCGTTCCATCACGGCGAAGGGGTGGCGGACGCGGGGTGGACCCTGACGATCGAGACGAAGCCGGCCTTCTACCCTCCGGTGACCTTCGACGTCGACACCTCGACGCTGGTGGACATCGCCCCGCTGTGAGGGACCGTCAGAGCGCCACGTCGACCAGGATCAGCTCCGTCGGCGCGTCGGCCTCGAGCGTGACGTGGGGCTCGTCGGCGATCTTCGCAGCGTCGCCGGTACCGAGCTTCTCATCGTTCAGCCGAAGCGACCCATCGATCACGTAGAGGTACCCGCCGTGCCCTGGAGCGAACGTGTGCTCCACCTTCGTGCCCGGTTCCAGATGCGACACGTACACCGCCGCGTCCTGGTGCACCAGGACGGCGTCGCCGTCATCCCCGGAGATAACCTTGAGCAGGCGATCCTTCCGATCCTCCACGGTGAAGACCCTCTGCTCCACGCCGGGCGGGAGGCCACGTTCGGCGGGCATGATCCACATCTGGATGAATCGCAGCGGCTCGGAGTCCGAGCCGTTCTGCTCGGAGTGCCACGCGCCAGATCCCAGGGTCATGCGTTGCACGGATCCGGCGGGAAGCATCCCCGGAGGCCCGCCCACATCGTCCTGATGCCGGAACGTACCCTCGACGACGTAGGTCAGGCCCTCGATGTCGCGATGGGGGTGCAGGGGCCAGACGGCGCCCGGGATCAGCCGATCGTCGTTGAAGACGCGGAGCGTCCCGAGGCCCATGTTGGCCGGGTCGTGGTACTCGTCGAACGAGAAGTGCCACCGGGCGTGGAACCAGCCTCCGGCCTTCTCGTAGATCTCCGGGTCGCGGCGAATCTCGATCATGGCGAACCCCCTCGAAAGAGACGATGCCACGACCAACGAAGGACCGTGGACCGGTGAACGCTACCAGCCGCCGGTGCAGGCGGCAGCGGTCGTCGCGTTCGTCCTTCCGTAGCTGACCACGCCGTCACTCATCGCGGCGCACAGGTACGCGGAGCCGGTGGAGGCCACCAGGACGACGCTGGTCGGCGTGACGCCGCGGATGCTCACGGCACCCGCGGTCGGGGCGCCGCTCGTGTATCGGATGGATGGGTCGAACAGCGAGGCTTGCTCGGGGTCGAAGCCTTCGAACGTGGCGTTCTCACCGAAGTAGGCGCCGGCACCCCGCACGGCCGTCTGGAGCGTGGCCTGCGCGCTGAGATCCCTGGCCTTGTCGATCTGCGCGATCGCCTCTCGATCGTGGCTCGCTTCCTGATGGCCGGCCAGCGCGAACGGGACGACGACGAGGGCGCCGGCCACCAATGCCACGATCGAGAGGAGCCAGAAGCTGGTCGCGCCGAGCTCGTTCCGTGCCCGCATGATCCCGGGGCCGGGGGTCGATCCGGCCTCTCCGGGTCATCGGCACCAGGGCCGGGGCGCTGAAGTGACTGGTCGAAGGCTAGAGCTGGAGGACCGGGCAGGTGAGGGTGCGGGTGACGCCCTCCACCGCCTGGATCGGCATCACGATCGATTTGGCCAGTTCGTCCAGGTCGGCGGCCTCTCCCCGCGCGATCACGTCGTACGGGCCGGTCACCCCGTCGACGGCCGAGATGCCCTTGATCTGACCGATCTCCCTGGTGACGTTGCTGGCCTTGCCGACCTCTGTCTGGATCAGGATGTAGGCGCTGACCACGGGAACCCCCTCGTGCGGAACGTCCGGCCCATCGTATGCGAAGGACGGGTGCTCGCGCGAACCGTCCGTTGGGCCGCAGGTACACTCCGCCAATGGCTCGGGTGGTCATCGTCGGCGCGGGCAGCGTCGAGTTCACGCGGAACATCGTGGCCGACCTGTGTTCCTATCGCGAGCTGCACGGCGGCCTCACGATCAAGCTCCACGACATCGATGAGGATCGCCTCGCGTACTCGGGCCGTGCCGCCGAGTCCATCGTCCGTCGGACGGCAGCCGGCTACGCGGTGGAGGCTCACGCGGATCGCCGCATGGCGCTGGAGGGCGCGACCTACGCGATCAACGAGGTCCAGGTGGGTGGGTACGCCGCAACGCTCCGTGACTTCGAGATCCCGAAGAAGTACGGGCTTCGCCAGACCATCGGCGACACCATCGGGATCGGCGGGATCTTCCGAGGGCTCCGGACGATTCCCGTCGCGGTGGGCATCGGCACCGACATGCACGAGCTGTGCCCCGACGCCCTTCTCCTCAACTACACGAACCCCATGGCCATGGTGCCGTGGGGTGTGTACGCGGGCACGCCCTTTCACAACGTCGTCGGCGTCTGTCACTCGGTCCGCGACACGCACGCGTTCCTGGCGCGGACCGTCGGCGTGGAGGAGCCGGATGTCGCCTTCCGGACCGCTGGGCTCAACCACCAGGCCTTCGTGCTCGAGTTCCGCGACCGCCGGACCGGCCGGGACCTCTATCCGCGGCTGCGCGAGATCGTGGACGCCGACCCCGAGGGCCTGGGGCGCAGGGTTCGCGTGGAGCTCTTCCGGCGCTTCGGGTACTTCCCCACCGAGTCGAGCGAGCATTCCGCGGAATATGTCCCGTGGTTCCTCCCCCACGACGACCAGAACGAACGGTTCCGCATCGAGGTGGACGAGTACCTCCGCCGGAGCGAGGAGAACCTCGGGGTGTGGGAACGGACGAAGGCCGCGCTTGACCGGGGCGAGGAACTGGACGTGGAGCCGACCTCCGAGCTCGCTTCGGAGATCATCCACTGCCTCGAAACCGGAACGGCTCGCGAGGTCTACGGCAACGTCCGGAACGACGGGCTGATCGATGGGCTACCGCCCGAGGCATGCGTGGAGGTGCCCTGCCTGGTGGACGGACACGGCTTTCGGTCCACCAGGGTCGGGGCGCTTCCACCGCAGTGTCTCGCGCTCAACCGAACGTTCGTGAACGTCGCCGAGTTGACGGTCCGCGCCGCGCTGGAGGGGAGTCGCGACCTCGTGTACCAGGCCGCTCTGCTCGATCCGAACACCGCCGCGACGCTCACGATCGACCAGATCGTCGCGATGTGCGACGACCTCATCGAGGCCCACGGCGAGCTCCTCCCCCAAGGGATCCGCGGCCGCTAGACGGGCTCGGGTCCCGGAGGTGGGACAACCGGTTCCTCGATCGGATGGGGTCGCGTGAACGCCGGCGCCTCGAGCGCGGACCATCCGAGCAGACCTCCCGCCAGCGCCAGCGCCGACGCGCCGATGTACAGGGCGGCCGGGCCGAGACGCTGGAACACGACTCCCCCGATCGCGCCCCCGAGGATCGGTGCGATGCCGAAGCTGACCGTCGAGGCCACGGCCTGGCCCGTCGAATACAGGGTGGGAGGCACCAGCCGACCGACGATCACGACACTGCTCGTGAACAGCAGGCCGAACCCGGCGCCTCGAGGACCGAGAGGATCGAGACCACCGTGGGGTCCGTGATGAGCCCCCACAAGAGGAATACCGTCGCGTAGACCAGGCAGCCACCGACGTACAGCACGCGCAGCCCCACGCTCCGGGACATCCGGGATGAGAGCCTCATCACCGGCACCTCGGTCAGCCCGCCGAGCCCGGCGGCGAAACCGACCAGGAGTGGGCCACCTCCCTCGGCCAGGATCTTGAGCGAGATGAAGTTCCAGGCAGCCGAGAACCCCACCCAGACGAGGAGCGTCCCGGCCAGGAACCGAGTGAAACGGGGCGCTTGCCTGAAGACCGCTCCCACCGCACCGAGCCTTCCATGGCGCTCCACGTGCGCCTGACGGTCGGGCGTCACCGTGAACGACCAGGCGAGCACCGCCACGCCCGCGGCGGCGAAGACGGGAAGCATCCGATCCAGCCCCAAGTGCTGGAGGGAAAAGCCGAGCAGGAGGCACCAACCGGCGTAGCTGAGACTTTCCCACCCGCGTATCCGGCCGTACTCGTGCATCTGCCCATCCCCCAGATGCGCCAGGGCGAGCGCGTCGATATTCGGCCCGATCGCGCTGCTCGTCAGGCAGAACGCCACGGAGGCGGCCACGATGGCGGGCACGCCGTGCCCGAACCAGAACAGCAGAAGCGACGAGGCCACCGCGCCGGCCATCCCGAGCTGGAGCACCCGCCGCCTGCCCAGCCGCGTGTCGGCGACGTGTCCCCAGGCTGGCATGGAGAGCACCCTGGCCAGCGCGGTGACCGCGATCACGAGCCCGATCTCGCTCTCGGACAGACCCCGGCCCGAGAGGAACGGGGCGAAGAACGGGTAGAACGAGGCGATGGCGATCCCGAACAGGACGAACAGTCCCTGGATCGCGACCGCGGGCTTGACCTCGAATCGATCCACCGTCCGTCAGACCGTGGTCACTCGAACGCCGGCCTCTTCGATGGTGCGAAGGAGGCTGGCCTCAGCCGTCGTATCCGTGATGATCTCGTCGATCCGGGACAGCTCGCAGATCCGGGCGAAGCCCACTTGCCCGATCTTCGAGCTGTCGGCCACCACCACGACGAGTCGGGACCGGTCGATGAGCGCCCGGTTCGTGTGGGCCTCGATCTCGTGGTGGGTGGTCAGGCCGGCGTCCGGGTCGATGCCGTCGACCCCCACGAACACGATGTCGAGGTTCAGTTCCTCGAGGCTCTGCTCGGCCAGCGGCCCGACCAGCTCGTAGGACTCGCTGCGCGCGACGCCGCCGGTCACCACGAGCTTCACGTTGGGACGGACGGCGAGCTCGGAGGCGATGTTGAGGGCGTTCGTGACCACCGTGACGTTCTCGCGAGTGGCCAGAGCCCGGCCGACCTCGGTGGTGGTGGTCCCACCGGTCAGGCCCACCGCGGAACCCTCGGCGACGCGCTCCGCTGCCGCCGCGGCGATGCGCCGCTTCTCCTCCGGGTGTCGGGCGGTCTTGTATCGGAGCGGGAGCTCGTAAAGGACCCCGTGGGCCACCGCACCGCCGTGGGTCCGAGCCAGGAGCCGCTGCCGCTCCAGGAGCTGCAGGTCGCGGCGGATGGTGGCCGGGGACACTTCCAGGTCACGCGAAAGGCCGGACGCGGTCACCGACCCCCCATCGGAGAGCCGTTCCAGGATGGCGGAGAGCCGGTCGGCCTGTCGCACCTCCCGAGTATAGGGTGCACGAATCGCCTTGCGCTCGTGAGCGTTTGCGATCTATCATGCCCCCACGTGAGCGCAATCGCGCATGAAATCACCAGCCAACCGGCGGCTTGGGCCGAAGCCGTCCGACTGGCTCCCGAGGCCGCCTCGATCCTTCCGGCGCCAGGCGAGCGGATCGCGACCGTGGGATGCGGGACCTCCGCGTTCATGGCCCAGGCCTTCGCGTCCCTCCGCGAGGCGGCCGGCCACGGCGAGACGGACGCGTTCCCCGCCTCCGAGATGCCTGGCGGCAGGTCGTATCAGGCCATCGTGGCCATCTCACGCTCCGGAACCACCACCGAGGTCCTTCGCTTGCTCGAGGTCGCCCAGGCCCCGACCGTCGCCATGACGGCGGTGGCGGGCTCGCCCATCGCACGGGCCGCCGACCACGCGGTGGTGCTCGAGTTCGCCGATGAGCGCTCGGTGGTCCAGACCCGGTTCGCCACGTCAACGCTCGCCCTCCTGCGGGCCCACCTCGGCCAGGACCTCGGGCAAGCCATGGCCGACGCTGAGGTGGAGCTGGGGGCCGACCTCCCCCTCGAACCCGGTGCCTTCGACCACTACGTATTCCTCGGCACGGGATGGACGGTCGGTCTGGCGCACGAGGCAGCCTTGAAGATGCGTGAAGCGAGTGGCTCCTTCGCGGAGTCGTATCCGGCCATGGAGTACCGGCACGGCCCCATCAGCCTGGCGGGGCGCCGCTCCGCCGTTTGGGCCCTGGGCCAGGTGGACCCTCGCCTACTCGAGGACGTCTCGGCGACCGGGGCCACGGTCGTCGCCGGCCAGCTCGATCCGATGGCCGAGCTGATCCAGGTGCAGCGGACGGCGGTGGCCCTGGCCGAGCTCCGGGGCATGGATCCCGACCATCCTCGCAATCTGACCAGATCGGTGGTGCTGTCGTGAGCGACCCTGGAGGTGAACGGTGAAGAGGACATGGTTCCCGGCGGTCGTGGTCGTTGCGTTCGTCGCCGTGGCGTGCACCGGCGGCGGGGATGGAGGGGAGAGCCCCGGCGGGAGCGGGACGACGGGCGTCGAACACATCATCCTGTGGCAGGGCTATGGCGCACCTACGCAGCCCGGCGAGACGCCGAACCGCGAGGCGGACTCGATGCGCGCCCTGGTGAAGGAATTCAACACGTCCCACCCGAACATCAGCGTCGAGATCATCAACTACAACAATGACAACGCCCTGGCGAAGCTGACCGTCGCCCTCCAGGCCGGTGAGCCGCCGGACGTCACGTATCAGTACGGGTCGTCGATGCCGCAGCTCGCGGCGGCGCCCGGGATCGTGGACCTCACCTCGCGGGTGGAGGCATCGGGGTTCGACTGGAACGATTTCTACCCGGGGGAACGCGAGGCGGCCACGGTTGATGGGCGCGTCCTGGGGATCCCGGCCCTCGTGGACAACCTGGCCATCGTGTACAACAAGGACCTGTTCGACCAGGCCGGTCTCTCGTATCCCACCCCCGACTGGACCTGGGACGACTTCCGTACGGCGGCGAAAGCCCTCACCGACCCGGCCACCAAGACCTTCGGCTTCGCCTTCCCCGCCGATGCCAGCGAGGACAGCGTTTGGCACTACGACGCCATGCTCTGGGAGGCGGGCGGCGACATCCTGAACGCCGACGACACGGAGGCCGCGTTCGACTCGCCGGCCGGGGTCACCGCCCTGCAGACCCTCGCCGACATGGCGGTGTCGGACAAGTCCGTGTACCTGGACTTCCAGAACACCAAGATCGCCGGGTTGTTCAATTCGAACAAGATCGGGATGGCCGTGACCGGGCCCTGGGACCTCCCTTCGTTCCCGAACGTGAACTATGGCGTCCAGATCATGCCGATGTTCCCGGGCGGCGATCACCAGACGATCGCGGGTCCAGACAACTGGGTCCTGTTCGACAACGGTGCGGAGCGCCTGGACGCGGCGTGGACGTTCGTCAGCTGGCTGACCGCTCCTGAGCAGGTGCTGACCGACTCGCTCGCCACTGGGCACCTGCCCATCCGCCAGTCCGTGACGCAGTTGCCGACGTTCGACCGGTTCGCCACGAAGTTCCCGGGGGTGGACGTGTTCGTGGCCAACCTGGCGAACGTGCAGAAGGCCCGGCCCGTCCTGAAGGCCTATCCCCGGATCTCTGAGGCCATGGGCCAGGCCATCATCGCCGCCATGACGGGCGAGAAGAGTGCTCAGCAGGCGCTGTCCGATGCGGCGCAGCAGGTGAACGACATCCTGGCCATCCCCGCATAGGGTGGTGTCCATGGGTCGGCTGCGACGGGCGCTCGCGTCCGACCACGTCGCCGGCTGGGCGTTCATCGGACCTGCGGTCCTGCTCATCGGGGTCTTCGGAATCCTGCCGATCGTCTGGGGCCTCGTGCTCTCGTTCCAGAAGAGCGACCTGATAGATCCCAACACGCCGTTCGTGGGACTGACCAACTACCGGGCCCTGGCTCACGACCATGTCCTCCGCATCGCCGCCGGACATACCCTCGTCTACACGGGGGTGTTCGTACCGGTCTCGGTGATCGGCGCGTTGTTCGTGGCAGTGGCTCTGAACCGGAAGATCCATCTGATCCGGTTCTACCGGACGGCGGTCTTCGTGCCCGTCGTGGCCTCCACCATCGCCACCTCGATCATGTTCCTGTGGTTGTTCGACGCCCAGTACGGCTTGGCCAACTGGTTGCTCGGGAAGATCGGGGTTGGTCCCTTCGGGTTCTTCGACTCGCCCCGAGGGGCGCTCTACGCGATCATCGCCATGACGGTCTGGGGCTGGGTCGGCTTCGATGTCATCATCTACCTCGCCGCGCTTCAGGGGATCCCGCACGAGCTGGTCGAGGCCGCGGAGATCGACGGGGCGAGCAGATGGAGCGTCTTCCGCAGCATTACGGTTCCGTTGCTCGGGCCTGCCACCTTGCTGCTGGTCGTGTGGTCCTCGATCAACGCGCTCCAGCTCTTCGACGAGGTCTACTTCGTGACCCACGGCGGACCGCCGCCGTACAACACGGCGGTCGTCGTGTGGTGGCTCTTCAGCCTGGCCTTCCGGCTCGGCGCGGCCGGATACGCGGCGGCGATCGCGTACGTGCTGTTCCTGGCCATCCTGGTCCTCACGATGGTCCAGTTCTGGCTGGGGAACAAGGTGGTGCACTACAGCTCATGACGGTGCAGGCGCAGGCCGATCGCATCGCATGGCCGGAGGAGGCCGAATCGGCCGAGCGCCCACGACGGCGGTGGCTCCCGTTCTCCCCGTGGCACCTGGTCCTGTTTCCCCTCGCACTGATCATGCTGCTGCCATTGGTGTGGATGATCGTCACGTCGCTGGAGACCCAAGCCGAGAGCCTGCATTTCCCGCCGGTCCTGGTACCGGGATCGCTCCACTTCGGCAACTATCCGAGCGCGCTTCGCTCGGCCCCGTTCGGCCGCTGGTTCCTGAACACCTTCATCGTCACGAGCACGGTCGTCGTGAGCAACCTGTTGCTGTGCAGCTTGGCGGGCTACGCCTTCGCCCGGATCAAGTTCTTCGGCCGTGCGGCCGCGTTCATGCTGCTCCTGGCCACGTTGATGGTGCCCTTCCAGGTCGTGATGATCCCGACGTTCTTGATCGTGAAGAAGCTCGGGCTCTTCGACAGCCTGCCGGCGCTGATCGCGCCCAACCTGGTCAGCGCGTTCGGGATCTTCATGCTGCGGCAGTTCTTCCGGACCCTGCCGGTGGAGCTGGAGGAGGCGGCGAGGATCGATGGGGCCTCACGCCTCGGCGTGCTCTTCAAGATCGTCCTGCCGCTCTCGCTTCCTGCCCTTGCCACCCTGGCCGTGATCCAGTTCATGTGGACGTGGAACGACTTCCTGTGGCCGCTCATCGCAGTGTTCTCCCAACGGAACTTCACGCTTCAGCTCGGCCTCACGGTGTTCCAGGGATCCCACGACGTCTTCTGGCCGCTGATCATGGCGGGCAACGTGATGAGCATGATCCCCATGCTGGTGCTGTTCTTCGCCGCGCAACGCTACTTCGTCCGAGGCATCGCCACGACCGGGCTGAAGGGGTAAGCAGATGGCCCAGGTCGTATTGGACCACGTGACCAAGGTGTTCGACGATCAGGTCGTGGCCGTCGACGACCTCACGCTGACGGTGGGGGACGGCGAGTTCATCATCCTGGTCGGGCCATCGGGATGCGGGAAGACCACCGCGCTGCGGATGCTGGCCGGCCTGGAGAAGGTCACGTCGGGGCGGATCGCGATCGAGGGCCGGATCATCAACGACGTGTCGCCACGCGACCGCGACATCGCCATGGTGTTCCAGAACTACGCGCTGTACCCACACATGACGGTGTTTGGCAACCTGGCATTCGGGTTGCGGCAACGCAAGGTTCCGAGCCGTGAGATCGACAGACGGGTTCACGAGGTGAGCGAGATCCTCGGCCTGGACGACCTGCTGAAGCGCCGTCCCGCCCAGCTGTCGGGGGGCCAGCGGCAACGGGTGGCCATGGGCCGCGCCCTGGTACGGGAGCCGAAGGCGTTCCTCCTTGACGAGCCGCTGTCGAACCTCGACGCGAAGCTCCGGGTGCAGATGCGGGCGGAGCTGAAGCGCCTCCACCAACGCCTCGGCGTCACCACGATCTACGTAACCCACGATCAGGTGGAGGCCATGACGCTCGGCGACCGCATCGCGGTCCTCTCGGGAGGCAAGCTCCAACAGCTGGGCCCGCCGCAGGACGTCTACGACCATCCGGCGAACGTGTTCGTGGCGGGGTTCATCGGGAGTCCTCCCATGAACCTGCTTCGTGCAACCGCGCTGAGCGGCAGGATCACTGCGGGCGAGCTGGAGTTGGACATCCCGGGCCTGGCCGACGGTGACGTGGTGGTGGGCGTTCGACCCGAGATGCTCCGGCCCGCCGGCGACGGCCTGCCCGCCGTGCCGTTCACGGTCGACGTCGTCGAGCCGCTGGGCGACGAGATCGTTGTGCATGGCACCGTGGTCGGCAGGCTCGCGGGGGGCGGCGCCGGCGATCAGATCCCCGCAACAGGTGGCGGGCCCGAGCTGGCGACGGTCACGGCCCGGTTCGACCCGCAGCTTCGGCCCAAGGTCGGGGATCGGATCCCGCTCCGCATCAGGCCGGAGGCCGTCCACGTGTTCGACCCTGCGACCGGCGAGGCGATCCGCTAACCGAGCGGAAGGACCTCGGCCCGTTTCGAAAGCTCGACGGCGCGACTCCGGTCCAGCCGCCCGGCTCCCGGCGTCTCCGCGTTCGCCGAAGCCGCCCCCAGCGCCATGGCCAGCGCGTCGGCCCACGTGGCACGGCGGTCGAGCGCCGTGACCAACCCTCCGAGGAACGCGTCGCCGCTCCCCACCGGGTAGGGGCCGCGCTCGTACAGCCGGGCCCGGAGCAGCGCGCCATCCGGGGTCACGACGATGGCTCCTTCGGCGCCGCGGGTCACGATGGCCGCCCGTCCATCGCCCTCCATGCGCCACCGAAGCTCCTCGGCCGCTTCCTTCGCCTCCTCGAGCGTTTCGACCTCGGCGCCGAGCAGCGTCCCGGCCTCCTCCGCATTCACCTTGACGACCTGGGGCCCGGCCGAGACCCCCACCAGCAGAGCTTCGGCCCGGGCATCGAGTGCCGCCGGGACGCCCGCCTCGCGAGCCAAGCGGATCAGGCGGGCGTAGCCGTCGTCGGGGGCGCCGACCGGCAGGTTCCCCGAGAGGGTCATCCAGCCCGAGGAAGGCAGGAGCTCCAGGACGATCCGCTCGAGGCGCTCCCACCCTTCGGGCCCGATGTCCCATCCACGCTCGTAGAACTCCGTCAGGCCCCGGCCGGTGCGGTCGGCGACGGAGAGCGAGGCCCGGGTCTCACCGTCCACCCAGGCGAAGCGGGATCGGACGCCTTCCGCGGCAAGGGCCTCGTCGATCCATCGACCGGCGTGACCGGCCAGGACGCCGGTGGCGGTCACCTCCGCCCCCAACGCGTGCGCGGAGCGGGCCACGTTCAATCCCTTGCCCCCGGGGACCTGGACGAACCCGGTGGGACGGTGGATAGCGCCGATCTCGACCCGCTCGACCTCGAAGAGCTTGTCGACGGATGGGCTTGCGGCGACGCAGAGGATCACGCCACCGACTCCAGGGCGGCCACCGCCTCGTCCATCGTCGGCTGAGCGGCCGTTCCGCCGGCTGCTCGCGTCGAGAGCGAGCCGCACGCCACGGCGAGCTGGAGACATCGGGACAAGGGGAGCCCGGCAAGCCGCCCGGTCAGGAACCCGGCATCGAAGCTGTCACCGGCGCCGGTCGTGTCGACGACGTCGGCGGGGATGGACTCGGAGCGGACCACCTCATCGCCCCACAGGGCCAGGCCACCACCCTGCCCGAACTTCACCGCAACGACCGAGCCCCGCTCGGCCAGGGTGAGCGCCGCGACGTCGATGTCGTCCACCCCGGTGATCGCCCGGGCCTCCACCGAGTTTGGGAGGAAGCAATCGGTCTGTGACAGGAGCGGCAGCAGGCCGCCGTCCCATTCATCCGCCGGATCCCAGTTGGGGTCGATCGAGGTGCTGGCCCCGGCCTCGTGGGCCTCTCGGAACAGCGCGGGGAGGTCGACGGCAAGGCCGGCCTGCAGGAAATAGGACGACACGTGGACGTGGCGGGCGCCGCGAAGGAGCGCGTGGTCGATGACCCCCTCCCGGAGGTCGGCGATGGCCCCCAACGAGGTGAGCGTGGCCCGGTCATCGCCCTTCGACAGCACGACCGAAAGGCCGGTCGGCCGCCTCGGATCCACCACGATGCCCTTGGTGTCCACACCGCGCTCGGCCAGGGCGTCCAGCATGAACCGCCCGAACACGTCCTCCCCGACCACACCGGCGAACGCCACACGCAGTCCAAGGCGGGCGGCTCCGCATGCGGCGATCGCGCCCGACCCCCCGATCACCAGATCGGCCCGGTCGACCAGTTTCTCGGCCTGGCCGAACCGCGGTGCGACGTCCCCCCGAACGATCAGGTCGGGATTGGCGTCACCGAGGACGAGGAGATCGAAATCGGCCATGGGATCGCCGCCACACTAGCCGACGGTCAGGACCGTGCCTCTCGCTCCCTCCGGCGCTCGGAGAGGTGATCGGCCACCCCGATGCTCGTGAACGGAAGCACCGGGGCGAGGAGCAGCCCGATGACGGCGGCCGAACGGAGGAGGATGAACACGTACGCGGAGACCGCGAGAACGGCGATGGCCCGGGCTTTCCAACTATGCGCGAGGTCGGTCCTCATCGCCACGATCCCTCCCGCCCCCACCCCAGCGACGAAGCCGGTGACCGCGTCGCCCGCGAAGGCCGAGACGGGCGCGCCGACGAGGATCGTGAGGACCAGGGCCTTGGCCGTCGCCCCTGAGGCCCGTGGATGTTCCGAGAGGAAGGCGAGCGCGAGGAAGACGAAGGGCAAGAGGACCAGACCGAAGGCGATGTACGGGGCGGCGAAGGGCGCGCTCTCCTTGTCCGAGCCCTCCGCGACGAGCCCGGTCACCAGCGACCAGTAGCCGGGGACGAGCAGGAGCGTCGCGAGCGTGATCGCTCTCCATTTGCGCCGCGGCGAGAGTGGCTCGATACCGGCCAGCACCGACCGCTTGGCTCGGGCCATCGCCGGCTCAGCCCTTGACGGCGCCGGCGGTGAGACCACGCACGAAGTACTTCTGGAGCGAGAAGAACACGATCAACGGAAGCGCCATGGAGACGAAGGCGGCCGATGTCAGCAGCTGCCAGTTCTCTCCGCGCGAGCCGACGAGATTCGCCAGATTGAGGGTGAGGACCTGGACGCTCCGCTCTCCTCCGAGGAAGACATACGCGACGAGCAGGTCGTTCCAGACCCAGAGGAACTGGAAGATCGCGAACGCTGCGAGCGCCGGGACCGAGAGCGGAACGATGAGCCGCCAGAAGATCGTGAAGTGGTCGGCCCCGTCGATCTTCGCGGATTCGATGATCGATGACGGCAGGGATCCGATGTAGTTGCGTAAGAGGTAGACGGCGAGCGGCAGTCCGAACCCCGTGTGCGCCAGCCATACAGCGAGGAAGGTACCGTTCAGGTGCAGCTGGGGAAAGACGACGTAGTCGAAGAGCGTGGCCCCGTTGACGTACAGCTTCAGGATCGGGATCAACGCCATCTGCAGCGGGACGACGAGGAGTCCCACGACGGTCACGAAGAGCAGGTAGCGTCCCTTGAAGTCCATCCAGGAGAACGCGTAGGCGGCGAAGGCGGCGATCGTGATGGGGATCACGGTCGACGGGATCGTCACCGCGAGGCTGTTGAGGAACGAGTTGCCGAGGCCGCCCGCGTCGAGGGCGGAGCGGTAGTTCTCGACCGTCCATTCCCCTGCCTGGAACGGGTGGGCGAACGCGGTCCACCATCCGCTGGTGTTGACGAGGTCCTCGTTGCGGAAGGAGGTGATGAGCACGCCCACGGCGGGGATCAACCACAGGACGCAGACGGCCACGATCGTGAGGCGTACGAACCATCCGCCCTTGCGGACCCCGCCGACGCCTTGCGCCTTGGGTGCCTCGACGATCGGCTCGGTCGCGTCCTCGACGTCCCCCGCTTGAGCCAGGCTCATCGGATCATCTCCTCCTCGCGGAACCGGCGGACGTTCCAGATCATCACCGGGATCACCGCGACGAACAGGACGACCGCGATCGCGGCACCTCGCCCGTAGTTCCCGCCGATGAAGAACCAGCGGATCATGCGCTCCGCGACGACCTCCGTCTGGTTGAGCTCCGCGTTCCCCATCACGAAGACGATGTCGAAGACCTTGAGCGAGTTGATGACCATGTAGGTGGCCACAACCACGATCGTTGGAAGGATGCTCGGCACGATGATCCGCCGGAACACTTGCCATTCGGAGGCGCCGTCGATGCGGGCGGCCTCGATGATCTCGTCGGGGATCGACTTGATGGCAGCGGACAGGACGACCATGGCGAACCCGGTCTGCATCCAGACCATGATCACCATGAGATAGAGGTTGTTCCACGGATGCTGCGAGAGCCAATCCACCGGGTTCTGGCCCAGCCCGAGCATGATCCCGTTCAACAGCCCGATATTCGAGCCGAACCCCGCGGGACGGAAGCTGTAGATCAGGCGCCACGTGATCGACGCCCCCGCGAAGGAGATCGCCATCGGGAGGAAGATGATCGACTTCGCCACGGCCTCGCCGCGGCGCAGCCGGTCGGCGAGCGTCGCGAACGCGAGCCCGATGGTGACCGCCGCCGCGGGGACGAGGATCATCCACCCCAGGGTGTTGCGGATCGCCCGGAGCATGCTTTCGTCGGTGAAGACGAACTTGAAGTTGGCGAGTCCCACGAACTTTTGGGACTGCGCGTCCTTGAAGCTGATCAGGATCGTGTTGATGACCGGATAGACCAGGAAGACGCTCAGCAGCACCAGGGCGGGTCCGACGAAGATCCATGGGCGGACCCCCTCGCGGTAGCGCTCGGGCAGGAGCTCGACGGCTCGGTTCATCGCCCAGTACAGGAAGAAAACGCCGCCAACCCCCACCACGACGGCCACGCCGACGACGATGACCCGGTTGGCCTCGGAGTCACGCAGGAAATCGAACGTGACCCATAAGGTGTAGAAGGCGGCGATCGGGATCGCCACGACTCCCACGAGCCGCAGGGCAAACACCCAGATCGCGTTCCCGCGAGGAGGTGGGGCCGTCGTCGCGACGGCCCCACCAACAGGCGCTCGATCGATCTTCGACACCCGCAGTCCCTAGCTCGGCCAGCTGCTGTCGATGTCCTTCAGGATGCCGTCCAGAGAACTCGGTCCTTCCTTCATGTACTTGACCATCCCAGTCCAGAAGCTCCCCGAGCCGACCGCAGCGGGCATCAGGTCCGAGGCGTCGAACCGGGCGGTCCCGGCCGTCAGGCCCTCCTTGAGCACCTCGGCGGAGTCGGCCAGGATCGTATTCGCGTAACATTCGCTTCCGACGTTCACGTTCGGAGAGATCCGCGAAGCTGCGGTGATCCCTCCCATGGCGCATTGGAAGTCGGTGCCCATGAACCTGTCGAGGAAATCCTTCACCTCGGGAGCGTTGCGGAACACCATCGCCATCTCGCCGCCGAACAGCGGGCCACCCTCGGTGGTTATGGACGGGAACGGGAACCAGTCGTAGTCGACTCCGGCCTTCGCATCCGCAGGGAAGAAGGCGTTGATGAAGCTGGCCTGCCGGTGCAGCCAGCACTTCGGGGGGTTGTCGAACATCGGGAGCGGCGCATCCCCGAAGGCGAGTCCGGGCGTGTTCTCGGCACCACCCAGGACGTACCCGGGGTGGAACATGACGTCACCGAACATCTTCCCAGCATTCTCGACCGATGGGTCGTTGAACGGTATCTCGTGCTTGTACCACTGATCGTAGGTGTCCGGGCCGGCGGTCCGGAGCATGATGTCTTCCATCCAGTCGGTGGCCGGCCAGCCCGTCGAGCCCTCGCTCTGGAAGCCGACGCACCACGGCGTGCTGCCGTCAGCGACGATCTGATCCGACAGGGCCATCAGCTCGTCCCATGTCGTCGGGACCTTGTAGCCGGCCTTGTCGAAGTCGTCCTTCGGGTACCAGATCATGCTCTTGAGGTTGATGTTGGTCGGGATGCCGTAATGCTTCCCATTGACCAGGCCGAGGTCCATGAACGGCTTGCCGAACGTCGCGTCGAGCTCGCTGATGTCGTAGCCCATGTCCTCGAGCGCGACGGCATGCGCCGACGTCACGAGGCCCGGCAACGATCCAGGTTGGGGAAGGAGGATGACATCCAGGGTCCCACCCTGCCCTCTGACCTGGACGTCCTGTTCGAAGTTCCCCGAGGCCTCGAACTCGACCGTGTAGTCGACGCCAGTGATGGTCTGGTCGGCGATGCCCTGAAGCGCGTCGGCCTCCTCCGGCTCCACCGCAGCCAGCACGTTGACCTTGCCGGTGTTGGCTTCGTTCGGGCCTCCGGTGGCTCCGCCCTCGTTTTCCTTCGCCTTGCACGCCCCTCCGATCAAGAGAACGATCGAGAGCAGCGACAGCAGCCGTAGTCGGCGCATCCGAAACCCCCTCCTGTCGTCCGATCCCCTATTCTTGCCCAAACCAGCCCGCGGCGTTCAACCCAATGTGGCCGGGACTCCCCGGTGACGGATCACCCCCGCATACCAGGCGGCACTCTCCTTCGGGGTCCGCTCCTGGTTCACGAAGTCGACGTGGACGAGGCCGAAGCGCTTCGCATAGCCCTCCGCCCACTCGAAGTTGTCGAGCAGGGACCACACGAGGAAGCCGGCCAGCGGGACGCCGGCCTCGAGCGCGGCACGCGCCGCGGCGATGTGGTCGCGGAGGTACGCGATCCGTCTCGCGTCGTGGACGACGCCGTCCGGTGCGGGCTCGTCGTCGAAAGCCGCACCATTCTCGGTCACGACGATGCGACCCGGGCCGTATTCACGATGCAGCTCGATCAGCAGGTCGGCCAGGCCCTGCGGTTCGACGGGCCAGCCCATCGCGGTGACCTCCACGCCCTCGGGGAGGACCGACCGCGCAGCGAGCGAGCCGGGCAGCTCGTCGGCGCCGGTTTGGGAACGGGCCTCGGCGATGACCGTGTGCCTCCGGTAGTAGTTCACCCCCAGGAAACCGAGCGGGCCGGCGATGACCTCGAGGTCGCCGTCGCGTACGAACCGCATGTCGCTCACCGTCCGGTAGTGCTCTACGAGCTGGGCCGGATACCCCCGCCCGAAGAGCGGATCCAGGAACAGCCGGTTCATGTGCAGGTCCGCCAGCAGCGCCGCCGCGACGTCGCGAGGATCCACTGTGGCCGGGCGAGCGGGCTGGAGGTTCAACGCGATGCCAACGTCGCCACCGGCGCCGATGGCGTCTCGGGCCAGGCCGTGAGCGAGCAGCAGGTGATGGGACGCCGCGAGCGCGAGCGCGTCGTCGGTTCGACCCGGCGCGTGGATCCCAGTGCCGTACCCGAACCAGGCAGCCACCCAGGGCTCGTTCAGGGTGATCCATGAATGCACGTCGTCCCGGAGCGAACGGTGGACGATCGCCGCATACTCCGCGAACCGCAGGGCCGTGTCGCGGCTCCCCCACCCCCCTTGGTCCTCGAGCGCCTGCGGCAGATCCCAGTGGTAGAGCGTCGGCAGCGGGGCGATGCCGTGGCGGTTCAGCGCGTCCACCAGCCGGCGGTAGTGGTCGAGGCCCGGCTGGTTCGGCGCCCCCCGCCCCTCGGGCTGGATCCGCGGCCACGCCACCGAGAATCGGTACGCCTTCAGCCCGAGCTCGGCCATGAGCGCCACGTCCTCCTCGTACCGGTGGTACTGGTCGCACGCGACGTCCCCGGTGTCTCCGTTGCGGATCGAACCGGGCTTGCGGCAGAACGTGTCCCAGATGGACGGGCCGCGTCCGTCCTCGTTCACGGCACCCTCGACCTGATAGGCAGACGTGGCGACGCCCCACAGGAACCCTGTGGGAAACGGGTCGATCGACGGGGCTCGCTCGATCAGTTCCCGTCGCCGCCGTAGATGCCGAGCCCGGTCCCCGGATCGAAGAAGTGGAGGCGGCCGACGTCAACGACGAGCTCGATGGGCTGGCCCTCTTTCGCCTCGGTCCGGGGGCTCAGCCGGGCCAAGAACGTCGACTCGCCCGAGCGAGCCCCCTGCTCGACCGCCTGCAACGCCTCCTGGCCGACATCGTGGGCCAGCTCCTTCACGTCCTCGGTGATCACTGCCGGCGCTTGGACCCTCACGTGGGCGACCACGTCCGCGCCGAGCGCCTCCCGGAGGATCACCGTCGTCCTGATCCGCCGGTCCGCCGAGGCGTCGGGGACGAGCGACGCGTCTTCCATGTCCTCCGGCCGGAGGCCCACGATCACGGGCTTGCCGTCGAACGCCTTGAGCTCCGGTCGGGCGGCCAGGACCTGCTGGGGAACGCCGAGCCGATACCCGCCGAACTCCACGACACCCGACCCGTTCGACGTGGAGAGGGTGGCCTCCACCATGTTCATGGCCGGAGAGCCGATGAAGCCTGCGACGAAGAGGTTGTTCGGGTGGTCGTAGAGGAACTGTGGCGTGTCGACCTGCTGGAGGACGCCCTTGCGGATGACCGCCACGCGATCGCCCATCGTCATGGCCTCGACCTGATCGTGGGTGACGTACAGCGTGGTGACCCGGAGCTCGTGCTGGATCCGCGCGATCTCCGAGCGCATCTGGACGCGGAGCTTGGCATCGAGGTTCGACAGCGGCTCGTCCATGAGGAACGCCTTCGGCTCGCGAACGATGGCCCGGCCCATGGCGACACGTTGTCGCTGCCCGCCCGACAGGGCTTTCGGCTTCCGCGAGAGGAACTCCTGGAGGCCCAGGATGCCGGCGGCCTCTCTGACCCGCTTGTCGATCTCCTCCTTGGGGAGCTTTCGAAGCTTCAGTCCGAAGCCCATGTTGTCGTACACACTCATGTGCGGGTAGAGCGCATAGTTCTGGAACACCATCGCGATGTCCCGTTCCTTCGGCGGCAGCGTGTTCACGACCCGGTCGCCGATCCGGATCGTTCCCTGGCTGATGCTCTCGAGGCCGGCCACCATCCGGAGCGCCGTGGTCTTTCCGCACCCGGACGGTCCGACGAGCACGATGAACTCCCCATCGTCGATGTCGAGGTCCAGGTCGGAGACCGCCGCGGTGCCATCAGGGAACACCTTCGACACCTGCTCCATGACGATCTCGGCCATGGATCCCCCTCCGACGGTCCGGTGCCTATGCTTAGCACAAATCCGGTTCGCCCTGCTATCCGCGGGCGCTCTACGATGCCGGCGTGCCGAGGATCGAACTCGTCCGGGGGGACATCACCGACGAGCGGGTGGACGCAGTGGTGAACGCGGCGAACTCCTCGCTCCTGGGGGGCGGTGGCGTCGATGGGGCCATCCACCGGAAGGGCGGGGCCGCGATCCTGCATGAATGCCGTGAGATCCGGCGATCGTCCCATCCGGAGGGGCTCCCCACGGGGAAGGCCGTGGCAACCTCCGCGGGCAACCTCCCCGCGAGGTGGGTGATCCACACCGTGGGCCCGGTCTTCTCCAGGTCCGAAGACCGCTCGGCCCTGCTGGCCAGCTGCCACACCGAGGCCCTCCGGGTCGCCGACGAGCTTGGGGCGAGGTCGGTCGCGTTCCCCGCCATCTCCACGGGCGTCTACGGATACCCCCTCGAGCTCGCGGCGCCCGTGGCCGTACGCGCGGTGATGGGGTCGAACACCAAGGTCGAGGAGGTCCGGTTCGTCCTGTTCGGCGAGGATGCCTTCCGGGCCTTCGAGCACGCGCTGTCCGACGCCACCTGAAGCCGGGCGGTCCCCGTCGAGGACCACGCTGTTAGCATTCCCAGTTGCGATGAGCGACGTGCGGACGGATCTGACCACACCGAAGGGTGCGTTCGAGCGGCTGGCCGAGATCCAGCTCGTGGACTGCCGCGAGCCCTACGAGTGGAACGCGGGACGCGTGGAGGGCGCCGTCCACATCCCGCTCAACACCATCATGGCGGGCCAGACCGCCGGCCTGGATCCCGGGAAGCCCGTGGTCGTCGTCTGCCGCTCCGGCAACCGGAGCGAGCTGGCCGCGCTCATGCTGCAGGCCCGGGGGTTCCAGGCCTTCAACCTGGAGGGCGGGATGGAGGAGTGGGAGCGCCAGGGCCTGCCATTCACCACCCCCGACGGGGAACCCGGCACGGTCGCCTGACCGGCCGAGCCACATCCCCGTTCCTCGCGCGCTAGCCTGTTCGGGTCGCCATGGCCGATGTCGAAGCGGCCCGCCGCGAGCTGGAGGAAGCCCTCGGACCCACTGAGGTCCTCTCCGATCCGCTCGCTCTCACCCTCTATGCCCGGGATGCCTCGATGGTGGAGGGCGGGTGCGCCCTCATCGCCTTCCCCCACACGGTCGATGACGTGGTCGCCTGCATGGAGGTGGCCGCGCGGCACGGCCTGCCGGTC
>JBIOUU010000003.1:0-7133 GCA_044867345.1 Actinomycetota bacterium
CCCCTCCACCACCTGCTGCACCGCGTGGGAGATGTCCGACAGCCGGCCCCCAGGCCGGATCTGCGAGATCCCCGCCTCCAGGGCCTCCTCGGTCACCCGGACGAGCTTCTCGGCCTCCGCCGAGGGCGGCTCGCCCACGAACACCGTGACCGCCGAGTCCGCGTGGTAGCCGTCCCAGATGGCCCCGAAGTCGAGCGACAGCACGTCGCCCTGCTTCAGGATCCGCTTCGGCGAGGGGATCCCGTGGACGACCTCGTCGTTCAGCGACGCGCATATCGACGCGGGGAATCCCCGGTACCCCTTGAACGAGGGCGTCGCGTTCCGTTCACGGATGAACCCCTCCGCGACCGCATCCAGGTCGGCCGTGGAGATCCCGGCGCGAACGGCCGCGAGCACCGTGTCGATCGTGTCGGCCACGATGCTGCCGGCCACCCGCATCTTGGCCACCTCGTCGGGTGACTTGAGGATGATCATGCTTCCAGGTCCAGCAGGTCGGACAGGGCCTCGATGGTCCGGTCGGCCACGACCTCCTCGGGGGCCTCCGCATCGATGTCCCGCAGCAGCCCCCGCTCCCAGAAGTACAGGACGAGCGGCTGGGTCTCCCGTCGGTATACCTGCAGCCGGCGCCGGATGGTGGCCTCGTCGTCGTCGGACCGGGCCTCGAGCCGGTGGCCGCAGACGTCGCAGATGCCCTCGACCCGGGGACGCTTGAAGTTCAGGTTGTACACGCGCTTGCAGTTCGGGCAGACCAGCCGGCCGGTGAGCCGCTTCACCGCCACCTCGTCCCCGATCTTGAAGTTCAGGACGGCGGAGAGCGGGCGGCCCGCGGCGGCCAGGGCACCTTCCAGCGCCTGGGCCTGGGCCACGGTGCGGGGGAACCCGTCGAGGATGAACCCCTCACGGGTGTCCGGTTGGTCCAACCGCTCCAGGACCATGTTCACCGCGATGTCGTCGGGGACGTAGTCCCCCCGGTCCATGTACTCCTTGGCCGCCAGCCCAAGGGGCGTGCCCCTCGCGGCATGGTCACGGAAGATGTCGCCCGTCCCGATCACGGGGAGCCCGTAGCGCTCCGACAGCCTCCTGGCCTGGGTGCCCTTTCCCGCCCCCGGAGGACCGAGGAGGACGATCCTCATAGCTACTTCAGGAATCCCTCGTAGTGCCGCATGAGCAGCTGGGACTCGAGCTGCTTCATGGTCTCGAGGGCCACGCCGACCGTGATGAGGAGCGAGGTCCCGCCGAACGGGAACTGCTGGATGACCCAGAAGGCGAAGACGATCGACGGCAGGAGGGCGATGGCCGCCAGGAACAGTGATCCGGGCAACGTGATGCGTACTAGGACGTCGTTCAGGTAGTTCGCCGTGGGCTGGCCGGGCCGGATCCCGGGGATGAACCCTCCGTACTTCCGCAGGTTGTCGGCGGTATCCACCGGGTTGAATGCGATGGCCGTATAGAAGTATGCGAAGAACACGATGAGCATGCCGTAGATGGCCATGTACACCAGGCTCCGCTGGTTCGTGACGTAGTTGCTCACGAAGTTCGTGAACCAGTTGGCGTGGTACACGCTGGCCAACAGGGTCGGGAAGTACAGGACCGACGAGGCGAAGATGATCGGGATGACGCCGGCCTGGTTGACCTTCAGCGGGATGTAGGTGCTGCCGCCGGTGGTCATCCGCCGTCCCACGACCCGCTTGGCGTACTGGACCGGGATCCGCCGCTGGCCCTGCTCAACGAAGACCACGGCCACGACGAGGGCCAGGCCGATCAGCAGGACCACGATGAACTTCGCGTTGCTCTGCAACAGGATCGCGCGACCTTCGGTGGGGAGCCGCGAGATCACGCTGGCGAAGATCATGACCGACATCCCGTTGCCGATCCCCCGCTGGGTGATGAGCTCGCCCATCCACATGATCGTGGCCGTTCCGGCCGTCATGATCAGCACGATCAGCGCGATGTTCGGCGCGGTGAACGTCCCCGGCCGGAACACGTCGACGCCGTTCAACTGCTGGGCGCCGGAGTGGAAGAGGAACACGAGTCCGGTGGACTGGAGGAGCGCCAGGACGACGGTCACGTACCGCGTCCATTGGTTGATCTTCTTGATGCCGGTCTCGCCCTGCTTCTGCCATTGCTCGAGCTTGGGGATCACCACGGTGAGGAGCTGCATGATGATGGAGCTCGTGATGTACGGCATGATCCCCAGGCCGAACACGGCCATCCGAGTGAGCGCGCCCCCCGAGAACAGGTCGATGAACGACAGGAACCCGCCCTGGCCCTGCGACTTGAACGCTGCCGTCAACCGGCTGATGTCGACGATGGGGACGGGCACGTGCGAGCCGAACCGATAGACGGCGATGATGAACAGCGTGAACAGGATCTTCTTGCGGAGGTCCGGGACCTTGAAGGCGTTGACGAAGGCGCGCAGCACGAGAACCCGATTCTACCCCGTCAGGTGACGAGCTCGGTCCTGCCTCCGGCCGCTTCGATCTTGGCCTTGGCGGCCTCGGAGAACGCGTGGGCCTTGACGGTCAGGGCCCGTCCGATGTCGCCGCGGGCCAGCACCTTCACCGGGCGTCCCCCGTGGATCAGGCCCCGTGCGAGCATGGCGGCGGGATCGACCTCGCCGCCCTCGAACGCCCCGGCCAGGGTCTCCACGTTGACCACCGAGTACTCGACCCGGTTCCGATTGGTGAAGCCCTTCAGCTTGGGCACGCGTCGCTGGAGCGGCATCTGGCCGCCCTCGAACCCCAGCTTGGGGTTGTGGCGGGCCCCGTAACCCTTGGTCCCCCGGCCCGCCGTCTTCCCCTGGCCGGCGGCCCTGCCCCGGCCCACGCGCCGCTTCCGCCCCGTGGCGCCGGGAGCGGGACGGAGGTGATGGAGCTTCATCGGGCCACCTCCTCGACCCTCACCAGGTGGCTGACCTTGGCGATCATGCCTCGGATCTCCGGGCGATCGTCCTTCACCACCGAGTCACCGAGACGGTGCAGCCCCAACCGGCGGACCGTCGCCTTCTGGTCCTTCGGCCGATGGATCGCGCTCCGGATCTGGGTGACCTTAAGCCTGGTCACCGTAGGCCTCTTCCAGCTTGGCCGCCCGGGCCGCCTGCATGCGCTCGTCGGCCGCGGCCACCGCCGAGAGCATGGGCTTGGGGGCCACCTCGCTCAGTTCCCGGCCGCGGAGCCTCGCCACCTGCTCGGGCCGCTTCAGGCTCCGCAGCCCGGCCGTCGCCGCCTTCACGATGTTGATCGCGTTGCTCGACCCCAGGGACTTGGACAGGATGTCCTTGATCCCGGCGCACTCGACCAGGGCCCGGACCGGGCCGCCGGCGATGACTCCGGTACCGGGTGCGGCGGGCTTGAGGAGCACGATGCCGGCACCATCCTCCCCGGTCACCTGGTGCGGGATGGTGGTCCCCATCATCGGGACCTCGAACATCTTGCGCTTGGCCTCCTCGACCCCCTTGGCGATCGCCGCAGGGACCTCCTTGGCCTTGCCGTAGCCGACGCCGACGCGCCCCGCGCCATCGCCGACCACGACGAGCGCGGCGAACGAGAAGCGGCGGCCGCCCTTGACGACCTTGGCCACGCGGTTGATCGCGATGACCCGCTCCTCGTACATGCCCTTCTCTCCGGTGGACGCGTCGTACCGTCGCATCAGATCGACAATCCCCTTTCCCTGGCCCCATCGGCCAGCGCGGCGATCCGGCCGTGATACAGCCGCCCGCCACGGTCGAACACCGCACCCTGGATCCCCGCCTGCTTCGCCCGGTCGGCGATCAGGGTCCCCACGGCCTTGGCCACGACCTTCTTGTCCCCCTTGGCTCCGCTGCTATCGACCTCGCGATCGGACGCCGAGGCGACCGTGCGAGCGGAGACGTCGTCGATCAGCTGGACGTAGATGTGGCGGTTCGACCGGTAAACGGCCAGGCGCGGACGCGCCGCCGTGCCCGAGATCTTGCGCCGAACCCGCAGGCGCCGGCGCGTCCGCGCCGAGCGCTTGTCGTTGCCACGCTGGAGCGTCCTCATGCCGTCGCGCCCTTCGCCGCCTTGCCGGCCTTCTTGCGGACGAACTCGCCCTCGTACCGGATGCCCTTCCCCTTGTACGGCTCGGGCTTGCGTATCTGCCGGATGTCCGCGGCCATCTGCCCGACCTGCTGCTTGTCGTTCCCCCGGATGATCACGCTGGTGGCCGCGGGGACCTCGAACTCGATGCCGTCGGGACATGGGACGTGGACCGGGTGCGAATACCCCACGGCGATCTCCAGGTCCTTGCCCCGGAGGGCCGCCCGATAGCCGACGCCCACGATCTGCAGGCGCTTCTCGTACCCCTTCGTCACGCCCTCGACCATGTTCGCGATGAGGGTGCGCGTGAGCCCGTGCAGGCTCCGGTGGAAGCCCTCGTCGCTCGGGCGCTCGACCCGGATCACGCCGTCGTCGCGGACGATGCGCATCTCGGGGTGGAGCCGCCGGGACAGGGTCCCCCGCGGGCCTTTCACGGTGACGGTGGCATCCTCGTCGACCGCCACCTCCACGCCACTCGGGATCTCGATCGGTTGCTTTCCGATCCGACTCATGGCCTCGTCCTCACCACACGTAGGCCAGCACCTCGCCGCCGATACCGCGGCGAGAGGCCTCTCGGTCCGTGATCACGCCCTGGGATGTGGACAGGATGGCGATGCCGAGCCCGCCCATGACCCGGGGAAGCTTGTGGCGCACGGCGTACACGCGGCGCCCCGGGGTGGAGATCCGTCGCAGGCCGGTGATGGTGCGTTCCCGCTTCGCCCCGTACTTCAGGCGGACCCGGAGGGCCTGGTGGACGCCCTCGCCCTCGATCTCGAAGCCATCCACGAACCCTTCCGCCGCAAGGATCTTGAGGATCGCCTGGTTGAGCTTGGACGCCGGCACGAGCAGATCGTCCTTGTACGCAACGTTGGCGTTGCGGATCCTCGTGAGCATGTCCGCGACGGGATCGGTGACGTTGGTTCGAACGAGGGCCTTCACCATGACGCCTTCGTCACCCCCGGCAGCTCACCGATGTGCGCCAGCTCGCGGAAGCAGATCCGGCACAGCAGGAACCTGCGGTAGACGGCCCGAGCACGGCCGCACCGACGGCACCGGGTGTACTCGCGCACGGCGAACTTCGCCGGCTTGAGCTGCTTCTCGATCTTCGCCTTCCCTGCCATCTCGTCCCCTCGTTACGAGGCCGCCGCGCTCACGGCCGGGGCACCCTCGAACGGGAACCCCAGCGCGATCAGCAGCGCCCTGCCTTCGTCGTCCGTCCTCGCCGTCGTGGCGACCGTGATGTCCATTCCCCGGACTTTCACCACCTTGTCGTAATCAACCTCCGGGAAGATCAGCTGCTCGGTCAGCCCGAGCGTGTAGTTCCCGTGACCGTCGAACGACCGTCGTGACAGCCCCCGGAAGTCGCGGATCCTGGGGATCGCCACCGTGATGAGGCGGTCGACGAACTCCCACATGCGGTCGCCCCGAAGGGTGACCTTGGCCCCGATGGACATCCCCTCCCGGAGCTTGAAGCCGGCGATCGACTTCCGGGCCTTGGTGACCACGGGCCGCTGCCCTGTGATGACGGCCAGGTCCTGGGTGGCCGCCTCCAGCATACGAGCATCCTTCAGGGCGTCACCCACGCCCATGTTGATGACGACCTTCTGGAGCCGCGGGACCTCCATGGGGTTCCCGTACCCGAGGTCCTGGCGAAGGCGTGGGAGGACCTCCTCGCGGTAGCGGACCTTCAGTCGGGGCACGTAACGCTGGCTCACAGCTCCGCCTCGCACTTGCGGCAGATCCGGACCTTCTTGCCGTCGGACCCGACCTCGTGGCCGACCCGCGTGGGCCGGCCGCAGGACCTGCACACGATCTGGACGTTGGAGATGTCGACGTACAGCTCCATGTCGATGATGCCGCCCTGCTGGAGCTGCTGTCCGCTGGTGGAACGGCGGCCCGTGGCCCGCTGATGCTTCTTGGCCATGGCCCCGCCCTCCACCAGGACGCGCCCATCCTTGGGCAGCACTCGGACCACACGGCCCTGATGGCCGCGGCTCTTCCCCGTCATCACCTGCACGGTGTCGTCCTTCTTGACGTCGACGCCCGGCATGGTCACAGCACCTCCGGAGCGAGCGAGATGATCTTCATGAACCGCTTCTCCCTGAGCTCGCGGGCCACCGGGCCGAAGATCCTGGTCCCCCGAGGGTTCCGCTGGTCGTTGATCAGGACCAGAGCGTTGTCGTCGAAGCGGATGTAGGAGCCGTCGGGGCGGCGGCGCTCCTTGGCCGTTCGAACCACGACACCCTTCACCACCTCGCCCTTCTTCACGGCGCCGCCGGGGAGCGCGTCCTTGACGGAGCCCACGACGACGTCGCCGATCCCGGCGTAGCGGCGGTGGGAACCTCCCAGGACCCGGATCACCAGGACCTCCCTGGCTCCCGTGTTGTCCGCGACCCTGCACCGGGTCTCCTGCTGGATCACCGCTCCCTCATTTCGCGCGTTCCACGATCTCGATGACCCGCCACCGCTTGGTCTTCGACAGGGGACGGGTCTCCACCACGCGGACGGTGTCGCCCACGTGCGCCTCGTTCGCTTCGTCGTGCGCCGCAAGCCGGGACGAGCGCCGAACGATCTTCTGGTAGAGCGGATGGCGGATCTGACGGTCGATCTTGACGAGCACCGTCTTGTCCATCGCGTCGGAGACCACCACGCCGGTACGGAGCTTCCGCCTGCCGCGTTCGTTCGCCTCGGTCACGTTCCGCTCGCTTCCTTCTTGCTCGCTCGCCTGCGCCTCGTTCGCTTCCCAGTCTGCTGCTCCTCGGGCTCGGCGGCGGCCTCCTCGACCTCCGCCCCGGGCTCGAGCATCACGTCGAGGGGCTCGCCCTTCTTCCTCCCGGCGGCCTGGTCCTGACGGGACCGGGCCAGGGCCTCGGCATCGGCCCGTGCCAGCTCATCCTCGACCTCCTGCTCCGGCTGGCGTTCGCGCAGCACGGTCAGGATCCTCGACACGTCGTGTCGCACGTCCTTGATGCGCATGGGGTTGTCGAGCTGCCCCGTGGCCAGCTGGAACCGCAGGTTGAACAGCTCCTCCTTGTGGGACTCCAGCCGCTCGATGAGCTGCTCGTCCGGGAGCTCGCG
>JBIOUU010000004.1:0-2045 GCA_044867345.1 Actinomycetota bacterium
AGGCGGATGTCGAACAGCGTGTCCTGGATCTGGTTCTGCAGGAACGCGACGGCGTCGAGCGACCGTCGGCGCGCGAGCTCGGCTTCGGCCCGCTTGGCCGGGTCGCCCGAAAACTCACCGGTCGCCGCGAAGGTCCCGACGACCGCCTGCGCGTAGGAACGAGTCTGCTCGCGAAGCTTCGCGATCGAGTCGTCGAGACGCTTGGCCTCGAGGTCCATGATCCCGAGGTATACCCGCGGCATGGTCGTGGGCAGCCGCTCCACCGGGCACAACGGAGGCGGGATCGCCGCCCCGCCGCGCTCCACAAGCCGCACGCGGTCGCAGCCGACCGCGAACACGTACTGGCTCTCGTCGTCCCGGAAGAACACCCAGGGCGTCTCCTCGGCGTAGAAGCTGGCCTTCACCGGCTCGGTGTGGCCGTGCAGGTGGATCGTCCACTCCTGGGCGAGGGCCGGAGACGCCCCGGTCAGGAGCAGGGCGAGACCGACGGCCAGGCCGATCGCGAGTCTCGGCACCGCGCGCATGGCCATCATCGCTCTCCCGGCGCGCCCGCCGGCACCGTTGGCCGGAGGGCCGGGACCGGCGTGGGCGCCAGGGCCGCCGCCGAGACCGTCTTCGAGATCGTCGCCGGGGCCTGCCCGCTCAGCCCCGGAGGTGCCGGCATGCCGGGCGCCGACACCGCCTTCGGAACGGTGGTCGTCGGAGCCTGGCCACTCGGTCCCGGGGGTGCCGGCATGCCCGGGGCGGCCGGCAGCGCGGGCGGGGTCGCACCAGCCTGGCCGGGGCTCGACACGACCTTCGCCGTGAGGAACACCACCAGCTCGCGCCGCGAGGTCTCCGTCAAGTCGTTCTTGAAGAGCCAGCCGAGCACCGGGACCTTCGAGAGCCACGGGATCCCGCGCTCGTCGTTCTGGAAGGCTTCCTGGCGAAGGCCGGCGATCACCACCGTGCCCCCGTCGACGATGTCCGCCTGCGTGATCGTGTTGCGGGTGGCGACGACGGGCGCGATCAGGAACTGGGTATTGATCCGCTCCGTGGCGATCTCGTCCTTCACGGCGATCGTGAGCACGATGCGCCCGTCACCCACGACGCGCGGGGTGACCTGGAGCCGGGTCGTCACGTCCTGGAAGGTGATGGACGCCTGCTGGCTGCCCTGCACCGCCGTCAGGCTGATGATCGGGAACTTGGTCCCGCTGGCCACGGTCGCGGGCTGGTTGTCGACCGTCAGCAAGCTCGGAGACGAGAGGATCCGGGCCCGGCGCTGCCCTTCCAGGGCCTGGAGCTGGAGGTCGAGGGCGAAGTTCGAGGCGAGCCAGCCAAGCCCCAGACCGAATGGGTTGGCGCCGGCCAGTAGGGTGCCCAGTGAGGCAGGGAAGTTGGCGGCGGTCGTGGGCGACGTGGCCCCGGCGGCCTGTCCCGCGACCCCTCCACCTCCCGGCGGTGCACCCTTCACGTCGATGACGGGCGAGTTGGACCCGGTTCGCGGGGTCCAGGCACCGCCCCAGATGACCCCGAGGGATCGCGCGTCCGTCCGCGACATCTCGACCAGCCGGGCCTCGATGAGGACCGAGGGCGCCGCCCGGTCGACCTTGTCGATGAAGTCCTTGATCTTTGCGAGGTTGTCCGGAATGTCTCGAACGATCAGGGAGTTGGTCCGCTGGTCGACGGTCAAGGAGCCCCGCGGGGAGAGCATGCCCGCCGACTTGCCTTCCTCCTTCTTGATCCCGCCCGAGATCGCGTCCTCGACACCCTTCTCTTCCTGCGTCGTGATGGTGTCGGTGAAGAAGTCGATGGTCTGGACGCGCTTGATCCCGACGTGCCCGTACTTCAGCTTGACGACCTCTTCGGTCAGCGGAGCCAGCTGGTCCTCGAGCTGCTTCCGCTTCACCTCGAACTCCTGGCGGGCGAGGGCGGCCGACCGCTCCTGCTCGGCGAGCCGGAGATCGGCCTCCTTGCGCCGCTGGGAGATCTCGACTTCGCGCTGCTCGGCCTTGAAACCCGCTTCGGCCTCCTTGGTGAGGTTCTCCAGCTTGTCGACCCGGATG
>JBIOUU010000005.1:0-4795 GCA_044867345.1 Actinomycetota bacterium
CTTCGCCCCCTACAGCGAGTCGCTGTTCCTGCTCCTGGCGGTGACGAGCTTCTGGGGGGCGAGGTCCAGGAGGTGGGCGGCGGCCGGCGCCGCCGGGGCCCTGGCCGCCCTCACCAGGAACGTCGGCTTGGTGCTGGCGCCGGCCCTGCTCGTGGAGGCGTTCCACCAGCGGGCCGAGGGCCGAGGGTCGGCCCTGCCGGGCATCGGGGCCGCCGTGGCCACCGGCCTCGGCACCCTGGCCTTTCTGGCGTACTGGGGGGCGAAGGCGGGCGACTGGCTGGCCCCCCTCACCCAGCAGGGCAACTGGCAGCGCACGTTCTCCTGGCCCTGGGCCACCCTCGCCGACGGCACGTATGACGCCTTTCGATACCTGGGCAGCACGAACGGCGGGTACTGGCTGATCGACTGGCTGATCGTTGTGCCGTTCGTCGGCGCCTCCGTCTTCGCCCTGTTCCGGTACCGGCCCTCCTACCTCGTGTACCTGTGGGGCGGGCTGCTGATCCCGCTGTCGTTCGTGTTCGCCGACCGCCCCCTGATGTCGATGCCCCGGTTCGTGCTCCCCCTGTTCCCCGCCTTCTGGGCGCTGGCGGAGCTGACGGAGCGATGGCGCATCCCCCAAAAGGCTGTGGCGGCGGTGGGGGCCGCCGGGCTCGGGCTCCTCGTGGTGCTGTTCGTGAACTGGTACTACATCTTCTAGACCGGGCGGGCCGACATATAGGATGGGCCAGGGAGTCGGGTCGTGGGCGGCAGAGGGAGCCTGGGGTGACCATACGGGTAGGCATCGCGGACGACCACTCGCTGGTCAGGCAGGGCCTTCGCCGATATCTGGACATGGCGGACGGCATCGAGGTCGTGGGCGAGGCATCCAACGGCCAAGAGCTCCTGGACCTCGTGGAGCAGCAGAAGCCCGACATCGCGCTGGTGGACATCCGGATGCCCGAGATGGACGGCCTGGAGGCGGCCCGGCTGATCCGCGACCGCTTCCCTAAGGTCGGCGTCATCATGCTCACCGCCTACGACGACCGCCAGTTCGTGGTGGAGGCAGTTCGCTCGGGAGCGCGGGGCTACGTGCTGAAGGCCCGCGACGCCGAGCACTTGATCCAGACGGTCCGCCTGGTCGCCGGGGGGAACATGGTCATCGACCCCCAGCTCGTGGTGGCCCTGGCGGAGGAGCTCTCCCAGGCCAAGGAGCGAGACCGCAAGGCCGAGACGCTCACGGCCCGGGAGATCGAGGTCCTCCAGCTGCTCGCCTTCGGGCACACCAACCGAGACATCGCCGAGCGCCTGTACATCTCGCCCGACACGGTGAAGACCCACCTCGAGCACATCTTCGAGAAGCTCGGGGCGTCCGACCGCACGGCCGCCGTGGCCGAGGCGCTCCGCCGGCGCCTGATCGAGTAGCTCGAGCGGGGGTCGGCGCCCGCTCGTCCTCCAACCGGCCTAGGCCGAGATCGCCCATTGCCTTCTCCATGCGGGTGATGGAGTCGAGCCCTCCCCCGAGGCAACATAGTGGGCCGATGTCGATCGAAGCGGCCCGCCGCCGTTCGACCTGGCTCGTCCTTGGCGTCCTCGGCGCCGCGATGGCGGGCGTGGTGACCACCCACCTCGTGGGTGGCGACTCGCTCATCGACGTGGACGGCCTCCACGATGCGGTCCTCGCCGGGGCCTGTGTGCTGTCGGCCTGCGTCATCCTGTGGCGCGTGCGGTCCGCCGGCCTGCTCCAGAGCCTGCCGTTTCTCGCGTTCGGGATCCTGGCGATGGCCGTCGTGGCCATCCTGTTCATGGTCAACGACTTCCGCAGCGGCATCGATTATTCACCGAGCCCTTACGACTCGCTCTTCCTGCTCATCGGGGCCATCTTCTTCATCCCCATCGAGATCGAGTATCGCCAGCATTTCCGGCAGGAGGTTCGGGGCGAGATCGCGGCCGACGTGGCCCTCGGCGCAGCCTCCATCGCCGTCATCCTGTACCTCGCGCTCCGTCCCGACGTGGCGACGTCGATCGAGTCCGTATCGACCGCCGTGTTCGCGATCATGGTGGCCACGGCGCTCACCGCATATGGGGCCCTCGTCCTGTGGGTCCCATCGATCGCTCACATCGGGCAGTTCGGCATGATCGCCGCGTTCTCGGCGGGCGCGGTGGTCTTCGCCGAGCAATGGGTCCGGGGCACATACACCTCGGGGCGGTCCGCGGTGGACCTGCCCCTCGCGCTCGGAGCGCTGGGGCTTGCGTTCGTAGTGACCGCTGCCCCCCGGCGGATGGGCGATGGAAAGGTCGCCCGGCCCTCCCGGTATGGCCGGGCCCTGCTGACGACGGTGGCCGTGGCCACGGCGTGCGCCGCGCTTGGACTGGTCGCGGCCATGGAGACGAATGCCGTCATCGGTCCGGTCCAGGCCTCCGGGCTGATCTACGTGCTCGGCGTGGCCGTCGCGCTCCGCATCCTCGTGAACCAGCTGCGGAGCACCCAGGCGACGCGCGACGCCCAGGACTCGCTCGAAGCGAAGGAGGCCGCCCTCCGCGAGACGGACAAGGCGCTTGCGCGCCTCCAGCGGGCGAACGAGACCCTGCGCGACTCGGAGGAACGGCTGCGCCTGGTGTTCGAGGCCGCCGTGGACGGCATCGTCGAGTTGGACCACAAGGACGTGATCGTTCGGGCCAACGAGGCGTTCTGCAGCATGCTGGAGCTGCCCCAAAGCATGGTCGAGGGCCAGCCCTGGGCGGCCCTCGCCGCCGCGATCGAGGCCGACGAGTCCTTCGCCACGCTTCCCGCCACCGGGCAAGGGACGCTGCTCCAGGAGGGGAACGCCAACTACCTCGAGGCCCGGACCTCGGAGATCCCGGGCGACCCGCCGAGGCGGCTGTTGCTCGTCCGCGACGTCACGGCCCAGCGCGTAGCGGACCAGACGATCCGCTCGCTGTTCAAGTTCCTCCAGGATCGTGACGAGGACCGAACCCGGATCATGCGCCGGACCAACGCGGCCATCGAGAGCGAACGCAACCGCATCGCCCGCGACCTCCACGACGGGCCGGTCCAGGGCGTCTCGGCCGCGTCGCTCTCGCTCGAGGCCGTGCTCCTGATGCTGAAAGCGGGCGATGACGAGGAAGGGATGGAGGTCCTGACCAAGGTCCGCCAGGAGCTGGCCGAGGAGGCCGACAACCTCCGCCGCCTGATGGCCGGGCTGCGTCCTCCGCTCCTCGAGGAGCGTGGTCTGGTGCCGGCCCTTCGGGAGACCGTGGAGAAATTCGGCCGCGAGAACAAGCTGGACGCCGACTTCGCCGCCCAGGGGGTTGGCGACGTGCCGCAGGATCTGGAGACGCTGGCCTACCGGGTGGTGCAGGAAGCCCTGTCGAACGCGGGCAAGCACGCCGAGGCCGTCCGTATCGGTGTCGCCGTCGAGGCTGTCGCCGGCCAGCTCCGGATCGAGATCACCGACGACGGAGTGGGGTTCGATGCGGCCAGGGCCAGAGAGTTCCTCCGGATGGGCCGGGTGGGCCTGGCCTCCATGCGCGAGCGGGTCGAACTGGCAAACGGAACGTTCATGGTGCACTCCACCCCGGGCCGGGGGACGACGGTCGTCGCCACGCTCCCCCTCGAGTCGGTTCCCGGACCTCGGGAGTTCGCGGTCAACGAGGCCTCGTAGGCACCGTCCTCATCCTCCCCGGCCTGCTGCCGCGGCTGCGGCCGCCGATGGCGATGGGGTCGGGAACAGCGTCGGGCTCGGCGGGATCGTGACGTCGGGCGTGGAGCTGGGGCTAGGCGAGGGTGTCGGGGACGGGGTCGGCGACGGCTCCGGCGACGGCGATGGCGAGGGCGCGGGCGGAGGCGTCGGAGCCCCAACCGTGTAGCCGACGAACGACGGCGTGGTGAAGTCCAGGACGGGCATCCGCTCGGTCGCCTTCAACATGAAGTCGTGCCAGATGAGGGCGGGGAGGGTGCCGCCGAACACGGCCGAGTAGCCCTCCACGTTCTCCAGCGGGATCTCGCCCTCCGGATACCCGACCCACACGCAGGTGGTCAGCCGGGGCACGTAGCCGCAGAACCAGGCGTCCACGTACTCCTGGGCCGTGCCGGTCTTGCCGGCCGCCGGCCGGCCGATGTTCGCGGCCGTGCCGGTCCCATACCGGATGACGTTCTCGAGCGCGTAGGTCACCAGGTCCGCATCGTTCGTGGCGAGCACCTGCTTGCCCCTGCCGCTCGTCGTCCGGTCGAGAACGTGCCCGCTCGCGTCCCTGACCACGTGGACCGGCGTGGCCCACCGCCGGACCCCGCGGGCAGCCAGAGTGGCATACCCGTTGGTCATCTCGAGGGGCGTGACGGCCTGGGTCCCGAGGGTGATCGAGCACACCGGCTGAAGCTTGGAGCGGATGCCCATCCGGTGGGCCACCTCGGCGACCGCATCGGGGCCGACGAGGGACGCGACCTGGGCGAAGACCGTGTTCACGGAGTATGCGGTCGCGGTAGCCAGGCTGAACGTCCCGCTCTCCTCGTCACTGGCGTTCGACAGGGTCCAGGGCTTCCCGTCCGTGTAACACCGAGGGTCCTGGATGGTGATGGTCCCCGGCCCGTACCACCGGGAAGACAGCGAGACCCGGTCCTCCATGGCCGCGGTCAGCGTGAACGGCTTGAAGGCCGAGCCGGCCTGCCTCCCCGTGCCCCCGTCACCGGTCGCCAGGTTCACCTGCGACTTCTCCCAGTTGCTGCCGCCGTACATGGCCCGGACCTCGCCGGTCGCGGGGTCGATGGCCACCACGGCCGCCTGCGGGTCGCCGGGCGTGTTCAGCCGGGCCGCCACGG
>JBIOUU010000006.1:0-12200 GCA_044867345.1 Actinomycetota bacterium
CCGGCTGCACCTGAAGGGCCCGGTTGATGGCCGCCAGGTAGGCCCGGGCGCTGGCCTCGACCACGTCGGTGGCCACGCCGCGGCCGGTGACCCGATGGCCCTCCACGTCGAGCTGCACGACGACGTCGCCGAGGGCGTCGGACCCGGAGGTCACGCTGGACACGTTGAACGTGACGAGCGTCGCCTCCACCCCGGCGGCCCGCTGGATGGCGCCCATCGCGGCGTCGATCAGCCCGTCGCCCATGGCCGACTCCTCGATCGCTTCCACGCCCTTGCGCAGTCGAACCGTCGCCCGGGGCTCCTGACTGGTCCCCCCGGCAACGACCAGCGACTCCAGCACGAACACATCCTTCTCGGCCTGGCCGATCTCCTCGGAAACGATGGCCTGGAGATCCTGGTCGGTGAGCTGGATCTTGCGGTCGGCCAGGTCCTTGAACCGGGCGAAGGCCCGATTCAGGTGCTCGGAATCGATGCGGATGCCCAGCTTCTCGAGTGCGTCGGCGAACGCGTGGCGGCCGGAGTGCTTGCCCAGGACGATCCGGTTGCCCTCCAGGCCGATCTCGAGGGGATCCATGATCTCGTACGTGGCCCGGTTGGCCAGCACGCCGTGCTGGTGGATCCCCGATTCGTGGGCGAACGCCGAGGAGCCGACCACGGCCTTGTTCGGCTGCACCGAGTAGCCGGTGGTCATCGAGACCAGGCGGGAGGTCCGCATGATCTCCTTCGCGTTCAGGGCGTGGCGAACGCCCAGGGCCTGGCTCCGGGTCCGTACGATCATCGCGATCTCCTCGAGCGAACAGTTGCCGGCCCGCTCGCCGATGCCGTTCACCGCCACCTCGACCTGCCGAGCCCCGTTCACGATGCCGGCCAGCGAGTTGGCCACGGCCAGCCCGAGGTCGTTGTGGCAGTGGGTGGAGACCACAACGTCATCGGGGACCGCCTCGCGTACCATCCGCACCAGCTCGCCGAACTCGTGGGGCATGGCGTAGCCGACGGTGTCGGGGACGTTGATCGTGGTCGCGCCGGCCTCCACGGCCACCCGGAAGCACTCGAGCAGGAAGTCGAGCTCGGTCCGCGTGGCGTCCTGGGCCGAGAACTCGACGTCCTCGGTGTAGCCGACGGCCTGCTTCACGCCGTCGCGGATGGCGTCGAGCACCTGGGGCTGCGACATCCGGAGCATGTCCTTCATGTGGATGTCGCTCGTGGAGATGAACGTGTGGATCCGCCACCGTTCGGCCCCCTTCAGCGCATCGGCAGCACGATCGATGTCGCCCGGGACCACCCGAGCCAGCGCCGCGATGACCGGACCGCGCACGCTGGTCGCGATCTCCCGGACGGCCTCGAACTCGCCCTCGGAGGAGATGGGAAAGCCCGCCTCGATGATGTCGACGCTGAGGCGGGCCAGCTGCTCGGCGATCTCGACCTTCTCGGGCCTGCTGAGCGCGATGCCGGGGGCCTGCTCGCCGTCGCGGAGCGTGGTATCGAAGATCCGTACTACGTCGTCAGGCATCGGGAACCACCTTCTTCTCCGACTCCAGCCACGGCATCATCCGGCGAAGCTCGCGGCCGACGTCCTCGACACGGGACGACCGGGCCTCGCCACGGAGCCGACGGAAGTTCGGGAAGCCGTTCTCGGCCTCGGTGATCCACTCCTTGGCGAACTGCCCGCTCTGGATCTCGTCCAGGATCCGCTGCATCTCGGCCCGGACCTCGTCGTCGATCACGCGAGGGCCCCGCGTGTAGTCGCCGTACTCGGCGGTGTCGGAGATCGAGTACCGCATCCAGCTCATGCCGCCCTCGTACATGAGGTCCACGATCAATTTCAGCTCGTGGAGGCATTCGAAGTACGCGATCTCGGGCTGGTAGCCCGCCCCGACCAGGGTCTCGAACCCCGACCGGACCAGCTCGGTGACGCCCCCGCACAACACGACCTGCTCACCGAACAGGTCGGTCTCGGTCTCCTCCTTGAAGGTCGTCTCGATCACGCCCGCCCGGGCCACGCCGATCCCGGCCGCGTACGCCAGGGCCCGCTGGAGGGCCTTCCCGGTGGCGTCCTGCTGCACGGCGACGAGCGCGGGCGTCCCGATCCCCTGTTCGTAGGTCCGCCGCAGCAGGTGCCCGGGTCCCTTGGGGGCGATCATGGTCACATCGACCCCGTCCGGCGGTTGGATCCGGCCGAAGTGGACGTTGAACCCGTGGGCGAACATCAGCATGTTCCCCGGCTCCAGGTTCGGGCCGATCTCGGACCGATAGGACGCGGCCTGTGCCGTGTCGGGAAGCAGCACCATGGCCACGTCGGACTCCCTGACCGCCTCGGCCGTCGGGAGCACGCGAAGGCCCACGTCCTCAGCTCTCGGCCAGGACTTCGAACCCTCCCGCAGACCGACCCGGACGTCGTGCCCGGAGTCCTTCAGGTTGAGGGCGTGGGCATGCCCCTGGCTCCCGAACCCCAGGACCGCGATGCGCTGACCCTCCAGGGCCGAGCGGTCGGCGTCCTTCTCGTAGTAGATCGTGGCCATGGCCCGTCTCCTTCTCCCCAACCGGCCTCGCCCGAGACCGCTCGGCTCACACGCCTCCGCCGGTCCACTCGCCCGCGTCCTCCGCGCCCGCCGCGAGCCGGCGCTGCACCCGCTCCCGGATCCCCCGGTCGCCCCGGGCCAGGGCCACCCGCCCCGTCCGGGCCAGCTCCACGATGCCGAAGTCCGAGAGCAGCTCGGTCAGCGCCTCGAGCTTGTCCGGGGTGCCGGTGCCCTCGATGGTCAGCGTCTTGTGCGTGACGTCGAGGATGCGCACCCGGAAGACCTCACAGATCTCGAGGACCCGCGCCCGGGCGTCGCCATCGGCTCGGACCTTGATCAGCGCGAGCTCACGCTCGACCGCATCGCCCGACTCGTGCTCCAGGACCTTGATCACGTTGATCAACCGGTTCAGCTGCTTCGTGACCTGCTCGAGCGGCTTCTTCTCCACGTTGACCACGATGGTCATGCGCGACAGGCCCGGCTCCTCGGTGGGACCGACCGCCAGCGAGTCGATGTTGAACCCCCGCGCGGCGAACAGCCCGGCCACCCGGGTCAGCACGCCGGGCTTGTCCTCGACCAGGACCGACATGGTGTGCAGGCTCATGCGATCGGGGCCTCCGCCGGGTCCTCGGTCGGCCGGACACCGCCGGGGCCGAGGATGATGTCGTCGTTCGAGGTGCCGGCGGCCACCATGGGGAAGCACATCTCCTTGGGGTCGCACCGGAAGTCGATCACCACGCTTCGGTCCTCGACCGAGAGCGCCTTCTCGATCACCGCGTCGACGTCGTCGGGGTGCTCGGCCCGAAGGCCCACGGCACCGTACGCCTCGGCCAGCTTCACGTAGTCGGGCGTGTCGTGCGACAGGTACACCTGCGAGTAGCGCTCGTTGTAGAAGAGCTCCTGCCATTGCCGGACCATCCCCAGGTAGGCGTTGTTGATGATGGCCGTGACGAACGGGATCTTCTCCGTCGTCGAGGTAGCGAGCTCCTGGGCCGTCATCTGGAAGCAGCCGTCGCCGTCGATGGCGACGACGCGCCGGTCGGGCCGGCCCGTCTTCGCGCCGAGCGCCGCCGGGACGGCGAAGCCCATCGTCCCCAGGCCGCCCGAGTTGACCCACGTCCGTGGTTCGGTGAACTTCCAGAACTGCGAGGCCCACATCTGGTGCTGGCCCACACCGGCCACCACGATGGCGTCGCCCTTCGTCAGCTCGTAGAGGCGCTGGATGGCGAACTGCGGCTTCAGCGGCCCATCCTCGGGCTGGTCGAAGCGGTACGGGTACTTGGCCTGCCACCCGCGGAGGGTCGACAGCCATTCGGATCGATCGGGCGGCCCCCCGGCTTCCTCCTGTCGCAGGCGAAGCTCCGCCACCATCTTGGCGATCACGTCCTTGGCATCGCCCACGATGGGGACGTCCGCCGCACGGTTCTTCCCGATCTCCGCGGGGTCGATGTCGGCATGGACGATCTTGGCGTGCGAGGCGAAGGACGCGAGCTGCCCGGTGACCCGGTCGTCGAACCGGGAGCCCAGCGCGACCAGCAGGTCGGCCCGCTGCATCGACGTGACCGCCGTGTAGCCGCCGTGCATCCCCGGCATCCCCAGCGCAAGCTCGTGGGTGTCGGGGAAAGAGCCGCGGGCCATGAGCGTGGTCACGACGGGGAGCCTGCCCTCGGTGGCCAGGTCGAACAGCTCCTTGGTGGCGTCGGCCTTGATCACGCCGCCGCCCACGTACAGGACGGGGCGCTCGGCCTCCATGATCAGCCGCACGGCCTCCCGGACCTGCTTCATGTTGCCCTTCGTGGTCGGCTTGTAGCCGGGGAGGTCCACGCGCTCGGGCCAACTCCACGTGGCCTCCTGGAGCAGGACGTCCTTGGGGATGTCCACGAGCACGGGCCCGGGCCGTCCGGTGCGGGCGATGTGGAAGGCCTCGCGGATCGTCTCCGCGACGGCGGCCGCTTCGGTCACCAGGAAGTTGTGCTTGGTCACCGGCATGGTGATCCCGGTGATGTCGGCCTCCTGGAACGCGTCGTTCCCCACCACCGGGGTCGGCACCTGGCCGGTGATCGCCACGATCGGCACCGAGTCCATCTTCGCGTCGGCGAGCGCCGTTACGAGGTTGCAGCCTCCGGGCCCGGAGGTAGCCATGCACACGCCGACCCTCCCCGTGGCCCAGGCGTAGCCCTCGGCGGCGTGGCCGGCCCCCTGTTCGTGCCGGTTCAGGATGTGGCGGATGGACGAGTCGAGCAGCGGATCGTACGCGGGCAGGATGGCTCCGCCGGGGATGCCGAAGACGACGTCCACGCCCTCGCCCTCGAGGGCCTTGAACAGCGCCTGGGCCCCCGTGACCTTCATCGGGCGGCGACCTCCCCCGGCCGGGCCTCGACGGGCCCCGTCTCCACCCGGCGCACCGTGCACCCCAGCCGGTGGGCCAGGTTGCGGCACGAGCGCTCGAACTCCCATGGCGTCCAGTCCCGGCGGTGCGAGGTGAGCTCGTCCTCCGCCCCGCCGAAATCGAATCCCGCCGACAGGTACGTCACCTCCGAGCCGAAGAACCGGTCGAACTGCGGCCGGTCGGCCGGATCGGTGACGTCGATCGTCACCTGGGCCGGCCCCTCCCACAGCACGCTCGCCACCATGTGGCCACCTCGATCGAACTCGTATCGCATCTCGCCTTCTCCTCCCTCGGTCATCTCGGCCTTCCTGGAAAAACGGGCTCCTGTTCCATCGGTCGTCCTCGGGGTAGAAAAAACCCCCCGCTTGGCGGAGGGTGTCCGGCGCGGGAGAGGCCCGGTGGGCCCCGGCCCCGCGCCTAGCGAATAAGTACGAGAGCCTGCGCTTGCGAAGACCTCGTTCCGACGGTCATAGCCCCCTCAGTCTAGGGACGCATCGTCCCATGTCAACCCGTCGTTTGCCCTTCACCCGGCCCCTCCGATGGCCCGGAGGGCTCCGGGGGGCCCTCGCCCTCCGGCCGGGCGTGGGGGGTGAGCGCGGCCACGACCTCCTCGTAGGGGGCGATAGGCCCGACTGGAGGTGGGGGTCGGGCCGGAACTCGACGAGACCGCCACAGCACGTAGGCCATGCCCAGCAGGGCCGCGAGGAACACCCCCGCGGCCAGGACCATGGCCCACGTCAACCCCTTGGAGCTCCCGCCCCCACCGACGGCCGGGGACCCGACCACGGTCCTCCCCGAGGGCGTGGGTGTCGCGGCGGAGGGCGTGGGTGTCGCGGCGGAACCGGTCGCGGTGGGGGTTGCCGTGCTCGTGGGGGAGGCCGCGGCTCCGCCCAGAGTCACCTGGAACGTCGTGATGGCCACGCGCTGCTGCCCGGAGGCGTTGTTCTGGGTGGCGGCCACCGCCTTCTCGCCTGGCGGGATCCCACCGGGGACCGCCACGCTCCGGGCGAACCCCCCGTCGGCCCCGACGCCGATGCCGTCGGCAACGACGATGCCGGCGAAGGAGACCTGAACCGAGGAACACGCCGGACTGCCGCAGAACCCTTGGCCGGCGATCAGCACGGTGCTCCCCACGCCGCCGGAGGACGGATCGACCTTCAGGGTGGGAGCGGCCTTGGCGCGAGCGATGGCGGCGCCGAGTGACGACCCCAAGGCCAGCAGGGCCGCGCCGATGGCGCCAACCACGAGGGCCCTGCCTGCCATACGCACGTCGAAACCTTCCGTCGGGTCGCCCCGCCTAGCCTATGAGAGTAGCCTTCGCGCCGTGGCACAGGCCCTCGACCCCGACCTTGCCTCGGTCGTGGCCGCGGTTCCCGGCTGGTCCGGCCTCGAGCCGGAGGTCGTCCCGCTCGGCGGGGGCATCACCAACAGGAACTTCCGTGTCGACGTCGCGGCCCGGTCCTTCGTCGTGCGACTGTCCGGCAAGGACACGGAGCTCCTCGGCATCGATCGGGCGGCCGAGCACCAGGCAGCGATGGCCGCGGCGAAGGCCGGCGTGGCGCCGGAGGTCGTCGCGTATCTACCCGAGCTTCGTGCCCTGGTCACGATGTTCGTCGAGGCCGATCCGCTGCCGCCGGAGGACCTCGAGCGGAGGGAGGTCCTCGAGCAGGTGGTGCGATCGGTGAAGTCCATCCACGCGATGGGGAGCATCCCGTCCACGTTCGACGCGTTCCGAGTGGTCCGCGAGTACCGAACGGTGGCCGAGGAGCACGGCGTACGGGTGCCCGACGTGTACGATTCCGCGCTCGCGTTCGCCGACCGGATCGAGCGAGCCTTCGGCCGAGCCCCGATCCCTCTTCGCCCCTGCCACAACGACCTGCTGAACGCCAACTTCCTGGTGAAGGAGCGGCGAGTCCTGATCGTGGATTACGAGTACGCCGGGATGGGCGACCTGTTCTTCGATCTGGGGAACCTCTCGATCAACAACGGCATCAGCGAGGACGCCCAGATGCTGCTCCTCGAGCTGTACTTCGGCCGAGTAACCCCGGCCCACGTGGCTCGCCTGAAGCTCATGCGGGTGATGTCGGACTTCCGCGAGGCCATGTGGGGCGTGGTGCAGCAAGGCCTGTCTACCCTGGACTTCGACTACGTCGACTATGCCGGGCGGCACCTCGCCAGGTGCCTGGAGAGCGCCCGCGATGCCGGGTTCGACGGCTGGTTGGAGGACGCGGCGGCCGGGATCTGACCGATGGGGATGTGAGCGGCGTGGACCAGGCGCGAGCGGTCATCGTCGGAGGCGGCGTCGCCGGCGCCAGCATCGCGTATCACCTGACGGATCTGGGGTGGACCGACGTCGTGCTGGCGGAACGTTCCGACCTGACTTCGGGCTCCACCTTCCACTCAGCCGGACTGGTCGGCCAACTTCGGTCGAGCGTGTCGCTCACCCGGATGATGATGTATTCGGTCGAGCTGTACCGCCGGCTGGAGGCGGAGACCGGAGTCGACCCGGGATGGCACGAGGTGGGATCGCTCCGCCTGGCCTCGTCGGCGGAGCGGATCGAGGAGCTCCAGCGTCTGGCGGGATGGGGGCGAACGTTCGGTCTTCCCCTTGCGATCGTCTCGACCGAGGAGGCCATGGAGCGCTTCCCCCTGTTCGATCCGGAGGGCGTGATGGGGGCGGCGCATCTGCCCACCGACGGCTACGTGGACCCGAGCGGCCTGACCATGGCGCTGGCCGAGGGGGCCCGGCGGAGAGGATGCCGGATCCTGACCGGCGCCCGGATCGCCGGCATCGACGTCCACGACGGCCGGGTGCGCGGCGTCACGTTCGACGGCCGGGATCCCATCCGCGCGGATGTCGTCGTGGATGCGGGTGGGATCTTCGCCAACCAGCTCGCGCGGAAGGCCGGCGTGGAAGTGCCGGTCGTGCCCTTCGCCCACCAGTACCTGTTGACGGAGCCCATCGACGGCGTCCATGGGGACCTCCCCACGCTCCGTGACCCCGACCGCCTCGTGTACTTCCGGGCGGAGGCCGGTGGAGGCCTGGTGGCCGGGGGATACGAGCGCGACCCGGCCCCGTGGGCCTGGGACGAGGAGGGCCCACCGGCCGGCTTCAACAACGAGCTGCTTCCGGCGGACTGGCCGCGCTTCGAGCCGCTCGCGGAGGGGTGCTTCGGCGTGATCCCCGCGATGCAGTCCGCCGGCGTCGTGAGGATGATCAACGGGCCGGAGGCATTCACCCCGGACGGCGAGTTCATCCTCGGCGAGTCCGACGTCGGAGGCTTCTTCGTCGCCGCCGGGTTCTGCGCGCACGGCATCGCGGGGGCCGGTGGCGTGGGCAAGGTGATGGCGCAGTGGATCGCCCGGGGCCGTCCCGAGCTCGACGTGTGGAAGATGGACCTCCGGCGATTCGGGCGGCACTACCGTAGCCGGACCTACGCGAGGGACCGGGCGTCCGAGGTCTACGCCACCTACTACGACATCCACTACCCGGGCGAGGAGCGACGGGCGGGACGGCCGCTGAAGATGGCCCCGACCTACGCTCGCCTGGCGGACCTCGGGGCCGAGTTCGGCGAGAAGGCCGGGTGGGAACGACCGAACTGGTTCCGGACCAACGAGGACGAGCGGTTCGAGGAGCTGCGCCCCCGGGGATGGGCCGGCCAGCACTGGTCGACCGCCATCCCCGCCGAGCACCTGGCAACCAGGGAGCGGGCCGGCCTGTTCGACGAGACGAGCTTCGCCAAGATCGAGGTCTCGGGTCCGGACGCCTGTTCGTTCCTCCAGCGCATCTGCGCGAACGATGTGGACGTTCCACCCGGCCGGGTCGTGTACACGCAGCTGTTGAACGAGCGCGGTGGGATCGAGTGTGACCTCACGGCGACGCGCCTGGACGCCGAACGGTATCTGCTGATCACCGGCACGGCCTTCGGCCCCCACGACCTGGCGTGGATCCGGGGCGAGGCAAGGCCGGAGGATGACGTGGACGTTCGGGACGTCACGTCGAGCCTGGCCTGCCTGGCCCTGTGGGGGCCGAGGGCGCGGGACATCCTCATCTCCTCGACGCCGGCGGACCTCTCCAATCGGGCGTTCCCGTACATGACCCAGCGGGACGTCGTGGTCGGCGACGTCCCGTGCCTCGCCCTTCGCGTGACGTACGTCGGCGAGCTGGGTTGGGAGCTCTACCCGCCGATGGAGTTCGCCCTCAGGCTGTGGGACGTCCTGGTCGAGGCGGGGCGGCCGTTCGACCTCGTCCCGGCGGGGTACCGGGCCATCGACTCCCTCCGGCTGGAGAAGGGCTACCGGGCCTGGGGCGCGGACATCACGTCGGAGGAGACCCCGCTGGAGGCGGGCCTCCAGTTCGCCGTGAAGATGGACAGGGGCGAGTTCACCGGCCGGGAGGCGCTGCGGCGGGATTCCAACGGCCCCGGTAAGCGCCTCTCCTGCCTCGTGCTGGCCGATCCCCGGTCCGTCGCCCTTGGCAACGAGCCCGTGTTCGCCGATGGGGAGGTCGTCGGCCGTGTGACGTCCGGCGGCGTGGGATACACCGTCGGCAAGAGCATCGCCTTCGCCTACCTGCCGGCCGACCTGGCATCGGCCGGCACCTCGCTCGCGGTCGAGGTGTTCGGAGCGCGCATGGACGCCGAGGTCGCCTCGGACCCCCTCTACGATCCCACGGGCGAGCGCATCCGCTCCTAAGGACGTGTCTCCTCATTCGACGGCCCACGTGAGTGCGGGGCCTCGCTGTTCAGGGGATGCCATCGAATGATTCGGAAACCGTGCTTGATGGCTGACCGGAGGGACGAGTCGAAACGGATGCCAGATCTCGTCTCAGCGCCTCACGGTGCCGTCTGTGCAGGCCAGGCCTGCGATCGCCGGACCACTCAGCGCAGCTCCTGGATGCGGATCAGGTTGCCCGCGGGATCGCGGAAGGCGCAGTCGCGAACCCCGTACGGCTGCTCGGTCGGCTCCTGGACGACCTCGACGTCGCTGGCCTGCAGCCGCTCGAAGGTGCCGTCGAGGTCGGCGGTGGCCAGGTTGATGGAGGCGTAGGTACCCTTGGCCATCATCTCGGCGATGGTGCGGCGCTCGTCGTCGGTGACGCCGGGGGCTGCGGCGGCGGGTACAGGACGATGGACGTGCCGGCCTGGTCGGCGGGGCCGACCGTGATCCAGCGCATCCCGCCGTATTCGACCTCGTTGCGGACCTCGAAGCCGAGGGCGTCGCATAGAAGGCCAGGGATGCGTCCGGGTCGTCGTGCGGGAGGAACGTCGAGTGAATGGTGATGTCCATGGCGTCACACTAGCTGCGACTCGGTGACCGGCGCTTCTCGATTCCTGATCGGTCTGGTCACCTGTTTCGCCACGCACGGGGGCATCCCCGCCGTCGGCCCGCCGCGTGGCGCCGGTAGGTGCTGGGCGGCATACCGACCAGTTCGGTGAAGCCACTGCTGAAGGTGCCCGGCGACGAGCAGCCGACCGCGAAACAGACCTCCGTGACGCTGAGGTCGCCGCGACGCAGCAGCGCCATCGCGCGCTCGATGCGCCGCGTCATCAGGTAGCTGTACGGCGACTCGCCGTAGGCGAGCCGGAACTGGCGGCTGAGGTGCCCGGCCGACATATGCGCGCCGCGGGCGAGCGCCTCGACGTCCAGCGGCTGCGCGTACTCCCGGTCGATCGGGTCGCGGACACGGCGCAGCCGCGCGAGGTCGAGCAGGTGCTGCTCCTCGGGCGTCGAGCGGTTGCGTCGCATGCCCGCATTTTCCGAACCGACTCCCGGCTCGTCCACTCCCGCGCCTGTGCCGTCGCGCCGCGGATCTCCATCGTGCCGGTGGGTGCCCGCGCCGTCTCCTTGAGGGCGGCCCGGTCGTCGAGATGGCGGCCGGTGAGGGTGCCGCTGGCCCGCAGGCCCCTCGACGGTGCCCTCGAAGCAGACGGTGCCGCCCGCCGTACCGGCGCCGGGCCGAGGTCGACGACGTGGTCGGCGATCGCGATCCGTCTGGAGAAGCCGCCGCGGCGGCTTCTCCGAAACTGCTCGATCGCAACATCGAGCGCTCCACCGGCCGCCGCTGCAGGTAACGGTGCGGCGTCTCCCCGAAGAGACGCGGAAGCTGCGGATGAAGCTCAGCTCACCGCCTTCTTCACGAGCGCACCGATCCTTGCCTCTTCGGCGGCGGTCAACTCCTTCAGCGCGAAGGCGACCGGCCACATGGCGCCTTCGTCGAGGTTCGCCTCATCGCTGAAGCCGAACGTCGCGTACCTCGTGTTGAACTTCTGCGCACTTTGGAAGAAGCAGACGACCTTGCCGTCCTTGGCATACGCGGGCATCCCGTACCAGGTTTTCGGTGAGAGGGCTGGCGCGCTGGCTTTGATGATCGCATGGAGCCGCTTGGCCATGGCGCGATCTGGTTTCGGCATGTCGGCGATCTTCGCGAGTACGGCGCTTTCGCCGTCCGCCTTGTCCGCGCGCGGGCCGCGGCGCGCGGCCGCCTTCAGCTCTTGGGCGCGCTCCTTCATCGCAGCTCGTTCCTCGTCCGTGAATCCCTTGGACATCTTGCCGATCGCCGTGGTGCTCTTGGCGGACTTCTGCGTGGCCTTCTTTCCAGGTTTCCTCTCAGCCATAGTGTCTTCTGACCTCCTGCGCGCCTACGGCGCTGAGCCGTGGCCCCGACGTCATGGATCGGGGCCCCGCCTCGACCTTAGTGGGTCGCCGTGCGCGATCTCTGTGATCGCCACGGGGTTCTGCTCGCCGGATCGGTCAGGCCGTCGCCTCCTGGGTGACCTTCCCCGGCTGAAGGATCCGGATGGCGTTGCCGAAGGGTCGCGGGCGCCCATGTCGGTGCCGTAGAAAGGCTCGGTGGGCTCCTGGGTGAAGTCGGTGACGGCACGCGCCTTGAGGGTCTCGCACAGACCCGGGTCTGTCTCACGCTCTTGCCGGCATCGCGTTCGATCGTGATCGAACCGCTCGCTCGGACCGAAGGGACGTTGAAGGAGAACGCGTTGCGCGAGCCGATGTGCGGCTTGCCGAGTCGGCTGAAGAGGATGCGCAGAATCGCGTTGGCGGCGGTGGTGGTTCCGACGGTAGAGCGGGCGTTGGCGCCCATCCGCTCCTGGTCGACGATGATCGCCGTTGTCAGCCCGTCCAGAACGTCGACCTCGGGCCGGGCCAGCGTCGGCATGAAGCCCTGCACGAAGGCGCTGTAGGTCTCGTTGATCAGCCGCTGCGACTCCGCGGCGATCGTGCCGAACACCAGCGAGCTCTTGCCCGAGCGGGAGACGCCGGTGAACACCGTCAGC
>JBIOUU010000007.1:0-2380 GCA_044867345.1 Actinomycetota bacterium
CCAGCAAAACGATCACGATCACCCCGATCAGGGTCACCGCGACCGCGTACACGAACAGGGCGCTCAGCCTTCCGGCGGTGCCGAATGCTTCGGCGAACGCCGACGTGATGGCGGTGTTCCAGGCCAATGCCGCCACGACGCCGAAGGCCGCGCTGGCCAGCGAGATCATGGTAGCCACGACCTCCGCGGAGAACCGCGAGGTCCTCTCGACGACGCCGTCCACGAGGGGCGGTCCCGAAGCGTCGCTTCGTCTCCCTGCTGGAATGTCCGATCGGCGATCTTCCCGTTCGCTGCTGTGCTCGTCGCTCATGCGGTAGCACCTCCTTCGTGAAAAGAGGGGGAGAGCCCGGCTTGGGCGATGGTTGGAACAGCCTCCCGAACTCTATCGCGGGCTCAATCCCTGTCCCCGTAGTCGCGGCTGAGCCCGGCGAGATCCTCCGGCCGGTTGATGTTGAGAGCGAACCGCCCGCTGGGGTCCACGCGGCGGCACTGCGACTCGCCGATCTCCCGCACCCGCAGTCTCTTCAGCAGGAGGCGGAGGGATAGGACGCCCTCGCCAAGGCCCTGCCGGAGCGCCGGGAGAGCCGAACGGGCGTAGACGGCGTGTAGGGGTTCTGGCCCCCCGGCGGAGATCGGCACCACCGCGTCTTCGTCTTGGTGCAGCGCGGCCAGGAACGAAAGCAATTCTGGACTGACGAATGGCATGTCGACCCCCACCGCGGCCACGAGCTCGTGCGGGGATGCGGCCAACCCTGCCACCAGGCCCGCCAGAGGACCATCGCCTGGACGCTCGTCGGCAACCTCGAGGTATCCGAGCGATCCCAGTCGACCCCGAGTGCCGATGGCGAGGATGACGGGGTCGGCCACCCGCGCGACCCGGGCCGCCACTCGCAACACGAGGGGCCGCCCCTCCACCTCCAGCAAGGCCTTGTCGGCCCGCATCCGAGCGCTCCGCCCACCGCACAGGACCACGCCGGCCAGCGGGGCCACACTCGTGATGTCGCGGACCGAAGCGTTCCGGCTCATCTGGCAGGGACCGGCCATCCGGCCACCACCGCTCCCAGTGGAAGCCCCTCCGAGACGGAGAGGGCCTTTCGCAGCACGTCGGGATCGAACCTGCTCGGAGCGAGCCAGCTCGACGCCAGACCCTGCGCGGACAGCGCCAGAAGGAGGTCCTGCACGGCGGCTCCGCCTCGCGCGACGGTCCCGTCTCGCTCGGCTCCGGAGAGCCCTTCGCTCAAACGGACGAACGGCACGAGCACCACCGGCGCACCGGCCAACAGCGAATGCGCTTCGGCGTCCGCGGCCCTCAGGATCCGCTGGCGACCGAGCCTCGAGTCGACCGCCACGAGGATCAGTGGCTCCTCGTCTTCTTCTGAGGCCCCCCTCGCTGCCAGGGCCTCTGCGATCAGCGGGCGGGGGACGGTTCGATCCTCGAACACGGTCGCCTCCACCCGGTCGTGGATCGCTTGTAGGGGAGAGGTTCGGAACAGGTCTTCGTCGGGAGGACGCACCAGCGCGGAGGCGGGCGACGGACGCGCTTCTGCATGGACTCCCCGGACCACCACGGCAGGGATCCCGTCCGCCTTTCCCATGACCAGGCCACTGGCCGCCGCCACCTCGTCGGCCAGGGCCACCACCGTCGCATCCAGAACCCGGCCGACCGCGTCCTTCGTACCCCGCAGGTCCACCACGGCGGGGAGCCCTGCGCACCCGATGGCCACGTTGACCACTCCGCTCCGCCAAGGCCTCCCGAAGGTATCGGTGATGACCACGCCGAGGTCGGCATTCGTTGTTTTCGACAGGGCCGAGCGCATGCGCTCCGCCGTTCCATCCGGGTCCTCCGGCAACAAGGTGAGGAAGCCCTTGCCCACGTTGGAGGCATCCACGCCGGCGTTCGCGCACACGAACCCGTGCCGGGTCTCCGCGACGACCAGGTTGCCGCGACGGGCCACCACCCGGCGGGTCTCCCTTGCCACCCATCCCGGCTTGCCTCCGGCGCCCTCCGGCACCACACGGCCCTCTGCCTTCGACACGACCTTCTGTGTCACGGCCACCACGTCGCCGTCCTGAAGGATCAGTTTCGCGGTCCTGAGGGCGGCCTCGATCAGCGCGGGCAGATCGTCGCCCGGCCGGACCTCCGGGATCCCCCGGACCGGGATGACCTCGACGGTCATCGGGTTTCCCCGATGGCGGTGGCCAGGACGGTCCGGGCGAGGCGTTCGGCGGCGGCGTCGTCGACCATGATCGTGTCGGTGACGGTCGCCCTGATCCCGAGCGACCTCACCCGGTCCTGCTGGCGGGCGTCGACGTCGTCGATGACCCAACCTCCGATGAGCCCTCGACCGGCGTAATACGCGGCCACCCCGGCGGCGGACAC
>JBIOUU010000008.1:0-2128 GCA_044867345.1 Actinomycetota bacterium
TACTGCGGGGTGATCCTGAGCCTCGGCAACGTGTTCACGACGCTCCACATCGATGCCTGGCTGACGTCGCTCGTGCAGAGCGGCATGCCGGCCCTGGTCAAGAACCCCTACGGCTTCGTGCTGACCATCTCGATCATCGCCTTCGTGCTCCACTTCTTCGTGCCCTGGATGACGGCGTCGACCATCATCGCCCTCGTCGCCATGCCAATCGCCGAGGGACTCGGCTTCCATCCTTTCATCCCGGTGCTGGTGGCCCTCATCGCGGGCGACCACACGATCCTGCCCTACGTGAACTCGGGCTACGCCATCGTCTACTTCGCAAGCGAGGGGGATCTCTTCACGCACGCTCAGGCGCGGTGGCCGCTCGTGCTCGAGAGCCTCCTTCGTCCGGTCGCGCTCCTCCTCAGCGTGCCGGTCTGGCAGCTCATGGGGCTGATGTGAGGCTCCGTTCCATTCCGATGGAGGTGCTGGCATGACCGACCGGATCCCCGAGGCGACGCGCCAAGAGGTGTACGCGCACATTGACCGCCGGTTCGACGAGTTCGTGGAAGAGCTCCGCGCCTACGCCCGGGTGCCGACGATCAGCGCCCGGCGCGAGGCGGAAGCCGAGGGAGCCGACTTCACGCGCGCGCTTCTCGGCCGCCACGGAGTAGAGGCTCGCCTCATGGACGTACCCGGGGGGCCGCCCATGGTCGTGGGGGAGGTCGCGGGGGCGCCCGATGCCGGGACGCTGATCCTCTACAACCACTACGACGTCCAGCCGGTGGACCCGATCGAGCAGTGGCGGCGTGCGCCGTTCGACCCCGTCGTGGAGGACGGCAAGCTTTACGCTCGGGGCGTGGCCGACACCAAGGGCAACGTCGTCGCGCAAGCCGTGGCGCAGGCCGCCATCCGGGACGTCCTGGGGACGGTGCCGGTACGCCTGCGGTTCATGGTCGAGGGGGAGGAGGAAGTGGGCAGTCCCCACCTCCCCGCCTTTGCCCGGCAGCATCCGGCCCTCTTCCGGGGCGACGGGGCCACCATCGAGGGCGCGGGGCACACGCCCGAGGGGGTTCCGGAGCTCTACATGGGGAGCAAGGGCATCCTCTACGTCGAGCTACGTGTCCGCACGGCGGACGTGGATCAGCACAGCTCGCTTGCCGCGTCGCTACCCAACCCCGCCTGGCGTCTCCTCGCGGCGCTCAGCGTCATCCGGGACGTGCGGGGGCGCGTCCTGATCCCGGGCTTCTACGACGGGGTGCCGCGCCCGACGCGTGAGGCGCTCGGCCTCCTTCGGAAGAACCCCTTCGACCCCCGTGCCTGGCAGAAGGCGTACGGCGTCACGGGGGTCTTCGGAGGCAAGACCCGGTTGGGACGGCTGGTCGCCTACTGCTACAATCCGACCTGCAACATCGACGGCCTCGTGTCCGGGTACACGGGCGCTGGAAGCAAGACCATCAACCCGGCGCACGCCGCGGCCAAGCTCGACTTCCGCCTGCTGCCCGGCCAGCGGCCGCTCCGGGTCCTCGCCGCCCTCAAGGCGCACCTTCGCCGGAAGGGGTTCGCCGACGTCGAGGTCATCCAGCACAGCACCTTCGAGCCCGGCGCCTCACCGATCTCCTCGCGCATCGGAGAGGCGCTCGGCGCCGCCTGCCGGGACGTGTACGGGCGGCCGCCCGCCGTCTTCCCCTGGATGGGCGGCTCGTCGTCGACGTGGTTCTACACGAGCCGGGGCACGCCGGCTGCGCTGCCGCCGGGCGTCGGCTACAGCGGGAGCCTCATCCACGCGCCCAACGAGCACATCCGGCTCGAGGATGCGCGGCGCGCGATCAAGGCCTTCGCGGCTCTGATGCTCCTCTGGGGTCAGACTTTGACTTCCAAACATTCCTGACCGGTAGGGTCCCAATAGGCCATCTTCGACCCGGGTACGCTCGGGCGGAACGACACCTCCGCCACCCCGATGTCGGACCTGTTCAGGGCGGAATCCCTTAGGACTTCGCTTTCTTCGAAGGTTTCGACTTCCCAGAACTGTTGAGGGCGACCGCTTGGCGAACGAGCGCCTTGAAGGCGGACTCGTCAACTTCTTCTCCTTCGTGGATGTCGATCGCGCGGCGTGCGTTTCCGTCGAGACTCGAGTTGAAGAGACGGG
>JBIOUU010000009.1:0-6323 GCA_044867345.1 Actinomycetota bacterium
GAGGTCTTCGCGCGGTGAGGCTTTTTCAGGACACCCGCTCCAGGCGGCTCCCTCCCGGGAGCTTCTTCACCTCGATCCGGACCGGGAGCCGTTCCGCCAGCTCCGGCAGGTGAGTGATAACCCCGACCAGGCGGTCCTGGCCGCCCAATTGGGACAGGCCCTCGCTGGCCACTTCCAGGACCTCCGGGTCCAGCGCACCGAACCCCTCGTCGATGAACAGGCTCTGGAGCGGCGCCCGGCTGGTCACCGCCAGCGACTGGATCTGTTCGGACAGGGCGAGGGCCAGGGCCAGCGACGCGAGGAACGTCTCACCGCCGGACAGGGTGCGGACCGACCTGCGCTCGTCGCCGTTCTGCCGGTCCTCCACGAAGAACTCGTCGTCTTCGAACACCAGCCGGTAACGCCCTTGCGACAGGAACAGCAGGCGCTCCGAGCCGGCCAGGGCCAGCAATTCCAGCGCCTCTTCCTGGAGGAAGTCGATCAGCCGGTCGGCCCGGAGCTCGCCGGCCAGAGCCTGGTAGACGGCAGCGTGCTTCTCCAGCGACATGGCCTGCTTCTCCAACGCTTGCCGCTCACCGAGCCGCTGGGCCAGGCGTTCGGCGTCCTTCTTCGCCGCCGTTGCAGCTTCCACCATCTCCTTCGCGGTGGCCCGGACGGCGTGCAACAGCTCCTCGAAGTCCGTGATGAGCGCCACCGGCATCCCGGCCGGCAGGGCATCGCGGGCTCGATCCAGGAGATCCTGGAGACCCCCATGGGCTCCCTCCGCGGCGGAACGAAGGCCCTCCGCCATTGCTTCGGCGGTCGTGGCGAAGCGTCGAGCGGCTTCCCCCGCCTCTGTCGGGTCTGACGACACAGGCGCGAGGCCTTCGGTGCCCAGCGTCAGGGTCGGAACGAGCTCCCGAGCGCGAACCACCAGCCGGCTCAGCGGGAGGCCGCGAAGGGATCCCACCAGCTCTCCAGACCGCGCGGCCAGCGAGCGAACGGCATCCCTGGCCCGGCTCGCCTGCACGTCGCCCTCCCGTGCCGCAGCCTCCGTCTCGCCGAGGCGCTCCCGGAGGACTCGAAGCCCCTCCGCCCGGGCGTCCACCTCGGCCACGGGGTCGTCCGGGAGCGGGCCGCCGAAGTCCGATCGAACGTGAGCGACCACGCCCTCCCGCTCGGCGAGGCACGCAGAGACGTCTGATCCGCGGCGCAGGATCTCCTCGTGGGAGGCGGTCAGGTCCCGCTCGGCCACGGCGACATCGCGGTCCGCCTTGCTCCATGCCGCCTCCGCCCGCTTCACCGTCGTGCGGGCCGTCTCCAATCTCCTCGTCGACTCATCCAGTCCGCGAGCGTCGACCTTCGGGACGAGTTCCAGGGGCCGTTCGCATACCGGGCAGGGGTCTCCAACCATCTTCCCCCGCACCAGCGCCGCGACGACGTCGGCCGTGTGCACACGCTCATGCTCGGCTTCGGCCTCTCTCACCGTGGACCGGCCGCGCTCCAGAGCCACCTCGGCGTCCGCGGCGGCGGCACGAACCCGTTCCAGCGTGGCCTGTCTCGCACCGGCCGAGGCCTCGGTCTGGACCAACGCCGCCTGCGCTGTCCGGATGCGTCCATCCACCCGCGTCAGCTCGTCCAGGGTCGCCTTGAGAACGGCCAGCGTCTCGGCGGTCCCCAGTCGCTCTTCGGCTTCCGCCAGCGTCCGGCCGGCTTCCTCGGCCTCGAGCGCCGACCGCTTGGCCTCTTCCTCCAGCGCGGCCGCGCGAACCTCTGCCTGTTCGACCTGAGCGGCCAGGCCGTCGAACCCTTCTGCCAGGATGTGCGCCGAGCGAGCGAGTTCGTCTGCCTCGCCCACCAACTCCTCCACCGCTTCGACGCGCCTCGTTTCCGCCTGCCACTCTCTGGACAGCCCCTCCAGCGACCGCTCCACCTGGGCCATGGCCTCGCTCCGGGCTCCCGCCTCCTTGGCCACCTTGCGGGCTTCGCGGACGGCACCCTTGTCCAGGCCGTCGTACTGATCGGACAGGACCTCGTGTTTGGCCTGAGCGGCAGCTTTCGCCGTGGCGGCCACCTCGCCGGCCCGGCGGGCCATCCGGACGAACAGCTCCAACCCCAGCAACTCGGTGAGGATGCGCCGTCGCTCCGCCGGATCGCCCACCAGGAATTCCTGGAACTCGCCCTGCGGCAGGAGGACGGAGCGGGTGAATGCGGCGTAGTCGAGCCCGATCAGATCCTCGATCGACCTGGTGGCGTCGCGGATGCGGTCCGCCCCGTCCCCGAACGATCGCCAATCCCCGTCGACCTGCCGTTCCAGGCGAACCGTAGCGCTGGCGGCCTTCTGGCCCGTGGTCCTGGTGATGCGGTAGCGGTGTCCGTCCACGTCGAAGTCGAGCATCACGGCCAGGCGAGGCTGTCCCTGTGCGATCAACAGGCTCGCCCGGTTGCCGATCCGGGGGACCCGTCCGTACAGGGCGTACGTGATCGCGTCGAGCAGCGAGGATTTCCCCGAGCCCGTGGGGCCGGTGACGGCGAACAGGTCCAGGTCTTCGAAGTCGAGGACCTGGGTCTCGCGGTAGGCGGTGAACCCCTTGACCTCGAGCCGGATGGGCCGCATCGCTACCCCCCGCCCTCGGCCACCTCGGCGTGCAGGGCGTCGAAGGCGGCGACCAGCTCTGGATCGGGATCGGCTTCGTGGGCGTGCTGGTAGTAGTGGACGAACTGATCGCGTGGCTGGAGGGTCCGGACGCCTCCTTCGGGGCGTTCGTGTTCGGCCCGTTCGTAATCGAGCTCCACCGCGACGGCGCCAGGGAGGACCTCGCGGACGCGCTCGGCGATGCCCGGCACCGGTCCATCGGTCTTCACCCTGACCCGCAGGAACGCGTCCTCTGTCGTGCCGGCCATCGACAGGACGTCGTCGAGCGTGCCGCAGACGTCGACCAGGCGGCGCCCCGCCGTGACCGGCAGCTCCTCCGCCCTGGCGGGCTTGCCGGCCCTGGCCTCGACCAGCACCACGGACTTGTCCTGGTCCACCTCACCGAAGTCGAGCTGGATGAGCGACCCGGCGAACCGTGTGGGGCACGGCGCGCGGCGGACGGCTTGGGGCCGGTGGAGATGGCCCATGGCGACGTACGTGGCGGTGGCGGGCAACCGGGTGGGGGAGACCGCGTAGGCCATGCCGATGGTGAGCTCCTGCTCGCCGCCCCCGAGCTTCGCCCCGTCGATCATCATGTGGCCCATCAGCACGTTGACCCGGTCCGTGCGGAAGGCCCGGGCCATCCCGTCCATCACCGCTCCCATCCCCTCGTCGTAGGCGGTGAAAGCCGAGGCCCGGTCGTCGAAAAGCGCCGCGGCGTCCCCGAACCGGCGCTCCGGGACGAACGGAACGCACGCCACCACGGAGGCCTCCCCCCCGTCGCGGCTCGGCACCTCCACGACGCCTCCGTCGGCAGGGCGGAGCACTCGGGGAACGGGCATGATCCCCAGCGGGAGGAGCAGCTTGCTCAGCGCTTCAAGCCGCTGCCACGAGTCGTGGTTGCCGGGGATGAGCACGATGGCCGCGCCGGTGTCGCGGAGCCGGGCCAGGGCTTCGAACACGATGAGGTCGGCCTCCGGAGAGACCGTCCGATGCTCGTAGACGTCTCCGGCGACCAGGACCGCGTCGACGGCGGCGTCCCGGGCCATCTCGACCACCTGGTCCAACGCGGCCGCGGTCTCGTCGTCGCGGGAACGCCCCCGGAGGTGCTTCCCCACGTGCCAGTCGGCGGTGTGGAGGAACCGCATGGCCTCAGCCTACCGCCCAGAGTGACAAGAATCACACCCCTGTAATTCGCTCGGTTGGGGCATTGTGGCAGGCCGCCTCGGGTTGGTCCAGTGCTGGACGGGAAGGAGATGAGGCAGGAGGAGGGAGGGCGATGCGCATCCTGGTTGGGACGGAGGATGGTCTCCACGAGTTCGAGCCTGACGGGCGTTCCGGGCCTGTTCAGCACAAGGGTCGCGCGGTCACGGGTCTGGGACCGGGTCCCGGCTACTCCGAGCTGTGGGCGGTCCTGGACGAAGTGGAGGTATGGAGAAGCGGCGGGTCAGTGTGGGAACGCAGGGGCACGCTGGAAGGAGAGGGCCTCCGGGCCAGGTGCATCGTCGACACGGGGGCGGGAGTCCTAGTCGGGACGTCGGAGGCCCACCTGTACCGCGTGGCCGAGCGCGGGCTCGAGCGGGTCTATCCATTCGACAAGGTGGAAGGGCGCGACCAGTGGTACACGCCCTGGGGTGGGCCGCCCGATTCTCGCTCGATCTCCGAAGACCGCGGCACCATCTACGTGAACGTCCACGTGGGCGGGATCGTCCGGTCCAGGGACGACGGCGAGAGCTGGGAACCGACCATCGACATCCACGCCGATGTCCACCGCGTCTGGGCCTACGGCCAGGTCTTCGCAGCTTGCGCTCGGGGCCTGGCGGTGAGCGGGGATGGCGGGGAGTCGTGGGCGATCAGGACCGAAGGGCTTCACGCCAAGTATTGCCGGGGGGTGGCGTTGAGCGGCGACACGTTGCTCGTATCAGCCTCCACCGGGCCGAGGGGCGGCCGGGCTGCCGTGTACCGGGCCCCGGTTCGGGGAGGTCCGTTCGAACGTTGCAGAAGCGGCCTCCCCGAGTGGTTCGATCAGAACATCGACAGCCTGTGTCTCGACGCGTTGCCCGACCACGGGGCCGCCGCATTCGGCACCGAGGAGGGCAGGGTGTTCGCCTCCAGCGACGAGGGCGCCACCTGGACGGAGGTCGCATCCGGACTCTCCGCCATTCGCTGCGTCCTCCTGACGCCCTAGGAGCGCGCCGGTGGAGACGTGGGACGCCATCCGAGCTCGCCGCAACGTCCGCCAGTACGCGGACCGCCCGATCCCATCCGCCGACCTGGATCGGATCCTCGAGGCCGGACGCCGGTCACCGTCGTCCATGAACGAGCAGCGATGGGACTTCGTATTGGTCACCGACCGGAAGCAGCTGGAAGAGCTGGCGAAGGTGTGGCGGTATGGGCGGCACGTGGCGACGTCCGCGGCTACGGTGGCCCTGATCGCACGGGAGACCAACGATCCGGACACGGATTGCTCGATCGAGTACGACCTCGGGCAGGTCACGATGAGCATGATGCTCGGCGCGGCCGACCTGGGGATCGGCAGCGGTCACTCTTCGGTCATGGACCAGGACCAGGCCCGCAAGGTGCTCGGTCATCCGAAGGATCACCGGTGCGCCTACCTGATCGCCTTCGGCTATCCGGCGGACCGGCCGATCAAGCCGATCCGGCACAACCGCCGCCCCTTCGACGACGTGGTCCATCGAAGCGGCTGGTCGCTGGACTTTCCTCGTACCTCCTAGTCCGCGCGGAATGGCGCGAACGGATCGGCTCCGGACTCGGCAGCCTCCTCCGCCCGGGTGGCCCACGACGGGAAGGGGAACCGGATCTGGATGGGGATCGGGATGTGGGGCTGTTGGAGGATCATCGAACCGGGCTTCAGGATCGAGGCCCGGGACCGAGTCACCGCCGGCAGGAACCCGTACTCGCTGCGCTGGGCCTCCGCGGTGTCCAGCCGTCCCACCACCCGGAACGCGGCGTTGGCGATGATCCGCCGTTCGACCTCGCTCGCCGTCTGTTCAGCCCCCACTAGGATCATCCCGAGGGATCGCCCTCGCTCGGCCACATCAAGGAGGACCTCCTTGATGGGGCTCCATCCCTCCCGCGGCGCGTAGCGGTTCAGTTCGTCCAGCACGAGGAAGGTCAACGGAAGGCGGGTCCCGCGGCTCTCCTTCTCCTCGAACAGGCGCTTGATGACCACCCCGGTGACGAACCGCTTGGCCCGGTCGTGCAGCCCATGGATGTCGATCACGCTGACCTGGGCGGCTTCCCAGTCGATGCGGTGGCGTTCGGGGTGTTCGGCGTCCCGGCCCCAGATCAGGTGGCGGATGCGCTGCCGGCCCGCATCCAGCCTGCGCTGGAAGGCCGCAACGGTCCCTTCGGCCAGCCGGCCCCGCCAGGCGGAGTGCTCGTCCTCCATGTTCTCGTGGACGATGTCGCACAGCTGGTCGAAGTCCTTCACCGGGTAGCCCCCGTACAGCACGGTGGCGTGATGGTCGGGATCGTCCTGGCACTCCCGGTCGAGGTGCGACTCCACCCTGGCCACCAGGTCGGCGATCTGGGACCGCTCGTCTTCGGCCTCGGCGAACAGGAACCGCAGGAACCGCTCCCGGACGAACTCCCGGACCGTCCAGTAATAGGAGTGCACCCCTTCCTTCCGCCCCGACGTCGCCGGGATGGCCTGGCCACCCGAACGGTCCGCCACCGGCGCCCACAG
>JBIOUU010000010.1:0-3207 GCA_044867345.1 Actinomycetota bacterium
GTCCGGGAGGTGCTGGCCCGCGGCCGGCGTTCCGACCCGATACGAGAAGGTCTTGGCCTGGTCGGCCCAGTCGTTCAGCGTGACATCGCCGTGCTCGACCTGCGCGAACGCGGACACGTGGTCGATCTTGTCGCCCGCGTCGAGGCCGCCTACGTCGGCCAGCGGAACGCTGATCGTCACCTCGTTGCCGTCCACGCTTCCCGACGCGTTGCCCGTCGGCGTGTAGGTAAGGAACTTCGGCGTCGGCGCCCCGAGGGCGGGAAGGTCGATGCTGCCCACTCTGCCGTACACGAAGTTCGTGCCGCCCAGCCACTTGACGAACCAGTGGGAATCGAACGGCGGATCCATGTTGTCGGGCCCGATGCCGCCCGTGCCCTCCCACCACGTGACCATCCACGACGGCGTGCCGCCGGCCGTCGCCGCGTCGGCGAGCGCCGCGGCAGACAGATCGGCCATCTTCATCGTGAACGTGAGGTTCGTCCCGTCGTCGCCGGCCGAGGCCTCCAGGATGTCGAGGGCCGGATGGTTGGCGCTCGCCACCGGCACCACCGGGAACGAGGCGTCGCCCGCCGGATCGGTGGTCCAGTTCCCCGGCGGGAGGCCGTGGGTGCCACTCACGGACAGCGAGCCGTCGTTCGAGGAGGCGGAGTCGATGGTCACGTTCGCCGGGGTGGGGAGCGGCAGCAGGTTGCCCTGCGAGGCGAACAGGCTGGGCCCCGTGCGCAGACGGATCACCGCGTTGAGGGGCCTGCCGATGAACTGGTCGGGCGCGACCTCGGAGAGGTCGCTGTTCTCGTTGTAGGCGATGAACACCCGGCCCTGCGGATCCTTGTCCACCATGAAGAAGTCGGCCAGGGACCGGTCGGAGTTCGCCAGGAGACAGCCGGGGAACCCACCGGTGCAGATCGCGCCGCGATGCATGACGTGCTCGGTGGCCTGGACCTGCGTGAACGTGGGATTCGGGTCCACGGCGTTCGTGCTGAACGTGGCGTAGGCGTGCCACAGCGCCTTGGGGCTGCCGGGGAACCCGCCGGTGTCGCCGGTGTCGTTCGTGCCGTAGAAGACGACGGCCACGCGACCGGGGTCGCCCACGGCGAGCCACGGGAAGAGCACCTGTCTGAGATCCGGGCTGCCCCCGACCGGGCTGTTCGGCCCGGTGCTCACCTGCATCTTGGGGTGCCACGTGAACCCGCGGTCCGTGGAGTACGAGAGGTAGGTGGCGCTGCCCTCGGTCCACGCCTGCCACAGGTTGCCCGCGGTGTCCATCTGGATCGGGGCGAAGAAATGCCCCTGGGCGCCGCTCGAGCCTCGCGCCTGCCAGGTGACGCCGCCGTCGGTGGACACGCGCGTGGTCCCTCCGGCCGTCGGGACGAAGATGTCCCCGTTGTCCGGATCCACCGCGAAGCGTCCGATGCAGCTCCCACCGATGTTCGCGGCGGGGTTGTTCACCGGGTCGGGCGGCAGGTAGGTGACGCCGTTGTCGGTGGAGACGAGCACGTAGCACCCGGGGAAGCCGGCCACGTGGTTGGCCCCGAGGTAGATGCGCCGTCCCTCGGCGCTCGAGTTCGGATCGTAGACGCCCATCCACTGTCGGTCGGTCTCGGGGAAGCAGCCCTCGCCCGGGATGAAGGTCTTGCCCTCGTCGTAGGAGCGGAACGTGCTGTTGCACTGCAGGGTCTGCAGGTCGGAGGCGAACACGTCGCGGTTGTTCGCGATCGTGATCTCGGTGTCTCCTCCCCCGTTCTGGCAGTTGGACTTGGCCGGGCAGCCGATCAGGTGCCACTGGATCCCGTCGTCCTCTGACTTCCAGAACCACGACGCCTGGGTCGTGCTCCCGCCGGGACCGCTCACGTAGTTCCCGCCGTGGTTGTCGATCTGGATGTCGGGCTCGCCGACCATGCGCACCGGGTCGTTCAGGTTCGCGTGATCGAACGTGATCCCGCGGGTCGGTCCGGGAGGCGGAGGCGGAGGCGGGAGCTCCGCCGTCTGGATTGTCAGCGTGCCGTCATAGCTCTGTGGGTCGGGTCCGCTCACGAAGCCGCACGCGATGACCTTGTAGGTCCCTGCCTCCAGGTTGGTGGCGCGCACCGACTCGCTCGGCGTGCCGCCGTCGCTCGAGCCGACCACGTTCCCGTCGGGACCGACGACGGTGAGGATCTCGTCGTTGTCCGCATTCCCCCAGACGATGTTGAACGTGAAGTTCGCCTGAAGGGTGTCGTAGACGCCCGCGGGAACGTTCAGGGCCACCACGTGCTGGTCGACGACCGCCGTGTCGGCGAAGGGCGCGCAGTTGCTCGTGGCGTTGGCGAGCGGCGGGATCGACCCCGTCCAGGTATCCGTGACCGTCTGGCCGGCGGCGGTGGGCACGGCCACCGTGCTCGAAGGCGGCGTGGATGCGCTCGAGGCGTCCACGCCGACCAGGGCCATCAGCGATCCGACGGCGATCAGGACACGGAAGAGCCGACCCCGGAGCACCGGCGACGCGACGGCAAGACGAGCTCGAGTCATGGGTTCCTCTCTTCTCCGGGAGCCGCCGGTGATGGATCATCCGGGCACGCTCCGACCGATGCCTGCGCGGGGAGGTTGAATGCGTTCGGTCTCGAGGCAAGAGACCCTCGTCGGGTGTGCGGACGCGCCGAACCGAGGGTCGATCTTGCGGGCACCGTCCTGTCGAGCAACCTGCTCCGCCCCCCGGCCCGGGCACCTGCCCGAAGGGCCAACTGGCGGCTGATCCGTACCCTGGAAAACGCCACTCAAACCACGGAGAGTGGCCAACCGGCGAAGTCGTGGGGGCGGCTAGTTGCGCCGGTAGGTGAGGACTCGGCCCCAGAGGCTCTTCGTGCCCCAGATGCCCGAGCGCAGACACTCGAGCTGGACGATCTGGCTGTGGTCGACGAACAGGTTGACCTCGGGGCCGTAGTTCTTGACGTACCAGGCGAACACCTCCGGCTCGGCGGCTTCGAACATCACGTTCTCCAGACCCAGCTCGGCGACGATGCGGGCTACGACGTCCGTTCGCCAGGTCCGAACGCTCTCGGTGATGCCCTCGGACTCGATCATGATCGGCGACGCGCCGACGTCCAGGCGGCGATCCAGCTCGCGAAGCGCCACCTCGAAGCCGGCGCGTCGATGATCATGATCGAGTCCGAGGGCATCACCGAGAACGTCCGGGTGTGGCGGACCGATGTCGTCGGGCGCTTCGTGGCC
>JBIOUU010000011.1:0-7867 GCA_044867345.1 Actinomycetota bacterium
GGACGTCCCCCTCCCCCTCCACGACCGGATGCGGCACGACGAACACCGGGGTTTTGGACCCGAGCTCTCGCAGGTACCGGCGGCCGAACTCGGAATGGACCACGATCCCCCGGGCGCGGCGCGCGACGTGCGCGGCCCACGGCATGCGGAGCGGCTCACTCCGTACCACGTCGTCCGAACGGATCCTGCCCTCGTTCCGGATGGTCTCGCGCAGCGACCGACGCCCGACCGGATCGCCCCTCGCCACCATCCCCTTCACGAAGTCGTCCAGGGCCAGGTCGTGCAGGACGACGAGGCCGGGGACCCGGATGGCATCGCGGTAGATGTCTCGGTGGAACTCCACGTTGTTGCCGAGGTGGTACACGCACAACGCGTACCAGGGAAGCGCCCCCTCGTACCTGCGAGCGGGCGGCCAGATGGCCTCGACCCGTTTGCGCTCGCGGAACCCGATTCGCTCGAGCCCATCGAGGACGGCCCTGGAGTAGGTGGCGATGCCGGTGGGGGCGGGCGGCATCGGCGACAGCCAGGCGATCCGGTCCCGGAGCCGCTCGCCCCAGAGGCGGCGGGCGATGATCTCCCTGACGCCGGCCATGTCAGTCCAGCAGGCGGGCCACGACCTCGGGCCACGCCGGGACGGTGGCCCGGAGCCTCTCGTGCCCCTCAGTTCCCATCCGGGCGACCAAGGCCCGGTCGGCGAAGAGGCGGTCGAGGGCTTCGGCGATCGCCGTGGGCTGGGGCGGTGCGACCAGCCCGGTCTCTCCGTCGGTGACGAACTCGAGGGGGCCCCCGCTGTCGTCGAGCGTCACGACGGGGCGTTGGGCCGCGAAGCCCTCCAGGGTCACGTAGCCATAGTCCTCGTCGAACGGCCCGAAATAGACGCCCAGGGCGCCGAGGTACAGGCGGTGCAGGTCCTCGTCCGCCAGGCCGACCTTGAGCGAGATCCGATCCTCCAGCCCGAGCGATCGGATCTGCTCCCGGATGGCCGGCTCGTCGGGACCCGAGCCCACGAGCACCAACCGAACGCCCGTCCTCACGTGTCGCATAGCCTCGACCGCGAGGGACTGACGTTTGAGGGCCTCCAGACGGCTGGGGAACACGATCGAGTCGCCGTACGGGCCGGGCTTCAGCTCGAGAAGTGCCTGGCTGAGGGGCGAGTGGTGGTACAGCACCTCCGAGGACACCCGGATGGAGTTCCACAGCCGGTCCCGGACGTTCCGCGAGTTCGTGAACACCCGCTTGGCCTCGGACAGCGCGATGCGATCGGACTGGTGGATCATGTCCCGGACGACCGGCCCCTCCTCCTGCCGGGAGAGATCGGCGAACTCCGGATGCTCCCAGAGCTCATAGGCCGAGCGGTGCTGGTGGATCAGCCACACGATCTTCCGTTCGTGCGGCACGAGGTACGCGGGGAACTTCAACGCCACGACGGCATCGATGGGGAGCCCGTTCGACTCGGCGATGTCCAGGCTCCGCCACACGGCCATCTGATGCAGGAGCTCGGCGGCCGGATACCACTTCCCCGCCACGATCACCATCTCTGCGTCGTGACCCGCGGCCCGGAGCGCGCGCACCAGCGACTCGGTGTGGGTCTCGGCCCCGCCGCGGACGAAGGGGGTCTGCGCGTGGCAGACGGCGATCCTCATCCCCCGGTTCGCCGGCCGCTCCCCGGCGCCTCCCGTTCGGCACGCAGTCGCTCCACTTCGGCCTCCAGGGCGGCCACCCGGCCGGCCAGGATCGCGACCAGCTCGGCGACGTCGCCGAGCAGCCGGTCGTACCGCCGCCGCATCGGTCGAAGGAAGTAGAAGATGCCCGCCTTCAGCCGGCGCCGCCATCGATATGGGGAGCCGATCTGCGGCTCGTTGCGAGGGATGGGAGCGCGCTCATCCGCCCGCATCTCCGCGACGAGGTCCTGGAGGGCCACCCGGAGCTCCTGCGCCCCCATGGTGGCCAGCGAGGTGATTTCCTCGGCCCAATAGAGCTCGCGCTGCAGGGCCGAACGAGAGCGTTCCTGGTCGGGCGGATCCTGCTCCTCGGCCATGATGCGGGAGCGTACCAGTGCCCCGACCAGCCCAGTCACCCCGCGTCGGCCCAGATCGGACCCCGGCAATCCGTTCGAAGCGGAAGGGGCTCCGGGGCCCTCGGGTCACGGGTGAAGTCGAAGTCGTAGCTCAGGTTGCGAGCCCGGCGGTCGCGCCGGGTCAGCGGCGAAAGGCCCCAATTGTCCTCGATGAATCGAAGCACGCTCGAGAACTCGCCGAGTCGGTGATCGATGTGACCTCTCTTGGCATACGGCGAGATGACCAGGAGCGGCACGCGGAACCCGAACCCGAATCGGTCCACCTGCGGCGGTGGGGCGTGGTCGTAGAACCCGCCGTAGTCGTCCCACGTGAGGAAGATCGCGGTGTCCTCCCACATGTTCGATCGCATGATCGCGTTGATCACCTTCGTGCTCCAGTTCTCCCCATAACAGAAGTTGTACTCGGGGTGCTCCGAGAGCTCGAAGCGAGGCGTGATCCACGTGACCGGGGGCAACTCGTCCTGGCGGATGTTCCGGATCACCTGGTCCACCGAGAAGATGTGCCGCACCCAGCGCCTGGGATGCTCTCGGTACCGCCGGATCGCTGAATATGCGGACCAGATGTACCCTTCCTGCCTTTCTGTGGCTGCGTAGTACGCCCAGGGGATGCGGGCGGCGTCGAGCAGGTCACCCTCGGTCTCGAAGTCGAAGCACGGTCGGATGAACCGCACCATGCCCTCCGAGTCGAACACCTGCACCTTCTGCTGCGAGGGCGCGTCGCAACCGAAGGTGTGGGAGAAGAACCCGTTCCGCCTGGGGTTGTCGACGGCCCCGCCCGACTGCGCCGCGATCGAGTACAGGTGGTTGGGGAACGATGGGCCCTGGGCCGAGGCGAAGAAGTTGTCGGCCAGGACGAACCGCCTGGCCCAGCGCCAGTAGTTCGGGAGTTGATCCTGATGGAGCTGGGTGAACGCCCATCGCCTGGTGAGGCCGCCCCGGTCGAATCCGTCCATGCGACCTTGATGCCAGGCGTACAAGCCACACACGTAGCAGTGTGGGAGATCGCCGGGCAGCCGGCCGTCGGTCCCGCGGATGAGCGGTCGGATCGTCCCGTAGTCGTTCGCCGTGGATGCCCCGTTCGCACCCGGGAAGGTCCCGAAGAGGTTGTCGAACGTGCGGTTCTCCTTGATGAGGAACACCACGTGCTTGATGGGCCATCGGGTGAGGAACGACGCCGCCGGCGGCCACGCCGGGTGCAAGGTCGGGGAGGGGACGCTGGAACGTGCCGGCGTGGTCTGAACCGCGGACGGGTCTTTGCCTTGGGCCGGCTGGGAGCATGCAACGGTCAGCAGCACGAAGGTGCTGGCCGCCCCGAGCGCGCGGAGGCGCGAGGGTGGGGACATGACCGGCGGAGTCTATCGCTGACGCTCACGGAGTCGGTAACCGAGATGCTTGCAGCGTAAACTGACGCGCACGCACGATGCGCATCCTGTTTCTGACCCCAGATGTTCCGTACCCACCGCGGAGCGGCGGAACGATCAAGTCGATGAGCGTGCTCCGCCACCTGCAACGCACGCACCAGGTTCACGTTCTGTGCTTCCGCCGGGAGCTGCTCAGCCCGGAGCAGGAGGCGTGGACGACGGAAGCGGGCCCGGTCGCGACGGTGCCGCTTCGCCGTACCCGGTCGGTCCGGAACCTGCTTCGGAGCTACGCCGCGGGCGTCCCGCTGAGCGTGCTTCGGAACCGGAGCCGCCGCATGTTCCGGCTCGCGGTGGAGGGGCTGGCCTCGGGACGATTCGACGCCGCCTTCGCGGACGGCTGGTTGATGGCCCAGTACGTGCCGGCCTGGTACCGGGGACTTCGGGTGCTCCACGAGCACAACGCGGAGCATCTGATGTGGCAACGGCAGGCCGAGCTCGAGACGAGCTTCGCGCGAAGGGCCCTGGTCCGTCTGGAGCACGTGCGCGTCCGTAACTACGAGTCGGCCATCGTTCGGCGTTTCGACATGGTCTTCGCCGTCTCGCAGGACGACCGCATGGCCCTCGAGAGCCTTGGCGCTCGGAGCGGATCGATGGGCCTGCTGCCCAACGTCCCGCAGGAGGGGCTGCTGGACCGACCCCAGCTCCAACCCCCTCGCGAGCCCACGCTCCTGTTCCTGGGCACGCTGGGGTGGCCGCCCAACGCCGAGGGACTCCGGCGGTTCCTGCGGTCGGGGTTCCCCTTCCTTCGCTCCCGGCGGCCGGACGTCCGGCTCGTCGTTGCCGGCGCCGGTGCTCCGAGATGGCTCGAGCGACTCGTTTCGAAGACTCCGGGCGTCCAGTTCGCCGGAGCCGTCCCTGATCCGGAGCCCCTCTACCGCCGGGCCCGGGCCTTCGTGGACGTGGGGATCGGAGGGAGCGGGACTCGGGTCAAGGTGCTGAACGCGATGGCTCGGGGACTGCCGGTCGTGAGCCTCCCGTGGGGACTCGAGGGCTTGGGAGCTGTGGCCGGCGAGCACGCGCTGGTCGCCGACGACCAGCGCGCGCTCGCCGACCTGCTCGGCCAGGTCCTGGAGGACGACGCGCGCTGGCACCAGCTGTCCGAGGCCGGCCGGACGCTGGTCAGGAAGCACTACGCTCCCGAGATCGCGTTCGCCGAGCTCGACGCGGCCCTCGCCCCGACGAGCGGCGACCTCACACCGGATCGCGACTAGGGCCGGCCTTCGGTCGCTCCCGAAGCGCCAGCCACGGGAACACCACCGTGGCTCGGACGATCCGCGGGAGGCGGCCGGGTTGTTGTACGAGCCGCCAGAGCCACTCCAGCCCGAGCGCGTGGAAGGCGCGGGGGGCACGTCGGAACGCTCCGCTCCAGACGTCGGCGGCACCGCCCACGCCGATCATGATCCTCGCACTCGGGATCTCGCCGGCGTGGCGCTCGATCCATCGCTCCTGCTTGGGCGCACCGAGCGCCACCAACACGATCTCGGGAGCGGCGGCCCGGATCGACTCGACCAGCCTGCGGCCTTCCTCGGGGTCGACCGCCATCCCATCCTCCGCGATCCGTACGCCGGACCCCGCCGCCTCCACCGCGAGACCGGGGAGCTCCGTCCGCCACCGGGCGGCGGCGCGATGGCCGGTGCCGCCCTCCCCGCCCACGAGCATGACGCGATCTCCTCGAGCCGCGGCCAGGCGGATGCCCAGCTCGGCCACGTCGATGCCCGGCCACCGTCGGACCCGGCGTCGGTGCCGCAGATACTGCACGAGCGCGATGCCGGCACCGTCCGGCAAGGCCAGGTCGGCGCCGTTCAGCAGCGCGCCGAAGTCGGGGTGAGCCCGGGCGTACAGCAGGATCTCCGGGTTGGGGGTGAACACTCGGCGGGCCGACGCGCCGTCGAGGAACGCCTCGAGGGTCCTTCGGACCTCGTTCGACGATCGTCGCTCGTGCAGCCGAACCCCGAAGATCACCGGCGTTGCCGCCTCCGCCGATCCCGCCGTGAGCTCCCGGAACAGCGCATCGGCCCTGGCCCGCAGGCGCGGCGACGCCTGCGACCGGTAGTGGGCGCGAAGGTCCTCCTTCATGTCCTCGCGGAGTCGCGACGGTCGGGGGACGATCCGTTCCAACCGCCCATCCGACCCGCCTCGCCGAGACCTCCAGTGCTCGTCGATCTCGCGAAGGCATCGCTGCACGTTCGCCTCGGTGGCCTCGAACTCCGCGAATCCCGTCCCGAACCGCCCGTTGATCCGCCGGATGACGCCTCCGAAATCGCCGACCACCTCCTTGAACGTGCCGACGACGAGACCGTCCCGAACCCGGAGCAGGGGCTCGTAGAAGCGAAGGTAGCCGTGGAGCACGTCGGACGGGGTGCGCTCGGGATGACGGATCAGGTTCGAGACCACCACGTCCTCCGGCTCGCGGGTGAGGACGAGGGCGGGGATGCCGGCCCGGATCGCCGCGATCACGTGGCCCGGCGCGTGCACGTGGTGCGCCACGCGCACGCTCCGAGGCTCCTGCGCGAGCCGAAAGGCGGCGACGGCGAACGACGACGCACACCGGGGGAAGCTCTCGATCAGGAGGTCGGTGGTGTCGTCGACGAGCTCACCCTCGCCCCGGAGCCGAGCGAGGGGAAGGGCCAGCGATGGGTACTTCGCCAAGCGGGTCTCCGCGGAGTAGATCAGGTTCATGGGTTTGATGTGAGCATGCCGGTTCCGGCCGTTCGGCGGAGGAGCTCGACGAGCTCACCGTCGGAACGGAACACCGCGTCCTGCAGGCCGGCCTGCTCCGACATCCCCCCCACCGCGGCGACGAACGCGGGCGTTCCCAGCTTCTGCGCACGCGCCAGCGCGCCGGAGGACCACGCCTGCCGATACGGCAGGACGAAGACGTCGGCCGCGGCGATCCACGTGTCGAAGTCCTCGTCGGAGACGTACCCCTCGACGAGGGTCACGCCGGGCGCCGCCTCGCACAGGTCCCGAAGAGCTCGTGCATAGCTCAGGGCTTCGGGCGTCGGTTGGCGAACGGAGCCCACCACGACGAGCCGCCCCGGCGACCCCGCCTGCTGGAAGGCTCGGACGGCGCGCTCGTAGCCCTTCGCCGGATGCAGGAACCCGGCACACAGGAACAGGCATCCCTTCGGCTCGATCCCGAGCATGGACCGCGCTTCGCGCCGGGAGTTTCGCCTTGCGATCCGAACGCCATCGGCGTGGGGCACGATCGTGCCCTCGACCCGGAGGTGATACGCGCGCTCCAGAGCCTCACGCTCCCGGTCCGAGTGGAACAGCATGTTCGCACTCGAGAAGGCCGAGCGGAGCACCAGGTGATCCGGCCGCCACAGCAGGTGCGGTCGCCGGGCCGCCTCGTGGATCAGGATCTCGGTGCCCGGCCGCCAACGCGTGAGCCACCACAGGCCGAGGGAGGTCATGACCTTGGAGACGGGCGCGCGGCGGCGGTAGAACAGACCGGGCTCGAAATGCACGAGGACCCGGTCGAACGCAGGGGCCAGCCGAGCAGCCGCGAGAAACGGCCGCCCTCCGAAGAACGGCACCCGGACGTCGCCGTCCCCGTCCGGGGGCGAGAGCACGACGACCTCGTGCCCTTCGCTCCGCAGTCGTTCGACGTCGGCGGCCGCATAGCTCCCGATCCCGCAGTGCCGGGGCGGGTACGAGCTGATGACGAGGATCTTCACAGTGGTGCGACCCAGTCTAGGGACGCTCCACGCCGGCTACCCGGGCTCGCCGGCCTCGTGGAGCACGGCGGCGGTCCTCCGAGCGGTCTCGGTCCAGTCGAAGCTCGAGGCTCGGGCCAGCCCGGCGGCCCGTAACCGGCCTCGCACGCCCTCATCGGTCACCAGGTTCCGGAGCCCATCGCGGATGGCGTCGACGTCGTGGGGGTTGACCAGCAGGGCCGCGTCGCCCGCCAGCTCCGGAAGCGAGGACGCGTCCGATGTGAGGACGGGCGTCCCGCAGGCCATGGCCTCCAGCACCGGGAATCCGAACCCCTCGTACAGCGATGGGAAGGCCAGGCCGATCGCCCCGCCGAGCAACGCGACCTTGTCCGCCTCCGGCACGTAGCCGACGAGCGTGACGTCCGCACGGACGTCTCGAGGCAGCGCTCGGAGCGCGTCGAGGCCCGGGTCGGAGCCGTCCGGGCTCCATTCCCTGGCCCCCGCGATCACGAGCCTGGGCCGGATGTCGCCGGGGAGAGCCGCGAAGGCCGCGAGGAGCCGGGGGAGGTTCTTCCGCGGTCCTCGTCCCAGGGCAACCAGGTAGGGACCGTCGATCCCGAACGCACGCCGCACGTCGAGGATCCGTTCCTCGGACGGCGGACGGAACATCTCGCAGTCCACCGCGAGGGGGATCACGGCCACCTTCGCCT
>JBIOUU010000012.1:0-4392 GCA_044867345.1 Actinomycetota bacterium
CTCTTCGAGACCTTCTCCCGGGAAGCCGGCTAGCTCGGCCGGCGAACCCGTCCGGATCGATCCAGCAACCCCGCGACGTAGCCCGCCATCTTCGCCCCGTCGATGAAGCCCATGAGCGCCGGGACCAGCACCGCGGCCAGGGCCCGGTCCCGATTCCTGGGGAGCGACCGCAACGCTCGCCTGACGCGGGGGGCCGCGAATCCGGCCGCAGCTGCGGCCAGCGATGCCAACAACCATCGCCGGCGAGCCGCCACCGCCACAGCCACAGCGGCGTAGGTGGCGAACCGGAGGGCATGGCGCTGCGCGTACAGCCCCCCCACGCCATCGCCTCTGGCGTAGCGGAAGTACTGCTTCCAGGTGGCGCCGAGACTTGGGCGCATCCGCCAGTACACCACCGCCTCGGGGACGAGGTTCATCCGCGCTCCGGCCGCCCGCCACCGATGGTCGAGGTACATATCCTCGCCGGTGTCGAGCCACTCCGGGTAGCCGCCCGCCTCCTCGTAAACGTCCCGGCGGAAGGCGATGGAACGAGAGGACGGCATGAACCGATCCTCCCGGACCTCGTTCGGCTCCGGCACGGCGATGGCCGCCGCGCACACCTGGAACAGTCCGTCGGTCATGGGCCGCGTCAGCCCCATCGCCACCTGGGACCCTCCTACGATCGATTCGACCAGTCGTTCCAGCCACTGGGGATCGAGCACGCAATCGGCGTCGGAGACGGCGATGACGTCGTGAGTGGCCGCTCTGATGGCCACGTTGCGCCCGGTGGCGATATTGGCACCCGGCTGCTCGATCAAGGTCAGCGCCGGCCAGGAACGCAGGACGCCGAGCGTGCCGTCGGTGGAGCCACCATCGACCACCACGAGTTCATCGGGGGGACGTGTCTGCACGGCCACCGACTCGAGGAATTCGCGAACGGTGGGGCCGGCGTCGAGGACGGTGCTGACCAGTGACACCTTCACGCTGGAAGATGGTAGGGCACCCGGTGAGGTGGCTCCCGCCGTCCCGAGCCTTGCCGTCCGATTGAACCCCTCTCGGCCCCTGCTTGCAGTCGCCCCTTCCCGCCGGGAGAATGGACGCCGAGGCCGCCGGATCAGGCGGCCTCGAAGACTGTCTGGGGCCTGCGCCCGCGGCGGCCCCCCGAAGGTGTGGAGGAGGTGAACCGGTTGGCGACGTATGAGGCCTATTGCGTGAAGTGCAAGGCCAAGCGAGAGTTCGAGGGTGAGGAGACCACCCTGAAGAATGGCCGAAGGGCGGCCAAGGGGAAGTGCCCCGTATGCGGCACGACCGTCATGCGCATCCTCGGCAAGGCCTCCTAGGCTCGGTTTCGAGACAGGTCAAACGCCGCGAACGATCGCGGCGGTGAATCGAAATTGCCTAGGGCCGCGGGCGAAGCAGTTCGCTCGGAGCCCATACCGGCGGTTCGATGCGCCGGCGATGGCGCTCGGCGAGGTCCCCCAGCGTCGTGGTCTCCAAGACCTGCCGCACGGCATGGTCCACGTCGCCCCACAGCTCCTGCAGGCCGCAGTGCGAGTCCGCGAAGCACGTGTGGTCCTCCACGTCCAGGCAGTGCATGGGGAACGTCTGCCCCTCGATGGCGTCGACGATGTCGGCCACTCGGATCTCGCCCGGGTCCCGGGCCAGGCGGCAGCCTCCCCCCGCACCACGGAAGCTCTCCACGAGCCCGGCCTTGTGCAGCGCGCCGAGCTGTTGCTCCAAGAAGCGCAGGGGGACCTGCTGTGACTCGGCGAGGGCTCGGGCGGGGACCAGCGCATCGCCATGCGCATGTCGTCTCAGGGCGAGCTCGATCATGGCTCGCATGGCGTACTCGGTTTTCTGGGAAACCTTGAGCATCGCTCGACCTGCCTCGATCGAAAAGGTAGACCGCGCCCCTGCAAGCGTCAATCGACCAGAAGGATCCAGCAAGATTCCCCCCTCCGGTCCCGATCCTGCCGCCTTGCCCCTCTGAGTAGACTTCGGCGCGTGTTGCCCACCGTTCCCGTGCCTCCCCGGCGCCTGGAGGACTACACCGAGGCGGCCGGCCCGGAGGCGGTGGATCGGCTCCGCAAGGCTGCCGCCCCACTGACGGGTGCCAGGGTCCTCCACGTCAACTCGACGGCCTTCGGCGGCGGGGTGGCGGAGCTGCTGTTCACGCAGGTGCCTCTCTTGAACGACCTCGGCATCGAGACCGTGTGGCAGGTCATCGAGGGCGCGGAGGACTTCTTCACGGTTACCAAATTCGCTCACAACGGCCTCCAGGGAGCCGATGTGCCGTGGACGCCCGATATGGAGGCCATCTACCTGGACCGGTGCCGGTCGAACGCCGAGGGATTGGCCGAGGGCTTCGACTACGTGATCGTCCACGACCCGCAGCCGGCAGGCATCCTCGGAGTGGCCCGTGAACACGGGCGCTCGGACGGAACATGGATCTGGCGGTGCCACCTCGATCTTTCGGCCCCGAACCCTGCGGTGCTGGCCTTCTTCTCCCGGCAAGTGGAAGCCTACGACGGCACGGTGTTCACCATGGAGGAATTCGCGCCGCGCACTCTTGCCGGGCCCCGGCTCTTCACCATCCCTCCCTCCATCGATCCCGTCTCGCTGAAGAATGTGTTCGTCGACCACGAGACGGTCTACGAAGTGTTGAGCCGGCACGGCGTCGATCGGAGCAGGCCCATCATCACCCAGGTATCCCGGTTCGACCCTTGGAAGGACCCGCTCGGCGTCATCGACGCGTACCGGCTGGCCAGGATGGACATCCCCGGCCTCCAGCTCCTGATGATCGGTTCGCTGGCCCACGACGACCCGGAGGGATGGCACTACCTCGAGGTCACCGACGCGTACCGCGAAGGAGACCCCGACATCTTCTTGCTCTCGAACATCCAGGAGGTCGGCAACCTGGAAGTGAACGCCTTCCAACGGGCCTCCGCGGTGGTCGTGCAGAAGTCGCTACGCGAGGGGTTCGGGCTGGTGGTGTCCGAGGCCCAGTGGAAGGAAGTCCCAGTGGTGGGTGGCGACGTCGGCGGGATCCGCCTCCAGATCGAGGATGGGCTCACCGGGTTCCTGGTGGATTCGGTGGAGGCATGCGCCGAACGCATCGTCCAGCTCCTGGCCGACCCGGAGTTGCGGTCCAAGATGGGCCGGGCGGGCAAGGAGCGGGTGGCGGACCGGTTCCTCACCCTCCGGGAGCTCGAGGACTACGTGAGGATGCTGTCCGCCTTGTGACGCCCTCTGGTCCGCTCGGATGACCCCTCGGGAAAGCAGGATCGTCGTGGCGTCGAACCGAGGGCCGGTGTCCTTCGGGCGAGACGAGACCGGCCGGGTCGTGGCCAGCCGGGGGGCCGGAGGCCTGGTCACCGCGGTGAGCGGTGCTCTGGCAGCCTCCGGTGGGCTCTGGATCGCCGCGGCCATGTCCGAAGAGGACCGGACCCAGGGCGGAGCCCCACTGGAGCTTGGGTCGGGGGAAGCCCGGTACCAGGTCAGGCTCCTGTCGTTCGACCAAACCGTGTACAGCCGCTTCTACGATGGCATCTCGAATCGGGTCCTGTGGTTCCTCCATCACCTGCTGTGGGACGTGCCCCGCGCGCCCACGTTCGAAGGCCTCGCCGAGGCGTGGGACGGGTATCGGGCGGTCAACGAGGGATTCGCCCGCGCGCTCGAGGAGGAAGGCAGGGCGTCAGGGAGCGCCGTCTACCTGGTGCAGGACTACCACCTGGCACTGGTGCCCGCGATGCTGCGGCACCGGATGCCGGAGGCGTCCATCGCTCACTTCTCGCACATCCCCTTCGCCGGCCCCAACGCCGTGCGAATCCTTCCAGAACCGATGCGTCGAACGCTCCTGGCGGGGATGCTCGGAGCCGACGTGGTCGGCTTCCAGGCCCCGTCTTGGGCCGAGAACTTCCTCTTGTGCTGCCGTGGGCTCTCGGACGCTCGGGTCGATCTGCGCCGGCGGGTGATCCGGTGGGGCGGCCGCGAGGTTCGCGTCCGCGTGTATCCCATCTCCATCGATCCGGGGGACCTTCGACAGGCCGCATCCTCGGAGGAGGTGGCCGAGGCCAGAAGGGAGATCCAGCGATGGAGGCGGGACCGCCGGCTGCTCGTGCGCGTGGACCGGGCGGAGCTCTCGAAGAACATCCTGCGAGGTTTCGCGGCTTACGAGAGGTTTCTCCAGGACAACCCGGAGTGGGTGGGGCGCATCGCTTTCCTGGCCCTGCTCAATCCTTCCCGGCAGCATCTCGCCGAGTACCGCGCCTACACGGATGAGTGCGTCGAAGTGGCCGAGCGGATCAACAAGCGCCTGGGGCAGGGGGACTGGGAGCCGATCCGCCTATCGCTGAAGGACGACCACCCGCGGGCCCTGGCCGCCTATCAGCTCTACGACATCCTCCTGGTCAA
>JBIOUU010000013.1:0-2723 GCA_044867345.1 Actinomycetota bacterium
GACGCGGTGCTGGAAGGCGCAGCCGCTCTGCGCCGAGCAGGTGCCGGAGCTGATCCCTCGCGCCCGGCCGCATCCCGACGCCTGCCACTTCTCCGAGGTCCGGGAGGTCGTCAAGGCCCAGGCCTGAGGGTCCGGCGCGGCCGCCGCGCGTCGATCCACGCGTCCGGGCACGGCCTCGGAGAGGGTGCGAGGCAATCTTCCGGGAGACGAGCGACCGTATATGTGCTCGTGAGCGGGTTGCCCGGCCCGGAGGGCGATGCCTAGGATGGCTCGGTCTCTCCCAACGCTGGAGACGCGAACGCCGCATGGCTCAATTGCAAACGGAGGTCAGCGCCGGCCCGTCGCCGGGCCTTCCTCCCGAACCGACCCAAGAGATCCTCGGCAAGTCCCCAGGGCAACTCTTCTGGATGCGCTTTCGGACCGACGGGGCCGCGCTCGCGGGCCTCGCGGTCCTCGGGCTCCTGGTCTTGCTCGCGCTGACGGCGCCACTCATCTCCAGGTACGTCGTCCATCATCCGGTCGGCCAGCTCTACAACGACCCCGGACAGATGCTCAACGAGTTCGGCCTGCCGAAGGGGCCCAACGGCGACTTCTGGTTCGGGGCGGACCGGGTCGGCCGGGACCTGTTCGTCCGGGTGATCTACGGCATCCGGACCTCGCTCATCATCGCGCTCCTGGCGACCTCGATCGCGGTCGCGATCGGCGTGGTGCTGGGGATGACGGCGGGCTACTTCCGGGGGTGGATCGACACCGCGATCTCCCGAGGCGTCGACGTCATGCTCTCGATGCCCCTGCTCCTGTTCGCGATCGGCATCGTCTCGACGTGCTCGCGCTCCCGCGAGGGGTGCCTGGGGGGACTGGTCAAACCCGGGATCCCGGTCGTCGTGTTCGTGATCGCCCTCTTCAGCTGGCCCAACATCGCCAGGCTCGTGCGAGGACAGACGCTGTCGATCCGGGAGCGGGACTTCATCGAGGCCAACCGCGTGCTGGGGGCGACGAACATCTCGATCATGTTCCGGGAGGTCCTGCCGAACCTGGTGGCGCCGATCATCGTGTACGGCACGCTCATCATCCCGAGCAACATCATCTTCGCGGCGTCGCTGTCCTACCTGGGTCTCGGCGTGCCGGAGAGCGTGCCGGAGTGGGGGCGGCAGATCGCGCAGGCGGCCCCGATCTTCGAGATCGCGTGGTGGATGATGGTGTTCCCGGGCCTGTTCCTCGTCATGACGACCCTGGCGTTCAACCTCGTGGGTGACGGCCTGCGCGATGCGCTGGACCCGCGCCTGTCGACCAAGGTGCCGGAGTCGCGGACGGCGGAGCCCGAACAGGAGGAGGAGAGAGATCGAGGGAAGGTACCGAGGAGCTCGAGACCCGCAGTGATCGGTGAGATCGAAGAAGAGAGAGGGGGGTAGCGTGGCGAAAGGACGCTTGTTCTCTACGGCCGTGCTGGCCGTGGTGCTCGCGATGGTGGGCGTCGCCTGTGGCGGCGGCGGAGGGCCGAGCGAGACCGGGCCCACCGGCCCGACGGAAGGCGGTGCCCAGACCGGCGGCACCTACCGTGTCGAGACCGACGGCATCGCATATACGAGCGGCGGCGACCCGACCGGCGAGTACCTGGGCATCTCGTTCGGCATCCTGTCGAACCTGCTGGACCGGACGTTGCTGACGTACTTCCACTCGGGTGGGGAGGAAGGGAACACGCTCACGCCCGACCTGGCCACCGATTTCCCGGAGGTCAGCGCGGACCAGCTGACGTACACCTTCCATCTGAAGGACGGCATCATGTTCGGGCCGCCGCTCAGCCGGGAGATCACCTCTGCCGACGTCGAGTTCGCGTTCCGGAGGATGGCGACGAAGTCGATCGTGGCCCAGTACGGCTTCTACTACTACGGGCTGATCGAAGGCTTCGAGAACGGGAAGGACCCGGGGCCGGGCGGGATCCCCGGGATCACGACCCCGGACGACAAGACGATCGTGTTCCACCTCACCAGGATCGCCCCCGAGTTCCCGTTCCTCGTCTCCATGCCGGCGACGGGGCCGATCCCGGAGGAGGTCGGCGGGTGCTTCGACCAGGCCGGCGAGTACGGCCGCTACGTGATCTCGTCGGGGCCCTACATGTACGAGGGGACGGACCAGCTCGACGCCTCGAGCTGTGACGCGCTCACGGGGTCGGGTCCGATCTCGGGGTTCGATCCGGAGGACCACTCGTACTTCGTGCGCAACCCCGACTACGACCCGGCCACCGACGACCCGGCCGTCCGCGCCAACTTCGTGGAGGAGATCCGGATCGACCTGAACACCAACGTGGCCGACATCTACGACAAGATCGAGCGCGGTGAGCTGGACGGCGCCGTGTCGTCGGGCAACCCGCCCGCCGACGTGCTGCAGCGCTACTCGACCAACGCCGACCTGCAGCCGCTCCTCAAGTCGGGGAACGACGACCGGACGTGGTACATCACCATGAACCTGACGACCCCACCCTTCGACGACATCCACGTCCGCAAGGCCGTGAACCTCGTCATGGACAAGGCGGGGATCCTCCAGGCGTGGGGTGGGCCCGTCAGCGGCGAGGCCGCGACCCACATCCAGCCGCCGAACATGACCGGAGGACATCCCACCGGGGACGAGTTCGATCCGTTCGCGACGCCCAACTTCGGGGGCGACGTGGACGCGGCCAAGGACGAGATGCGGCAGTCCGCGTACGACTCGGACGGCGACGGCGT
>JBIOUU010000014.1:0-8984 GCA_044867345.1 Actinomycetota bacterium
GGCGCGGCCGCGCCGGCCGCCTGGCCCTCCCCCTGATCGATTTCTCGCTGGCGGGCGGACCGGGCTACTATCCGACCCCTCAGCGGCTGTTGGCGAAAGGGGGACGCGCGTGGCGCGGGTCGAGGTCACCGTCAACGGGGCCAAGCGGGAGGCCGATGTCGAACCCCGCATGCTCCTCGTGTACTTCCTCCGGGAGACGCTCGGGCTCACGGGCACCAACGTTGGATGCGACACCTCGTCCTGTGGCGCCTGCACGGTCCTGCTCGACGGCGAGTCGGTGAAGTCGTGCACGATGCTCGCCGTCCAGGCCGACGGGCGCGAGGTGACGACGATCGAGGGCCTCGCGTCTGACGGAGAGCTCCACCCGCTCCAGGAGTCGTTCCACCGGAACCACGGCCTCCAGTGCGGCTACTGCACGCCGGGGATGATCATGGCCGCCGTGAGCTACCTGGGGGAGAACCCGACGCCCACGGAAGAGGAGGTCCGGGAGTCGCTGGAGGGCAACCTCTGCCGATGCACCGGATACCAGAACATCGTGAAGTCGATCCTGGACGCCGCCGGGCAGCTGAGCGGCACGAACGTGTAGGGGGAGAGCCAGATGGCGAAGACCGAATCGCGGGTGATCGGCACTCCCGTCCTTCGAAAGGAAGACCCGGAGCTCCTCACAGGGCAGGCCCGGTACACGGACGACCTGGCAATCCCGGGGATGTTGTGGATGCATATCGTGCGCAGCCCGTACGCGCACGCGAAGATCGGCCGCGTCGATCTATCGAAGGCGCTCTCCATCCCGGGCGTGGTCGCGGCCTTCTCCGGCCAGGACCTGGCCGAGGACTGGACAGGGGCGCTGCTCATGGCCTGGCCGGTGACCGAGGACATCAACAACCCACCGCACTGGCCTTTGGCCAAGGACAAGGCCCGATTCCAAGGGGACGGCGTCGCCGTGGTGGTCGCGGAGACCCGAGCCCAGGCCGCCGACGCCGCGGAGGCGGTCGAGGTCGAATACGAGCCCCTACCGGTGGCGGTCGACATGGAAGCCGCCATCGCGAGCGGCGCTCCACTGGTTCACGAGGAGTTCGGAACGAACAAGAGTTACACGTGGACCCTGACCAATGGCGATGTGGACAAGGTGTTCGCCGAAGCTGCGGTCGTGGTCAAGGAGCGCTACGTCATCCAGCGACAGATCCCCACCGCGATCGAGACCCGCTCGGTGCTGGCGGCCCCCAGCCCCGCTCAGGGGGACTTCACGCTGTGGACCTCGTCGCAGATCCCGCACATCGTCAAGGTGGCGATGACCCTCGGACTGGGCATCCCAGAGTCCAAGCTCCGGGTGATCGCTCCCCGGGTCGGCGGCGGGTTCGGCTCGAAGCTTCAGGTCTATCCGGAGGAGATGTTGTCGCTCGCGCTGGCGAAGCGGCTGGGACGGCCGATCAAGTGGACGGAGACCCGCTCGGAGAACTACCTGGCGACCCATCACGGCCGGGACCAGATCCAGGACATGGAGCTGGCGGCGGACCAGGACGGCCGGATCCGTGGCTACCGGGCCCGGATCCTGGTGAACATGGGCGGCTACCTCATGATCATCACGCCCGGCACGCCGCTCCTCGGCGCGTTCGTGTACTGCGGCCCGTACGGCGGTGATGCGTACCAGGTCGAGTTCACCGGCGTGTTCACCAACACAGTCCCCACCGACGCCTATCGCGGCGCGGGTCGTCCCGAGGCCACCTACGCCATCGAGCGCGCCATCGAGGCGCTCGCCCGCAAGGTTGGCAAGGACCCGGTGGAGATCCGCCGGATGAACTTCCTCCAGCCGTTCACGGAGCCGACCGCCTCGCCCGGTGGGCTCCAGCTCGACTCGGGCAACTACGGGGAGACCCTGGACCAGGCGCTCGAGCTCCTCGGGTACGAGGACCTCCTGAAGGAGCAGCAGATCCGCCGAGAGCACGGTGAGAGCAGACAGATCGGGATCGGGTTCTCGACATACCTCGAGATGTGCGGGCTGGCCCCCTCCCGGGTGTTGGCAAGCCTTCGGTATGCCGCCGGCGGCTGGGACGCGGCGGAGATCCGGGTCTCGCCGACGGGGAAGGTGGTCGTGGCGGCCGGCACGAGCCCTCATGGCCAGGGGCACGCGACCACATTCGCGCAGATCGTCGCCGAGGACCTCGGGATCCCGATCGAGGACGTCGAGGTGACGTTCGGGGATACAGAGCTTTCACCCCTCGGGATGGACACGTACGGCAGCCGGAGCATCTCGGTCGGCGGGGTCGCGGTTCACCGGGCGGCGATGAAGGTCGTGGAGAAGGCCCGTAAGATCGCCGCCCACGAGCTCGAGGTGGCGGAGGACGACCTGGAGTTCGAGACGGGCACGTTCACGGTGAGAGGCGCGCCGGACAAAGCGAAGACCATCCCGGAGATCGCCTTCGCCGCGTGGACGGCGCACAACCTCCCCGATGGTCTCGAGCCGAACCTCGAGTCCTCGGCCGCCTACGACCCGCAGAACTTCGTGTTCCCGTACGGGGCGCACATCTGCGCGGTCGAGGTGGACACCGAGACCGGCGAGGTCGGAGTGCTGAAGTACGTCGCCGTCGACGACGTCGGGCGGATCATCAATCCGCAGATCGTCGACGGTCAGGTCCAGGGCGGCGTAATCCAGGGCATCGCCGAGGCCCTCTTCGAAGAGGCCATCTACGACGAGAACGGGACCCTCCTGACCGGAACGCTCACGAACTACGAGGTCCCGGCGGCCTCCGAGGTGCCGTCGATCACGCTCGGCCGATCGGAGACGTGGTCCACGACGAACGAGCTCGGAGTGAAAGGGGTCGGCGAGACCGGCACGATCGCGTCGCCCCCCGCCGTGATCAACGCCGTGATCGACGCGCTCTCGCATCTGGGGGTCACCGACCTCGAGCGGCCGGCCACGCCGGAGCGCGTGTGGAGAGCCATCCGTGAAGCCAGAGGAGGTGCGGCATGATCCCGGCACCCTTCGACTACGCCCGGGCCGAGTCGGTGGACCACGCGATCGAGCTCCTCTCGGGCAACGACGAGGCGAAGATCATCGCCGGCGGCCACTCGCTCCTGCCGCTGATGCGACTCCGCCTGGCCAGGCCGGCCATGCTGGTTGATATCGCTCGGATCGGCGACCTCGGATACATCCGCCAGGACGGCACGCAGGTCGCTATCGGTGCCCTGGCCCGGCACCACGACGTGGCCAACAGCGAGGCGCTCCGGGAGCTGGCGCCGATCGTGGCGTACGCGGCGAGCCTGATCGGTGACCCCCAGGTCCGGCACCTCGGGACGATCGGCGGTTCGTGCGCGCACGCGGACCCCGCCTCGGACATGCCTACGGTGCTCCTGGCCCTCGGAGCCGAGCTCGTCGTCCGGGGTCCGAAGGGGACGTCGCGAACCGTGACGGCAGTCGACTTCTTCAAGGGCCTGTTCCAGCCCGACCTGGCAACGAACGAGGTACTTGCGGAGATCCGGATCCCGAAGACCACCGGGCGCGGATGGAGCTACCTGAAGTTCCATCGCCGGGCCCAGGACTGGGCCATGGTCGGGGTGGCCGCCCTGGCCGGGAACGGGGCCCGTCCCGCCGTGGCCCTCACGAACATGGGCGAACGGCCCCTGCGCGCCCCCGGCGTGGAGGAAGCCCTGGCCGGGGGCGCGGATCCGGCCACCGCGGCCCAGCGAGCCGACGAGGGCACCAGCCCGCCGTCGGACACGTTCGGCAGCGCGGAATACCGCAGGGAGCTGTCGAAGGTGCTCGTGCGCAGGGCCCTCGAGGAAGCCATGTCCCGGTAGGCGAGCAAAGCCTTTGACGCTTGGCCGCTCGTCTGCCTAGATGGTGGCTATGCCGCCCCTGGCCGCACCACGGTTCCACTTCGAACGTTGGTTCGACGACAACGGCGTGCGGATCATCACCATCCTGGTCACCGCCCTCGTGGTGACGGTCGTGACCCGGTTCCTGGTTCGGCGGTTCCGCCGCAAGCTCGAGGGCAAGCCAAGCCTGACCCAGGAGCTGAACCTCCAGCGGGCCACCACCCTCACGCATGCCCTCTCCACCGCCGTCGTGGTCGTGATCTGGACACTCGCGTTCCTGCTGATCCTGGGGACGCTCGACGTGAACCTGGCGCCGTTCCTGGCCAGCGCGGGCGTCGCCGGGGTCGCGCTCGGGTTCGGAGCGCAAAGCGTCGTCAAGGACACCCTGTCGGGGTTCTTCATCCTGCTCGAGAACCAGTTCGGCGTGGGGGACGTGATCGAGGTCCTGACCACCGCCGGCCCGATCTCGGGCAAGGTCGAGGACCTCTCGCTCCGGGTCACCACCCTCCGGGCTTTCGACGGGACCCTGCACGTCGTTCCGAACGGCAACATCCAGGTCGTCTCCAACAAGTCGCGTGGGTGGGCGAGAGCCATCGTCGACGTCCGGGTTGCCTACGGGGAGGACGTGGATCGGGTCCGTGAGGTCCTCGAGGAGCTGTTCGAGGAGATCCGCAAGGACTCGGTCCTCAAGGACTGGATCATGGAAGGGCCGAGCATCCTCGGCGTGGAGAGCCTGGCCGACTACGCACTCGTGGTCCGGGTGGTTGCGGACACCAGGCCCTCCAAGCGGTGGGACGCCGAGCGCCGCCTTCGGGAGCGCATCACCCGCCGCCTGTCCGAGCGCGGGGTCCGCGTGCCGTTCCCTCCGACCGTCTCACCGAGGCCGGGCGACGCCTCCGCCACGGGCTCCCTCCCCTAGGGGCGACGCCTGCCCCACCGGTAACCCTCCGGGCATATCGAGGTTCCCCTTTCCGTTTACGAGGTCGAGAATCGCAATGAACCTTGGAAGGAGATGGAGAACCATGTCCATCGGGTTTTTGCTCTTGCGACTCGTGGTCGGACTTCTGCTCGTGGGCCACGGCACGCAGAAGCTGTTCGGATGGTTCGGCGGTGGCGGCCTCGACGGGACCGCCCGCAGTTTCGAATCCCTGGGGTACCGGCCCGGAAGGGTCATGGCCATCGTGAGTGGGGGGTCAGAAACGCTGGGCGGGCTGTCGCTCGCGCTCGGGTTCCTCACCCCGCTCGGGGCGGCGGCCATCATCGGCGCAATGCTGAACGCCATCGTGAGCGTGCACCTGCCGAAGGGGGTCTGGAACACCAAGGGCGGGTTGGAGTTCCCCCTGACGAACGCGACGGTGGCGGCGGCCGTGGCGTTCACCGGACCGGGCAGGTATTCGATCGACCACGCCATCGGGTTCGAGCCCGGGCACGTCGTCTCGGGGTCCTTCGCCCTCCTGCTCGGTTTGTTGGTGGGCATCATCGTCTTCGCCTCGCGGAGGCCGCCCCAGGAGAAGGCGGTCACCACCGCCCCAACGAACCAGACGCGCGCCGCCTGAGCGGCCGCGATGCGGCGACTCCCGCCGCGACCCGCGGCGGGAGCCGGTACGCTGGACCCGTGACGGGCACGCGGTCGTTCGACTCGGTCCAAGATCTGCAAGCAGGGCTCCGCGGGACGAGCTATCTGGCGGACCGCGGGCTGGCCACGGCGATCTACCTGGCCGTGTCGCTGGACAAGCCGCTGCTGCTCGAGGGCGAGGCCGGCGTGGGCAAGACCGAGGTGGCCAAGGCGCTCGCGTCGCTGCTTTCGCGCGAGCTGATCCGGCTCCAGTGCTACGAGGGCATCGACGCGTCCCAGGCGCTCTACGAGTGGAACTACTCGCGCCAGCTGATCGCCGTTCGTGCTATGCAGGACGGGACGGCGGAGACCCACGTGGAGGACCTGTTCGGGCCGGAGTACCTGGTCGAGCGGCCGCTCCTCGCCGCGATCCGCTCGGGCTCCAAGGCGGTGCTCCTGGTGGACGAACTCGATCGAGCCGACGACGAGTTCGAGGCGTTCCTGCTCGAGATCCTGTCCGAGTTCGCCGTGACCATCCCGGAGATCGGGCGGGTGGCGGCGGAGGAGCCGCCGGCGGTCGTCGTCACCTCCAATCGGACCCGCGAGCTGCACGACGCCCTGAAGCGCCGGTGCCTCTACCACTGGATCGACCACCCCTCGCTCGAGCGCGAGGTCGAGATCGTCCGAACGCGCGCGCCTGGCGTGTCGGAGACCATCGCCCACGACGTGGCCCGGGCCGTGGCTCGTCTTCGATCCCTGGACGTGGCCAAGCGTCCGGGGGTGGCGGAGACGATCGATTGGGCGAACGCGTTGTCGTTCCTCGGCGTCGAGCGCCTGGACGAGGGCACCGCCAGGGAGACGCTGGGCGCGGTGCTGAAGGATCACGAGGACCAGGAGCTGGCCGAGTCTCGCATCGCCGAGGTGGTCGGCGACGTCGACGGCTAGGCCCGGGGCCCCCCAGGGCTTCGATCGACTGATCGGGTTCGGCCGTGATCTGCGGCGGCGAGGCCTACCCGTCGGCACCGGCCGGATCATCACGTTCTGCCGGGCCGCGGCGGCGCTCCTGCCCCTCCGGCGCGAGGACCTGTACTGGGCGGCCAGGGCATCGCTGGTGTCCAGGCCCGAGGATCTCGAGGCGTTCGACCTCGCATTCGAGGAGTACTTCGGGGCGGCCGGCCTTCCGCCGATCGCCCACCTGGTGGTGCCGGGCGCACCCGCATCCGCTCGTGAGACGCCCTCGGCCGATGCACTGGCGGCGGCGGGCCTGGTCGCCGCGAGGTGGCGAGCTGCCGGCCAGGCCGAGGAGCCCGAGGGAGACGCGGCGCTTCGCGTCGTGGCCAGCGCGGTGGAGGTGCTCAGGGAGAAGTCCTTCGCCGACCTCTCCGAGGAGGAGCGCCGGCGCGTCGCTCACCTCATCCGGCGCCTCGCGGTGACGGCCCCGGCGCGCACGACCCGCCGCCTTCGCCCTTCTCCGTCGGGGGATCGGTTCGACATGCGGCGGACGCTGCGGAGGTCCCTTCGGACCGAGGGCGAGCCGTTCCACCGGGCCTGGCGGGGCCGTGGCAGCAAGAGCCGGCCGCTCCTCCTGATCCTCGACGTGTCGGGGTCGATGGGTCCGTACTCCCGGGCCCTGATGCAGTTCGCGTTCGCCGCCATGGCGGCGGGACGCAGGGTGGAGGTGTTCTGCTTCGGGACCAGGCTCACTCGCGTCACTCGCTCGCTCCGCACGAAGGACCCGGACCGGGCGCTGCGGGAGGTGGGGAGGCTCGTCGCGGATTGGGAGGGTGGCACGAGGATCGGACCGTCGATCAAGCAGCTGCTCGATCGGTGGAGCCAGCGCACCGCGCTCAGGGGCTCGATCGCCGTGATCTGCTCTGACGGCCTGGAACGGGGGGACCCGGACCTGTTGCGCCAGCAGATGGCCCGGCTTCGCCGGTTGGTCCACCGCATCGTGTGGGTCAACCCACTGAAGGGGAGCCCCCGGTACGAGCCGCTCGCACGAGGGATGGCCGCGGCGCTTCCCTCGATCGACGTGTTCCTCCCCGGCCACAACCTCGAGAGCCTGGAGGAGCTGTCGCTGGTCCTCGCCGGCTGACGGCCTTGATTCGACTCCGTGCATCGGCGACGCCACGATCGCCGTGACAGGCCGAGCTGGAGGGCGGAGCTCGGCGCGCTTCCCAGGTGGGGAACCCCAGACGAAGGGAGGCCAGTCATGGCCAGATCCGGTCGTATCACGACCATCGGATTCCGACATCGTCACCGTGAACGGCCGACGTTCACGGTTTCGGAAGGGGCCGCAGGAGCTCCAGGCGCGGTGAATAGAATCGGCGGGTGGAGACGCCCAAAGGACCAGGGCAAGTCAGGCGGATGGGCCGGCTCACCGAGCCGACCGAGGAAGGGCTCCTCACCTACGGCGAATACCTGAAGATCCCAGAGCTCCTGTCGCTCCAGCAGCTCTTATCCGATCCGCCGGTGCACGACGAGCACCTGTTCATCGTGGTCCATCAGGCGTACGAGCTGTGGTTCAAGCAGCTCTTGTTCGAGCTGGGATCGATCCGGGACCGGATGATCGGCGACGACCCGGAGCGTGCCCGTCATGAGCTGACCAGGGTCCACGCCATCGAGCGGGTCCTGGTCGAGCACATCGGGGTGCTCCAGACGATGACACCGCAGGACTTCCTGGCGTTCCGGACGCACCTCGCGCCGGCGTCGGGCTTCCAGTCGGTGCAGTTCCGGGAGATCGAATTCGTGTCTGGGCTGAGGGATGCGCGATACATCGAGGACCTGGCGTCCTCGGCGGAGGAACGCACCCGGCTGGAGCGGCGCCTGGAGGAGCCCACGATGTGGGATGGTTTCCGCTCGCTGCTCGAGGCGAACGGACTGCCCATGCCCGCCGACGACGGGGAGGCTCGTCGGAGCAGCCTGCTGCGGATGGCGACGGAACCGGATTTCGCGGCGCTGTTCGCGGTCTCCGAAGGGCTCCTCGACCACGACGAGTCCTTCGCCATCTGGCGGAGCCATCACGTCCTGATGGTCGAGCGAGAGATCGGGGCCAAGCGAGGCACCGGAGGCTCGAGCGGGGTGCCGTACCTGCGGACGACCCTCGACAAGCGGTTCTTCCCCGAGCTGTGGGAGCTTCGGAGCTACTTATAGCGCCGATCGCCGGCGTCGGGTCCGGGGTGTCGGGATTGACCTGCCGGGGCCGGGAGGAGTAGACCGCACTTACACGCGGAAGGGAGGTGGTCCATGGCCAAGGACCTCACGGTGTCCCTGGAGGACCGGCCGGGAACGCTCGCAGACCTCGGCGAGGCTCTGGGGAAGGCTGGCGTCAACATCGAGGGGATCTGCGGGATCGGCGTGGAGGGCCGCGGTATCACCCACCTACTGGTGGAGGATGCCGCGAAGGCACGTCAGGCCCTCGAGGGGGCTGGGATCAAGGTCGAGGGAGAGGCAGACCCGATCGTTGCCGACATGACCGCGAACGCCGACACGCCGGGGGCGCTCGGCAAGGCGGCGCGCGCCGTGGCGAACGCCGGGGTGAACATCCAGGCGTTGTATCTCGCAACGCGCAATCGGAGCGTCATCGTGACGACCGACAACGCGAAGGCGCGCAAGG
>JBIOUU010000015.1:0-8445 GCA_044867345.1 Actinomycetota bacterium
CCCGGGTCGCTCGTTTCTACCGGAGGCGGTCGAGGTCGGAAGGTTGGTCCACGTCGGCCGGTGCGTCGGAGTCCACCGGGATCTCCTCGACCCAGTCGGGATGGGCCGCGACGATCTCGCGGGCTCCGGTGTCACCGGCCAGGTTGCGCGCCTCGTCCCAGATCTCGCGCGAGAGCACCGCGGGTCCCGGGCCGTCGCGGAACCGGAGCCGAACGATCGCGGGGCGGCGCGCCTCGAACGCATCGACGAGGGCCCGGATGTGCTCCGGGGTGATGCCCGGCTGATCCGCTAGGAGCACGACGGCGGCGACGCTCTCAGAGCTGGCGGCGTCGAGGCCGGCGATGAGCGAGGCCGACTGCCCCGCTTCGTACCTGGGGTTCAGCACGGTCCTTCCATTCGCGGGGAGCCGGAGTGAGTCGCCCACTCGCTCCGCGTCGTGGCCGATGACCACTACTACCTCGTCCAGCCCGGCCGCCGCCGCGGCATCGATCGCGTGCTGGAGCAGGGGCTTGCCTTCGAGCTCTACCACCTGCTTCGTCTCCCCGAACCGTGACGACGTCCCGGCGGCAAGGACGACCCCGGTGATCACGAAGAGGTGCGGCCAAAAAGGCGGCCGAAGAACCGGCCGATCGCCCTGAGGATCGCGTACAGACCCAGCCGGATCCCACCGATGGCTTCCGCCCGTTGCGAGGCCTGCCGGGGAGCGGAGGACGCCGGAGCCGGGGCACCCTGTGTGGCCGTCAGGTGGTGGCGGAGGCAGTCGGCGAACTGGTTCGTGAGCCTGGCGGAGACATCGGGCAGAAGTCCGCGCGACAGCTGTGCCACCGTTCCGGTGAGCGTGATGTCGGCCTGCATCTTCACCGCAGTCATGCCGTCATCGCCGGCTGGCTCCAGCCAGGACGTGACCGTCGCGTTGGCGGCGCCCTTCCCCTTCTGCTCCTGGCCCTGGGCCTTCAACACCACCCGGTGGTTGGCCTCGTCCCGTTCCGCGACGGTGACCGTTCCGGCGAACGAGAGGGCGATCGGCCCCAGCTTCAGGTTCACCTTCCCCTTCCACGTATGGTCGTCGACGACCTCGGTCAGCTCCGCGCCCGGCGCGCACGAGGCGACCTTCTCCACGTCGAGCAGGTAGCTCCACGCTCGATCGATCGAAGCCGGCACCTGGAACTCGTTCTCGATGAGCATGGTTCCCCTCGTTTGAGATATCACGAGCGTACCCAGCCAATCGTCCTCGCGCCATCCGAACGCCCGGGCTATGCTCGCGGGCGCCTCAGAGGTGAGGATGCCTCCGCGTCTGCAGGGAAGGATCGCTCTGGTCACGGGTGCCGGGAGCCCGACAGGCATCGGGTTCGCCACGGCTCGGGTGCTGGGTCGGGAGGGGGCGACCGTGGCCATCACATCGACGACCGACCGGATCCGCGAGCGGGAGGCCGAGCTCCGGGACCTCGGTTACACGGCGGCCAGCTTCGTGGCCGACCTCACGGCGTTCGATCAGGCGAGGGCGATGGTCGATTCTCTGCTGGCGCTCTACGACCGTATCGACGTGCTGGTGAACAACGCCGGGATGGTGCAGTCGGGCGTGGAGGATGCCGCGAAGCGGTTCGTCGATCTCAGCAGGAACGAATGGGATCGAGCCATCGCGATGAACCTGACGACCGCGTTCAACGTCACGAGGTGCGTGCTCCCCGGGATGGTCGTGCGAGGCTATGGCCGGGTGGTGAACGTCTCGTCCACAACGGGGCCCCTGGCCGCGATCCCCGAGAGCGTCGGGTACGGGGCCGCCAAGGCCGGGGTGGACGGACTTACGCGCGGCGTCGCCCTGGAGGTGGCTCGCCATGGGATCACGGTGAACTCGGTGGCGCCGGGATGGATCGAGACCGGCTCGTCACTTCCCGAGGAGTTGATGGCGGGCACGCACACACCGGTTGGGCGGCCCGGCCACCCCGACGAGGTGGCGGAGGTCTGAGGAGTCGAGCTACGTAACGGGCCGGTCGATCGTGGTGGATGGTGGCAACCTCATCCAGGAGTACAAGGGTCCACCCGAGGACTGGGATCAGGACACGCCGTAACGAGATCGAGCGGGGCGGTCGTGGATGGGGCCCGGACGGCCCTTGAGGAACCCGCCCTCCCGACCCCGCTTGACCGCGATGATCTCGGCCACGATGGCCGCCGCGATCTCCTCAGGACCTTCGGCACCGACGTCCAGCCCTGCCGGGCCGTGGATCCGGGCAAGGACGTCGTCGGAGACGTCAAGGCCTTCGTTGCGAAGCTCGGTCAGAAGTCTCTCGGTGCGCGCGCCGGGCCCGAGCATGGCGACGAAGCGCGCGGGCGAGCCGAGCAGGGACCGCACGTAGTCCTTGTCCCGCAGGAAGTTGTGGGTCATCACCACGACGAAGGTCCGCTCGTCGATCGGCGCGAGCTTCGCCACGTCCTCCGGCCGCTCCAACTGCACGAAGCCGGCGGCCTCGGGGAAGCGTTCGCGGTTCAGGAACTCGCCTCGGTCGTCCACGACGGTCGGACGCCACCCCAGCCCGTCGACCGCCCGCACCAGCGGCGCCACGTCGTGGCCGGCGCCGCAGACGAGCAGCCGCAGCGGTGGCTCCAGCACCTCGACGAACGCCTTCGCCTCCCCCGACGAGCCGGGGAACGTGCGGATCTCGCTTCGTTCCTCCGACAACAACTCCACCGCCGACGCCTTCGCTGCGGCGTCGAGGCCGGGATCGCCGAGCGAGCCCTCGGCCGAGCCGTCGGGCCGGACGAGCAGCCGGTTCCCCTGGTCTACTCCAGGGACGGACGAGTCGAGCACCGTGACCATGGAGATGGGTCGTTCCTCCTCCAGTGCCATCCGCAGCGCCCCGGCCACCTCTGCGGCCTTTTCCGCCGGCTCCACGAACAGCTCGATCGCCCCGTTGCAGCCCAGGCCCCAGCCCCACACGGCCTCGTCGTCGGCCGTCAGGTCGAACGAGACGACGCGGGCCATCCCCTCGTGCATGACGATGCGAGCCACGTCGGCCACGTCGTTCTCCAAACACCCGCCGCTGATGTTGCCGATGAGCTCGCCCTGCTCCGGGACCAGGAGGCGGGCGCCGGGGCGACGGTAGGTCGACCCACGAACGGCCACGACGGTGGCCAGCGCCATCCTCTCTCCCCGAGCGTGCAACGATTCGATCGCCTCGAGCACGTCGCTGATCTCGCTCATCGTTCCCGCCTCGCCGGTGCTGGACGGCTATCCGCTAACGGTTGCGAACCGGGCCGGATCGGCCTCGAACCGCTCCCGGCAGCCGGCCGAGCAGAAATAGTACGTGCGTCCGTCGTGGGTCGAACGATGCCGAGCCGCAGCCACGTCCACCGCCATGCCGCACACGGGGTCCACGGCCTCGTGTCTGAGCGAGGGCGAAGGAACTCCTTCTTGCCCGCCGGCCGCCCGATCCCGCACCAGCTCGGCCATGATGGCCACGGCGATCTCCTCGTGCGACACGCGCCCCAAGTCGAGTCCGGCGGGTGCGTGCACGCGGGCGAGCGCCTCCTCCGATACCCCGCGGTCCCGCAGGTAGCCCGTCACGGCTTTGGCCCGGTTCCGGGAGGCGATCAGCCCGACGTACCCGGCGGGCGTGGCCAGGGCCCGCTCCAGGGCGTCCTCGTCGTAATGGCCCTGGGTGGCCACGACGATCCACGACCGCTCGGTCACGCCCGCCTCCTGCAGGTCGAGCGACGTCACGACCTGGCCTGCGGCCGGGTAGTCGGCGGGGTCACCACCGTCGTCCACGACGATCGCCCTCCATCCCAGGGCTCCGGCCATCGCCGCCAACGCGGCGACCGCCGGGGAGCGCCCGATTACGACGAGATGCGGTTGGGGCACCACGGGTTCCACATACACCTCCAGCGCGCCCTCGCTTTGGCACGCGATCGGGATCGTCACGACGCCCTGACGGCCACGAGCCTCCAGTTCCTCGGGCGCTCCGAGGAACAGAAGTCGGGGCGTTCCGTCCGCGAGCGCTCGGAGGGCTTCCCTGATCACGGTGGGCTCCGCGCATGCGCCACCCAGCCAGCCCCGAACCCGGCCGTCGGGGCTGATCAGCGCGGTGGCGCCCTCCTTGCCCGAAGAGGGGGCCCGCCTCCACACCACGGTGGCCAAGACGAACGGCTCTCCGCGCTTCGACAGCTCCGCCGCGAGCTCGAGGACCTCGGGCCTCACGTGTTGTTTGAACCGCCCGCCGCCTGGATCGCTTCCCACACCTTGGCCGACGTGAGCGGCATGTCGATGTTCCGGACGCCGAGTGGCCAGAGCGCGTCGATCACCGCGTTCACGAACGCGGCGGGCGAGCCCACGGTGGCCGACTCGCCCACGCCCTTCGCCCCGATCGGGTGATGCGGCGACGGGGTCACGGTCTCGCCGAGCTCGAACCTCGGCGTCTCCCAGGCGGTGGGCAACAGGTAGTCGGTGAAGTTCGCTCCGATGCAGTTGCCGTTCTCGTCGAAGGTGATCTGCTCCATCGCGGCGATCCCGAACCCCTCGCACAAGCCTCCATGGATCTGGCCCTCCACGATCATGGGGTTGATCCTGACCCCGCAGTCGTCGACCGCGACCATCCGGCGGACCTTCCACACGCCCGTGTCGGGATCGACCTCGACCACCACGGCGTAGGTTCCGAACGGGAACGTGAGGTTCGGGGGGTCGTAGTAGTAGACCCCTTCCAGCCCGGGTTCCATGCCGTCGGGGAAGTTCGTGTATGCCGCGAAGGCCGCGTCCTGGATGGTGACCACCTTTTCCGGGGCGCCCTTCACGGAGAACTTGCCCTTCGAGAACTCGACGTCCTCTTCGGAGACCTCGAGCAGGTGCGCGGCGATCTTGGCCGCCTTCTCGCGGACCCGTCGGGCGACCATCGCGGTCGCGGCGCCCGAGACCGGCGTCGACCGGGACGCGTAGGTCCCCAAGCCGTACGGGGTGTTGTCCGTGTCGCCGTGCATCACCTTGATGTCCTCGGGTTGGATCCCCAGCTCCTCCGCCACGATCTGGGCGAACGTCGTCTCATGGCCCTGGCCTTGCGTCTGGACGCTGATCTTCAGGATGGCCTTGCCGGTGGGATGGATCCGCAGCTCGGCCCCGTCGTTCATCTTCAGGCCCAGGATGTCGTAGTCCTTGTGCGGGCCGGCCCCCACGACCTCGGTGAAGGACGCGAGCCCGATCCCCACGAGTTCGCCCCGGGCCCGGGCCTCCTCCTGCTCCTTCCGGAGCTCCCGGTAGCTCACCCTCTCCAGTGCCATGTTCATGGCCGCCTGATAGTCGCCGGAGTCGTACACGAACCCCGTGGCAGAGGTGTACGGGAACTGGTCCTTCTCGATGAAGTTCTTCAGCCGAAGGTCGGCCGGGTCCATGCCGAGCTCGTACGCCGCGTTCTGCACCAGCCGCTCGATCAGGTACGAGGCCTCGGTGACGCGGAACGAGCAGCGATAGGCCACCCCGCCCGGCGCCTTGTTCGTGTAGGCGCCGTCCGCGGTGACGTGGGCCGCCGGCAGGTCGTAGGAGCCGGTGACGATGTGGAAGAGCCCCACCTTGAACTTCGAGGGCTGAGCGTCGGCATGGAAAGCCCCTTCGTCGGCCAGGAGCGACACCCGGAGGCCGGTCATCGTCCCGTCGTCCCTCAGGGCCATCTCCCCGTGCATGTGGAAGTCCCGGGCGAAGCCGGTGGAGATGAGGTTCTCGGTTCGGTCCTCAATCCACTTCACCGGTCGCCCGATCAGGAGGGACGCGGCCGTGGCCACGACGTACCCGGGATAGACCGGGACCTTGTTCCCGAACCCGCCGCCGATGTCCGGGGAGACGATGCGGATGTTCTCCTCGGGCAACCCGGCCACCAGGGCGAACACGGTCCGGATGGCGTGGGGAGCTTGGGAGGTCATGTAGATCGTCGCCTGTCCGGTGGCCGGGTTGATGTCGGCCACGCAGCCACAGGTTTCGACGGGAGCCGGATGGGACCGCGGATAGAACGTGTCGAGCGCGATCACCCTGTCCGCCTCGGCGAAGGCCTTGTCTGTGGCGTCCTTGTCACCGGACTCCCAGTGGTAGATGTGGTTCGAGTCCTGGCCCTCCTTGTCGGTCCGGATGACCGGGGCGTTCGGTTCCATGGCTCGCTGCGGAGTCACGATGGGCTCGATGGGCTCGTACTCGACTCCTATCATCTCGAGGGCGTCCTTGGCCGTGTAGAGGTCCTCCGCGATCACCGCGGCCACCTCCTGCCCCTGGAACCGGACCTTGTCGGTGGCCAGCACGGCCTGCGTGTCGCCCGAGAGCGTCGGCATCCAGGCCAGGTTGTGCTGGGCCATCAGCTCCCCCGTCACCACCGCGACGACGCCGGGTATCGCCTGGGCCTTGGACGTGTCGATCCCGGTGATGGTGGCGTGCGCGTACGGGCTCCGGAGGACGGCCATGTGAAGCATGCCGGGCAGCTTGATGTCGTCGATGTAGGTCCCCTTGCCCCGGATGAACCGGTCGTCCTCCTTGCGCTTCACCCGGTGCCCCAGGCCGCGGATCTCCTCGGTCTCCGTTGACATCCGTTGCTCCCCTCTAGACCTTCGCCGGCTCGGTCGCGCCGGCTCTTATCTGGGCGGCGTGCCGGATGGCGTTCACGATGTTCATGTAGCCGGTACACCGGCAGATGTTGCCGGAGATGGCCCACCGGACATCGTCGTCGGACGGATCCGCGTTGCGTTCCAGTAGCGCCTTGCCGACGAGCATCATCCCGGGGGTGCAGAAGCCGCACTGCAGACCGTGCTCCTCCTTGAACGCCACCTGGACCGGATGCAGCTCCCCTCCAGCGGCCAGGCCCTCGACCGTCGTGACGTCCCGGCCGTCGGCCTGGACGCCGAACAGCGTGCAGGACTTCACCGGGGTGCCGTCGAGGAGCACCGTGCACGCCCCGCAGCTCGTGGTGTCGCACCCCTCGTGGGTTCCGGTCAGGCCGAACGTGTCCCTGACGAGGTGGACCAGGAGGAGGCGGGGCTCGACGTCGGCGGTTCGCTCCGTCCCGTTGACCTTGACGCTGATCAGCATGCGTGCCTCCTGTCAGGCCGCGCGAGCCATCTCGACGGCACGGGCCAGGCCGCGCCGCACGAACACCTCCACGACGTGGCGCTTGTACTCGGCCGAACCGCGGACGTCCGTCACCGGATTGCACGCCGCGGCGGCCAGTCGGCCGGCCTCGGCGAACAGCCTTTCGCTGGGCTCTTTGGCGGCCAGCGCCGACTCTGCCTCGGCCGCCTGGATGTTCTTGGTCCCCACCGCGGTGAGACCGATCCCGGCCCGACCGATCGTCCCGTCGTCGAGCGTGACGTGGAGGGCGACGGCCACCGTCGCGAAGTCGCCTACCTTCCGTTCGAGCTTCAGGTACGCGCCGCCGGAGCGAACGCCCGGCGCCGGCACGCGAACCTCGGTCAGGATCTCGTCGGACGAGAGCGCGGTGGTGAAGATGTCCTGGAGGAAATCCGCGACAGGGATCTCTCGCTCGCCGCGCGCGCTGCGGGCCAGGACGCTTCCGCCCACGGCGAGCATCACCGCCCCCCAGTCGCCCGCCGGATCGGCATGGGCCAGGGAACCACCGACCGTCCCCAGGTTGCGGACGAGGGGATCGGCGATCTGCGGTGCCGCCGCGGCGAGCGTCGGATAGCGGGCCGAGATCAGATCCGATCGCGCTATCTGGTTGTGGCGGACCAGCGCGCCGATCCGCAAGGACCCGCCCTCCTCCTTGATCCCGTCGAGGCCCGGGACGCGGTTCACGTCGACCAGGTGGGACGGAGCGGCGAATCGGAACTTGAGCAACGGGATCAGGCTCTGTCCTCCGGCAAGGACCTTGGCCTCATCGAGGCCGGACAATAGTTGGACCGCCTCGTCCAGCGAGGACGGCCGGTGATACTCGAACGGTGCCGGCAGCATGCGGACCTCCCCCAGGTCTACGGATGAGCGGCGCTCCCGGACGGCGGGGCCATTATCGCTCCGCGCTATCTTCGGTGGGAAATGGGGAAATCGGCGAGGACGTCGAACCGCGGCTTCTGGCTGGTCGCGGGGCTCATGATCGCGGCCAGTGCTGTGCTCCTGGTCCTGATCCTGCTGAACCGCCCGGCGGCCGAGCGGGCCTCGGAGTTCACCGCCCGCCACAACCTTCGTACGGCGCTCGCCGCGGCCGAGACCGTGCGGAACCAGGAGGGCACGTTCGCCGCGGCGAGCGCCCCTCGCCTGCGCAAGGCCGAACCCGACCTGCTGTTCATCGACCCCGACGAGTCGTCGAACAACGCCGAGGTGATCAGCGTCCTGGCCACGGACTCGATGTGGGCCGCGGCGGCCCGGGCCGAGACCGGCACGTGCTTCTGGGTCCGGGCCCGGCCGGGCCGGCCTCCGGTCTACGGCGGCGGCACCGACTGCAGCGGGCAGGCGGCCGGCGCGGCCGCGCC
>JBIOUU010000016.1:0-2980 GCA_044867345.1 Actinomycetota bacterium
TGGCGAAGCAACACAACATGGTGCTGGTCGTGCCGTGGTACGAGGAGGCGCAGACCGGCGTGTACTACAACTCGGCCGCCGTGATCGAGGCCGACGGCACGCTCCTCGGCAAGTACCGCAAGACCCACATCCCCCATGTCGGGCCGTGCTTCTGGGAGAAGTTCTACTTCAAGCCGGGGAACCTGGGGTATCCGGTGTGGCAGACCTCGGTGGGCAAGGTCGGTCTCATCATCTGCTACGACCGGCACTTCCCCGAGGTCGGTCGCCAGGTCGGGCTGAAGGGCGCGGAGCTCGTGTTCAACCCCTCCGCCACGGTCGAGTCGCTCTCCAAGTACCTGTGGCAGCTGGAGCAGCCGGCCCACGCGGTTGCCAACGGCTACTGGATCGCCGCCATCAACCGGGTGGGGGTGGAGGAGCCGCTGTCCACAGCGAAGTTCTACGGGTCGTCCTATTTTTGCAATCCCAGGGGGGAGATCATCGCGCAGGCGTCGGACTCCGAGGACGAGGTGCTCGTCGCCGACCTGGACCTGGACCAGAACCGCGAGGTCCGGGACACGTGGCAGTTCCTCCGGGACCGCCGGCCGGAGACCTACGGCGAGCTCACGGAGCTGTTGCCGTGAGTCCCGCCGGCGGATCGGGCGCCGACGGAGGCGCCTCCGAGCTCCTGGCCCGGCATCGCCAGGTCCTGCCGAACTGGATCGCGCTCTATTACAAGGAGCCCATCGAGCTGGTGCGGGCCGAGGGGACCCGGGTGTGGGACGGCGCCGGCCACGAGTACCTCGACTTCTTCGGCGGCATCGTGACCACGATCTCCGGGCATGTGGTGGAACAGCTGGTCCAGGCGCTGACCGAGCAGGCGGAGAAGATCGCCCACACCTCCACCCTGTACCTGATCCGGCCCATGGTGGAGCTGGCCGAGCGGCTCACCAAGCTCGCGCCGATCGATTCCCCGTCGGGAGTGAAGGCGTTCTTCGTCGGCTCGGGAACCGAGGCCGTCGAGGCCGCGCTGCTCTTCGCCACCAGCTGGCGGCGGTCGAACGAGATCATCGCCCTTCGCAACTCCTACCACGGCCGTTCGTTTGGAGCCGTCGGCATCACCGGCAACAAGGGGTGGTCGGCCACCTCGTTCTCCCCGCTCAACGTGTCCTACGCGCTGGCCCCGTATTGCTATCGCTGCCCACTCGGACTGACGTATCCCGACTGCGGCGTGGCGTGTGCCGAGGATCTCCGCAACGTGATCGAGACCACGACGACCGGTGAGCCGGCGGCCATGATCGCCGAGCCCATCCAGGGCGTCGGAGGGTTCGTCACTCCGCCGGCCGAGTACTTCCAGATCGCCAAGGGCATCCTGGACGAGTTCGGCATCCCGTTCATCGCCGACGAGGTACAGACGGGGTTCGGCCGGACCGGCGAGGCCTACTGGGGGATCGAGAGCTACGGCGTCCAGGCCGACGCGATGGTGTGCGCCAAGGGCCTGGGGAACGGCATGGCCATCGGGGCCGTGGTGAGCCGAGCCGACATGATGGACTCGCTGCGGGCCAACTCCATCTCCACCTTCGGCGGCAATCCGCTGGCCTCCACCTACGCGCTGGCCAACCTGGACTACATCGAGGAGAACGATCTCCAGCACAACGCCCAGCGCGTGGGCAAGTTCCTGTTCGACGGCTTGAAGGAGCTGGAGGACCGGTACGACGTGGTGGGGGAGGTCAGGGGCAAGGGCCTGATGATCGGCATCGAGATGGTGAAGGACGGCGAGACCAAGGAGCCGTATCCCGACGGTGCGATCCAGGTCCTGGAGGCCTCCAAGGAGCAGGGCCTGCTGATCGGCAAGGGCGGGTTGTACGGCAACGCGCTCCGCCTCGCGCCTCCGCTCATCGTCACGGAAGAGGATGCGGCGCGGGCCATCGAGACCCTCGACCTAGCGTTCGGTCGGGTGCAGGAGGGCGTGTCGTGAGGACCCTCATCAGGAACGGCACGGTCGTCACGGCCACCGAGACGACCCGAGCCGACGTCGTCATCGAGGGCGACCGGGTCGCCGCCATCGGCCTGGACATGCCGGTGCAGGCCGACAAGGTCATCGACGCCACCGGCCGGTACGTGATGCCGGGAGGCGTGGACCCGCACACGCACTTCGACCTCCCCTTCGGCGGGTCGTTCTGCTCGGACGACTTCGGCACCGGAACTCGGGCGGCGGCCTTCGGCGGGACCACGACGGTGGTCGACTTCGCCCTCCAGGGAACCGGCGAGGGCCTTCGCAAGGGCCTCGACACCTGGCACGAGAAGGCCCAGAAGGCGTGCACGGATTTCGGGTTCCACATGATCGTGAAGGAGGTCAACGACCAGGTCCTCAAGGAGATGGACGAGCTGGTCGGCGAGGGGGTCACCTCGTTCAAGCTGTTCATGGCGTACCCCGGGGTGTTCATGCTGGACGATGCCTCGATCTTCCGGGCCATGCAGCGGGCCGCGGACAGCGGCGCCCTGATCATGATGCACGCGGAGAACGGCGGCCCGATCGACGTGCTGGTCAAGAAGTACGTCGCGGAGGGGAAGACCGAGCCGAAGTACCACGGGATGTCCCGCCCCGCCGCGATGGAGGGGGAGGCCGTCCACCGCGTGTTCAAGCTGGCCGAGCTGGCGGGCACGCCTGCGTACGTCGTGCACCTGACCTCGCGCGAGGCGCTGAACGCCGTGCGCGAGGCCAGGGATCGGGGCCTGCCCGCCTACGCCGAGACGTGTCCCCAGTACCTCTATCTCTCCTCCGACGACATGGCCCGGCCCGGGTTCGAGGGCGCGAAGTTCGTCTGCTCCCCACCCTTGCGCCCCAAGGATCATCAGGAGGAGCTGTGGGCGGGCCTCAAGCAGGACGACCTCCAGATCGTGGCCACCGACCACGCGCCGTTCAACTACAAGGGCCAGAAGGAGCTGGGCAAGGACGACTTCTCGAAGATCCCGAACGGGCTGCCGAGCGTGGAGGACCGGT
>JBIOUU010000017.1:0-2334 GCA_044867345.1 Actinomycetota bacterium
GGGTTCCCGACCGGGCGTCGGGCGGCCTGCCGGAGCCATCGCCTGAAGTGAAGCGGCCTGATCTCTCCGGCCGCTTCGCGTTCCTCCACGCTGGTCGGGCTCTGGAAATGTCGCTTGACGTAGAAGATGTAGCCGACCAACAGCGCGCCGGCGAGCGCGCGGTTGAACCATCGAACATGCAGTAACCCGGCCACCAGGGCGAGCGTGTACATCACCAGGAAGTAGCCGAGATCCTGGAGGAGAACCCGCCGGTCTCCCCGGATCTCCGGGCTCCGCCGCCCGCTCCGGGCGAAGATCAGAACCGAGACAGCCAGCACCAACATCGCCAGCGTGCTGAGCATGAACGGCGCGCCCAGGATGGCCCCGATGCCGATCTGCTTGCCGCTGGAATGCCCTACGGCGATGGCTACCAGGGGGAGAATCGTCTCGGGAAGGGCCGTCCCCACCGCGGCCAGGACGCTGCCGACGGCTCCCTCCGACAGGCCCATCGTTTCGCCGACCCACTCCACGCCGTTGGTGAACAGCTCGGCGGAGAACAGGATCAAGACCAGGGCGCCGAGAAGTTCAGCCCACTCCACGAGGCCCGTTCCGTCCCAGCGCCATCGCCGTAGTGTGGCACTACCATCCGTCGTGGTGGACGCGCGCGGTTTCCTACAGCGGCTCCTGAGAGAGGACGGCAGCGAAGCGTCCTTCGCCCATGCCCAGGTGATCGAGGCCAGGGAGCCGGCCGCTCTGCCCCTCCCGGCCTTGCCCGACGTTCTGCGTCGCCGGTTGGAGCTGCTCGGGATCGACGGCCTGTACCCGCATCAGCACCAGGCCCTGGATCTCCTCGACCGAGGGGACAACGTGGTCATCGCCACGGGGACCGCCTCGGGAAAGACGCTGGTGTACAACCTGGCCTTCGCCAAGACCGCCATCGCCGACGAGAAGCGGACCGCCCTCTACCTGTTCCCGACCAAGGCCCTGGCTCGGGACCAGCTCCGGCAGGTTCGAGACCTGAAGCTGGCCCAGATCCGGGCGGCGGTGTACGACGGCGACACGCCGCAGCCGGAGCGGCCGCTGATCCGCCGCAACGCCAACCTCGTCATGACGAACCCGGACATGCTCCATGCCTCGATCCTTCCCGGGCACCCCCGGTGGGCGGATTTCTTCCTGCGGCTCTCCCTGGTCGTCCTCGACGAGGCCCACGTGGCTCGTGGGGTGTTCGGCTCGCACGTCGCGATGATCCTGCGCCGCCTTCGCCGGCTGGTGGCCCACTACGGCGGCCAGCCACAGTTCGTGCTGGCCTCGGCCACGGTGGGCAACCCGGCGGACCTGGCCGAACGACTGGTCGGTCTGTCCTTTTCCGAGGTGGTCGAGGACGCCTCGCCCCGAGGCGAGAAGCTGTTCGTGCTGTGGAACCCCCCGCTAGTCGACGAGGAGCTGGGACTTCGGCGCAGCGCCATCAGCGAGACGTCGTGGCTCTTCGGACAGCTGGTCGAATCAGAGACCAGGACCATCGCCTTCTGCCGGACCCGACGGGCTGCGGAACTCGTGGCGGAGTTCGCCAGGCGCGAGCTTCCCGGCGGGTTGAAGCGGCGCGTCAAGGCATACCGGGCGGGATACCTGCCGGAGGAGCGACGGGCCCTGGAACGCGCCCTGGCTTCGGGGGAGCTGTTGGGGGTGGCCGCGACGAACGCGCTGGAGCTCGGGATCGACGTGGGCTCCCTCGACGCGGCATTGATGGCGGGCTATCCCGGCACGCGCGCGTCCATGTGGCAACAGGCCGGCCGGGCCGGCCGTCGCGCTGAGCCGTCCCTGGCCGTGCTGGTAGCCCAGGACGACCCGCTCGATCAGTACCTCGTCCAACATCCGGCGGACCTGTTCGAGAAGCCGCCAGAGGCGGCCGTGGTGGATCCGACCAACCCCTACGTGCTCGGCCCCCACCTGGCATGTGCCGCCCGGGAGCAACCCCTCGCCGAGGAGGAGCTCACCGTGTTCGGTGAAGGCGTTGCCGAGGCCGTGGGGCGCCTGGAGGAACAGGGAAAGTTGGTTCGCCGCCGGGGGCTCCTCCACTACCGGGGGCGTGAGTCACCCCACCGGACCGTCGACGTCCGTTCGGCCTCGGGCGCGCTGTTCGCCATCGTGGACCGGGAAACGGGCGGGCTGCTCGGGACCGTCGACGAGGCCCGGGCCTACTGGCATGTTCATCCCGGCGCCGTCTATCTCCATCAGGGGGAGCAATACGAAGTGGACGAGCTCGACCTGGCCCGGCGGGTCGCCCTCGTCTCGAGGAGCGACGCCGATTACTACACGCAGACGCGCGACATCACCGACGTGGCGGTCTTGCGGGTC
>JBIOUU010000018.1:0-2298 GCA_044867345.1 Actinomycetota bacterium
TCGGCTGGAGGTCGCGATGTTCTGCGCGGCCATCCGGACCGGCGCCCCGCTGCGCTGCGGAGTGGACATGGCCCTCAAGACCACGGCCGCGTGCCTGGCCGCCAACGAGGCCATGGACAAGAAGGTACGCGTCGAGATCCCCACCGCCTGATCGTGCGGGCGGTCGGCACCTCAGTGCTCGGAGCCGTGAGGCTCACGGTCGGGGAGGGCTATCGGGAGTCCAGTCTCCGGAGACTGCCCCCGCCGTCGCCGCCTCGAGCGCGTCGATCGCCGCCCCCGGGTCCTTGCCGTCGGTTGCGACGTTCTTGTATGGACTGGCAGCACCAAGGCGGTAATCGCCGCGCGAGAGGTCCACGAAGCCGACCTCGGCATCGGTCGCCGGAAAGAAGTTCCCTGGATACCCGGAGTAATCGGCAGCCGTGCTTCCGGTCAGGATGTTCCCGGCGAAGACGGGAGCGATATAGAAAGTGTTGAGCGTCTGGCGGCCGTCCCCCGTGACGATCGGGGACGGGGCCGGCCAGCTCTTCGTCCCTCCCGCGAATCCGTGGGTGCCCTTCGGAGCAATGTTGTTCCTGAACGTAAAGGAGCGGTGCACCGCGACGGGCTTGTCTCCCGTGTACGCCCTCCAGGCGTTCGAGAACCCCGTGTTGTGCTCGACAGTCAGTCCCAGGATCCCGGTGTCGCGAGAATCGAGGGAGAGGAACTGGAAGAGCCGCCCCGTGCCCCCCCAATTCAGGGAGCTGATGTCGTCGAGCAGGTTGTCCTGGATCAGGATGCGCCTGGTCTGCTGGCTGGGGAAGTTGTTGTCCGCGGCGAGGATGTTGAACCCGCCCCCGGAGTGACGGAGGATGTTCTTCTTGAACGTGACGTCCTCGACCGTGCACCACGGTGCCCCACCGTCCTGGTTCCGGACGGTGAAGAGGATGGCGAACCCATTCTGATCGTGCTGCCAGTTGTGTTCGAGGAGATTGCCCTCCGCGAGCACCCGGCGGGCGTTCTTCAGCTCGAAGATGTTCTTGACCGACCACGGCCTCCCGCCATAGGTCGGATGCCCGATCTTCCAGGACAGGGGTTTGAAGAGATGGTTGCGGCGTATCTCGATATCGGAGGGCACGAGGTCCGGAATGGATGGATCCGCTCCCCCGAACATGAGGTTCTCCCCGGCTCCTTCGAGGTAGTTGTTGACGATCTGGAAGGGGCCGGGGCCGTTCCAACCCGAGATCGCCTGTGAGTCCGCTCCGACTTCGTGGAAATCGGAGAGGTAGGAATCCACCACGGCCATTCGGGCGCCGTTCATGGCGATGCCGCGCCGGACGCTTCCGGTGGGGGTGCCATGGATATAGCAGCGGTCGAAGACAATCTCGGTGGGCGCCTGACTCAGAGAAGTCTGCCCGCCTTCGGCCTCCAGGTAGACGACGTTGTTGTCCGAGTAGGGCCCCGTGCTCCGGGTGGCGCCCCTGGCGGTGACTTCGATCCCGACGAACCGGTAGTGGTGGGCGGCGGCGGCGGTCCTGATGGCCGGCGCCCTGTTGGGGGTGTCTATCCTGGGCATGAGGCTCGCATGCTTGGGAAAGACACGAGTGCCGGGGTGAGGGAGAAGGGCATGCGCCGACGAGCGGATGTATATCCAGTCGGTTCCAGGTTTCTTGGGCAGCATGAAGTTGCCGGTGAAGGTGGCACGGGCCTGGAGCTCGATCACGTCTCCCGGCCGGGAGGCATTGAGGGCGGCCTGGAGATCGTCGCCGGCCTTCACGCGGATGAGCTTGCCGCGCGTGGGCGGAGAGTACGTGGTGTCGAGAAACACCCGGGGCAATTCGGGTTCGGTCTGGGCGAGGGCTCGGGCCGGCAGCAGGGGCGTCGTAGGGACGCACGCGAGGACAAGAGCCAGCCGGGCGCGACGGGCGGGCGAGCCGGTTCCCGAAAACATGGTGGTCTCCCGACAAACATAGGCCCGGGTTCGGTCGGCGTCCAGATGTTACGCTCGGCTGCGTGCGCGTGCGGCCAGATTTCGCTTGACCACCTCCCCCGGAGGGGGACAGGGTAGGGTATGAGCGACTTCACCCGGCGCGATTTCGGGCAGGCGCTTCTGGCGGGAGGCATGCTCTCGCACCGGCCGGGAAAGAACGCGGCCTCGCAACCCGCGACGCCCGCGAGCGCGGGATCGCTCGTCGACGTGCCGGGCATTCGCGTCGGGCACTTCACCGATCCGCGGCGCCCGACCGGGTGCACGGCGATCCTCTTCGATCCCGACGCGGCCGCGGGCGTCGATTACGCCACCTCGGCGCCCGGCGAAACGGG
>JBIOUU010000019.1:0-43139 GCA_044867345.1 Actinomycetota bacterium
GGCGGCGGAGCTCCGCGGCCCGCACCGACTTGCGCACTATGCGCAGGAGCTCGCCGCGGGGTTCCACCGCTTCTACACCGAATGCAGGGTCATCACCGACGACGAACCGCTGACGCAGGCCCGCCTATGGTTGTCCACGGGGGCCAAGCAGGCCATCGCGAACGTGCTCGCCCTCCTCGGCGTGTCGGCGCCCGAGTCGATGGAGCGGATCGATGCCTGAGTCGGGGGCCGGCACCGGGGGGCCCTGGCCGGCGAGCGCCCGGTTCGGCCCACACGGCCTGTCGATCGGCGGCGTCTCCGCCGAGGACCTCGCCGCTCGATACGGGACCCCCCTGCTCGTCGCCGACGAGGAGCACGTCCGCGAGCGGTGCCGCGCCTTCGCCAGGCTCTTCCCCCATCCGCTGTACGCGGTGAAGGCCTTCACTTCGCGGGCCATGATCCGACTGGTGGCGGACGAGGGGCTGAACCTGCTGGTCGCCACGGGCGGTGAGCTCCATGCCTGCCTGTCCGAGGGGATCCCCGGCGAGCGGATCGCCTTCCACGGCAACAACAAATCCGACGACGAGCTCCGCTTCGCGGTTTCGAGTGGCGTGTGGCTGGTGAACGTGGACAATCCGGCGGAGCTCGAGCGGCTCGATCCGATCGCCCGGGCGGCCGGCGTCATCCAGCCCGTCCTCCTCCGAGTGATCCCCGGCGTCGGGGCCGGCGCTCACGAGGCCATCCGCACCGGCGCGGCCGGCACGAAGTTCGGCATGCCGCTCTCGATGGTCCCCGGCGCCGTTCGGCGGGCCATGGACCTCCCGAACGTCCATCCGGCCGGCCTCCACGCGCATATCGGCTCCCAGGTGCTCGAGCCCGAGCCGTATCTCGCGGCGATCGACGTGGTCCTCGACTTGCTCGAGCGGTTGAAGCGGGACACGGGGTTCGAGGCCGACGTGGTCGACGTGGGCGGGGGGTTCGGCGTGTCGTACACCGACGAGCGTCCTCTGGAGCTCGACCGGCTGGCGCCGGCGTTGCTGGCGCGCATCCGAGACGGCGCGGCACGACGGGGCCTGCGGATCCCCCACACCCTGGTCGAGCCGGGACGATCGGTGGTCGGGGGCGCGATGGTCACGCTGTACCGCGTGGGGACGGTGAAAGAGACGCTGGAGGGCGGAACCCTGGTGGCGGTGGACGGGGGGATGGCCGACAACATCCGGCCCATGCTTTACGGCGCGCGGTACACGGTCGCGGTGGCGGGACCGCCGCGCGACTCGGGACCGGTGGAGATCGACGTGGTTGGCAGGCACTGTGAGTCGGGGGACGTCCTGGCCCGGGACGTGAAGCTCTCGCAGGACGTCCGGCCGGGTGACCTGGTGGCGTTCGCCGGGACCGGCGCGTACACGTACTCGATGGCCGGCAACTACAACCGGGTCGGGCGGCCGGCCGTCGTGGCCGTGCGCGAGGGCGAGAGCCGCGTGTGGCTCCGTCGCGAGGACGACGCCGACCTCGATCGCCTGGAGGCCAGCACCTCGAGCTTCCAGAGCGGGCCGCCGCCGGCCGAGGGCTTCGAGGTCCGACCGGCCCGCCCGCGGGACGCCCGGTCATTCCTCGAGGCGTTCCGAAGCGTTGCTGCGGAAGGGCGATTCATCCAGACCGAGGAGGTCTTGCAGACCGCCCGCGAGGTTCGGAAACGCTTCCGCCGGCCGGTCACGGAGGAGGGCGCGCATCTGGTGGCCGTGGCCGGTGGCGGCGTCGTCGGCTCCATCTCGATCCGGCGCGACGCCCACCCGGCCACCCGACACACCGCATCGATCGGCATGTTCGTGACCTCGGCCTGGCGGGGCCGGGGGGTGGGCAGCGCGCTCATGGGCGGAGCTCTGCGGTGGGCCAGGGACGCGGGGGTGGAGCGAGTCGACCTGAGTGTCTACCCGCACAACCAGGCGGCCATCGCGTTGTATCGCGCGTTCGGGTTCGTGGAAGAGGGAAGGCTCATTCGCCATGCCAAGAAGTCCTACGGCTACGAGGACGAGATACTGATGGCCGTGTGGCTGGGACCGCGTTCGACCGCGGGGGAGCGAGAAGGAGGAGGGCCGGCGGGATGAACGACCGGACGCTTCGGGTCGGGCTGCTCGGCTGCGGCACCGTGGGCACCGCGGTGGCCCGGCTGCTCCTCGAGCACCGGGAGGACATCGCGCGGCGGGCCGGTTGCCGTCTGGAGGTGTCCAAGGTCGCGGTGCGCGACCCGTCGAAGCGGCGCGACGTGCCCCTCCACGCATCCGCATTCACGGCGGACCCCATGGACGTGATCGACGACCCGGACGTGGACATCGTGTGCGAGCTGATGGGGGGGTCCGAGCCCGCGGGCTCGTTGATCCTCGCGGCCTTCGACCGCGACAAGCCGGTGGTGACGGCGAACAAGGAGCTGCTGTCAACGCGGGGGCGCGAGCTGTTCGACGCCTCCGAGGCAAAGGGCCTCGACCTGTACTTCGAGGCCGCGGTGGGCGGGGGGATCCCGCTGGTCCGGCCGCTGAAGGAGTCGCTCACCGGCGAGCGCCTCACCCGGATCATCGGCATCGTGAACGGGACGACCAACTTCGTCCTCACTCGGATGTCGGAGGACGGCATGTCCTTCGCCGGGGCGCTCGAGGAGGCTCAGCGCCTGGGCTACGCGGAGGCCGATCCCACGGCCGACGTGGACGGGCACGACGCTGCGGCCAAGTGCGCCATCCTGGCCTCGATCGCGTTCAACGCGAGGGTCGTGGCCGGAGACGTGTACCGCGAGGGGATCGGCGCGGTCACGACCGAGGACATCGAGTTCGCCCGGCGGCTGGGGTACGTGGTGAAGCTCCTGGCCATCGCAGAGCTGCACGGGGAACGGATCGCCGCGCGGGTCCATCCTGCGATGGTTCCGTCGGACCATCCGCTCGCTGCCGTTCGCGAGGCCTACAACGGGGTGTTCGTGGAGGGCCCGAACGTGGGTGAGCTGATGTTCTACGGTCGCGGCGCGGGGGGCGAGCCGACCGCCACGGCGGTGATCGGCGACCTGGTGTCCGTGGCCCGGAACCTCCTCGTCGGGGCCCGCGGCGTCGGGTGCACGTGCTTCCTCGAACGCACCATCCGGCCCATGTCGGAGATGGAGGGCCAGTACTACATCCTGCTCCGGGTCGAGGATCGCCCCGGGGTCCTGGCCGAGATCGCCAGCGTGTTCGGGCGGAACGAGGTCTCCATCAAGAGCGTGTGGCAGGAGGGCACGGGGGCCGACGCGCAGCTCGTGTTCATCACGCACCGGACCCGGGAGGGCTCGTTCCAGCAGGCGGTCACCGAACTCCGCGACGTCCGGGCCGTCGAGGAGGTCCGGAGCGTCCTGCGCGTCGAGGCCGAGGAATGACCTCGGCCTCGGCGCGCGGCGTGATCGAGCAGTACCGCGACCGCCTCCCGGTGTCAGACGCGACCCCGGTGGTGACGCTCGGCGAGGGCGGGACCCCGCTCGTCCGCTCGGAATCGCTGTCCGCCGAGACCGGGTGCGAGGTGTACCTGAAGTTCGAGGGAGCCAACCCCACGGGCTCGTTCAAGGACCGGGGGATGACGCTCGCCATCTCCAAGGCGCTGGAGGAGGGCTCGAAGGCCGTGGTGTGCGCGTCCACCGGCAACACGAGCGCGTCGGCCGCGGCGTACGCGGCCAAGGCCGGCCTGACGTGCGCCGTGCTCGTGCCGAAGGGCAAGATCGCCCTGGGCAAGATGGCCCAGACGCTGATCCACGGCGCCCGGGTCCTGGAGATCGACGGCAACTTCGACGAATCCCTCCAGCTGGCGCAGGCCTTGGCGGGCCAGTATCCGGTCACGCTGGTGAACTCGGTGAACCCCTATCGCCTCCAGGGTCAGAAGACCTGCGCCTTCGAGATCTGCGATGTGCTCGGCAGGGCCCCCGACCTGCACTGCGTCCCGGTGGGAAACGCCGGCAACATCTCGAGCCACTGGATGGGGTACCGCGAGTACCTGTCCGACGAGACGATCGCCGAGCCGCCGCAGCTGTTCGGGTTCCAGGCGCAGGGGGCCGCCCCCATCGTCCTGGGGCACCCCATCGAGCACCCCTCAACGATCGCCTCCGCCATCCGCATCGGGAACCCGGCCTCCTGGGACAGGGCCGTGGCCGCGGCGGGCGAATCCGAGGGCGCCATCCTGGCGGTTACCGATCGCGAGATCCTCGGCGCGTACAAGCGGCTGTCACATGAGGGTCTGTTCGCGGAACTCGCCTCGGCGGCCTCGGTGGCCGGCATGCTGCATCTGTTCGCCGACGACAGGTTGCCGAAGGGCGCCACGGTCGCGTGCGTGCTGACCGGTCACGGCCTGAAGGATCCCGAATGGGCCATCACCGGGGCCAGCCACCCTCCGACGGTTCCCGTCGACGCCGCCGCGGTGGCCGCCGAGCTCGGCCTGTAAGCCCATGAGGCTGGTCGCGACGGTCCCGGCCACATCGGCCAACCTGGGCGCAGGGTTCGACTCCCTCGCGCTGGCCCTGGACCTCTGCAACGAGGTGACGGTCGACACCGAGGCCACGCCGGGCGTCATGTGGGAGGGAGAGGGCGCCGCGGAGCTGCCGACCGACGGGAGCGATGTGGTCTCCCGGGCCATGCGGGAGGCGGCCGGCGCTCTCGGGCTGGACCTCCCGCCGTTCGCCCTGTCGTCGCTCAACCGGATCCCCGTGGAACGAGGTTTGGGGTCCTCGGCCGCGGCGGCCGTCGCCGGGATCGAGCTCGCGACGGCCTTGCTCGGACGGGACCCGGACCACGGACGCACGCTGGCCATCGCATCGCGCCTCGAGGGTCACCCCGACAACGTTGCCGCGGCTATCCACGGGGGCCTGACCATCGCGTTCGACGATCGCGCCGTCCGGTTGGACCCCTCACCGGACCTTCGGCCGGCGGTCCTGATCCCCGACCACGATCGGCTGCCGACGATGGTCGCCCGCCAGGCCCTCCCGCGCCAGATCCCGCTGAGTGACGCGTCATTCAACGCCGGGCGGGCCGCACTGGCCGTCGTGGCCATCGCCGGGCGCCCCGACCTGTTGCGCGATGCGCTGCAAGACCGGCTGCACCAACGGGCTCGCCTGGCGCTCCTTCCGTCGGTCGAGCCGATCTTCCAGCGGCTGTGGGACGAGGGCTTCGCGGTCTGCGTCTCGGGCGCGGGCCCGTCGCTGCTCGCCTTCGAGCACGAGGGGCGAACCGTCCCCGACATCGGTCCCGGCTGGCGGATCCTCCGGGTGCCGCCCCGCGCAACCGGCGTGGAGGTGCATGGAGCGTCGTCCCCCCTCAGTCCGGGTCGCGATCGACCGATGTGATTGAGTGACCGATGTCGTTGAAACGGGGAGATGCGCCAACCTAGACTCCAACGGGGCTCGTATCCAGGGTGAACGGCCCATCCACCGACCCACCGATGAACGCGGAGCCCGAGCGCGAGGCGGACGCCCAGTTCGCCGAGGACCGGCGGGAGACCATCACCGTCCCCGTCCTCATCACCGACCTCGCCAGCAAGACCCTCGCGATCAAGGAAGGGGAGACCTTCCTGTATTCGGACCTCGAGGGGAACCTGGACCACGGCGGGGACTACGGACTCGGCCTGTACCACAAGGACACCCGGTTCCTCTCGCAATTCCGGATGGAGGTATCCGGACGGAACCCCGTGCTGCTTTCCTCCTCGTCCGAGCGCGGCTACATGTCGTACGTGGACCTCACGAACCCGGACCTGTACGACGGGGACGTCCTCGCGGTGGCCCAGCAGACCCTGAACATCCGGCGGATCCGGGCCATCAACGGGAAGCTCTTCGAACGGGTCCGGATCAAGAACTACAACCCCCATCCGATCGCCGTGGAGCTCGGGTTCTCGATGGAGGCGGACTTCGCCGACATCTTCGAGGTGCGAGGTATGGCCCGGGAGAAACACATCCCCCCCGACAGGCCCACGGCGGAGGGCAACCGAGTCGAGTTCACCTCCACCGGCCTGGACGGGGCCCATCGCACGACCGTCGTCGAGTTCGCTCAGGAGCCGGACACCCTCGAGATGGAGGGTCGGACCGTCCGGGCGACGTTTCGGATGCATCTCGGTGCCTACCAGACCAAGCTGATCGGGCTCACGGTCCAGCCGCTCGTGGATGACGAGCACCCCGGGGAACGCGACTTCGACGTGGCCGTCCACGAGCTCCGACGGTCCTACGAGGAGTGGGAGCGGGACTCCACGCAGATCCTCACCGACAACGAGCTGTTCAACCAATTGCTGAACCGCAGCCTGCGGGACCTTCGGGCCCTGTACACCCAGACCGAGGGGGGCGGCATCCTGGCCGCAGGGATCCCGTGGTACGTCACGATCTTCGGGCGCGACGCGCTGATCTCCTCGCACCAGCTCCTCTCGGTGAACCCCGAGCCGGCCCGGCAGGCACTCGAGCTCCTGGCCGCCCGACAGGGGACCGTGGTCGACGACTGGCGGGACGAGCAGCCCGGCAAGATCCTCCACGAGGTCCGCCAGGGAGAGCTGGCCAGGGCGGGCATCGTTCCCCACACCCCGTACTTCGGCTCCGCCGATGCGACGCCGTGGTTCGTGATCCTGTACGCGCAGCACTTCCGGTGGACCGGCGACCTGGACTTCGCGCAGAAGCTCCTGCCCGCAGCCGAGGCCGCCCTGCGGTGGATCGACGAGTACGGCGACATGGACGGCGACGGGTTCGTGGAGTACCAGTGCCGGTCGCCTCGGGGGATGCGGAACCAGGGATGGAAGGATTCCCACGACTCGATCGTCCATGCCGACGGGCACCTGGCGGAGCCGCCGATCGCGCTGTCGGAGGTGCAGGGCTACGTGTACCTGGCCAAGGAGCGCATGGCCGACGTGTACGGGGCCATGGGCGACGATCGCCGGGCCGAGTTCCTCATGGGCGAGGCGCACGAGCTGAAACGCCGGTACAACGAGGCGTTCTGGATGGACGACGAGAAGTACTATGCCGCGGCCCTGGACGGCGACAAACGGCAGGTGCGCACCGTGATGTCGAATCCGGGGCACGGTCTGTACTGCGGCATCGTGGACGAGGAGAAGGCCCTGGCGCTGGCGAAACGGCTGCTCGCGCCGGACATGTTCTCCGGATGGGGGATCCGTACCCTGAGCAAGGCCGCGGCCGCGTACAACCCGATGAGCTATCACAACGGGTCCGTGTGGCCGCACGACAACGCGCTGATCGCGGCGGGCCTCAAGCGGTACGGGTTCATCCGCTCGACCAACCGGGTGGCCACCGCGCTGTTCGACGCGGCGGTGCACGCGGACTACCTTCGGCTACCCGAGCTGTTCTGCGGGTTCACCCGGCGAACGCCGAACCGACCCGTGAGCTACCCGGTCGCCTGCTCGCCCCAGGCCTGGGCCGCAGGCTCACCGTTCCTCATGCTCCAGGCCATGCTGGGGATCTCCGCGCGGGCCCACGAGAACCTGCTCACGGTGAACAAGCCGCACCTGCCGACGTGGCTGAACACCGTCGAGGTGCGCAACCTGCTCGTGGGGGGGAGCCGCATCTCGCTCGTGTTCCGGCGCGAGGCCGAGATCACCTCGTTCTCGCTCCTGTCCCGGGAGGGCGACGTCCGGGTCGTGATGGAGGAGTAGGAAAACGCTAGCGGACGCACCCGCCCGTCGAAACCGGCCGGGTGCGTCCCGCAGCCCGGTTCACGTCGGAGATGACATCGGTCGAGGCGATGGCATAGCCGACGGAGGGGTCGGTGGTGGAGGCCGCGAACACCACACCTGCCACGGATCCGTCGGGTAGCACGAAAGGCCCGCCGGAATCGCCCGGCTCCACCTTGGCCTGGAGCTCGTAGACCTCGCGTTCGACCTCGCGATTGCCGTAGATGTCCCGTCCCACGGCGTCGATGGGCCGGCGGACCGCGGCCCGCTCGCCGGTCAGATCGCCCCCGCGCGGATAGCCGAGCGTGGCCCCGCCGGTCCCCCGACCCACCTCGGTGGGAAGCAGCGGAAGCGGTGGCCCCGGCCCTGTGGCGAGGTGAAGGACGGCGAGGTCTGTCCGGGGATCGAAGAGCACCGTCGTGGCCGGCTGGGAGGTCCCGTCCTGCTGTTGAACCTGAGGCGCATCGACGCCGGCGACCACGTGGGCGTTGGTCACGACGTTGTCGCCGGAGACGACGAAGCCGCTCCCCGACAGGACCTCGCCGCAGGCGGAGCCGACGATCCGTAGGGTGCTTGGCGCCGCCGCCTGAAAGGACCGGCGAGCCTGTGCCTCGCTCGGCATGTGAACCGGGCCCGCCGGAGCGGGCGGTAGTCCGGCGAAGACGTCGGGGAACCCGTGCTGGTTGAGGAAACGGCGCACCTCGGCAAGGAGCGAGGGCGGCTGGGGCAGCGCGGCGTCGAGGCTCCGGACGATGGCCGACCCCCGGATCTCCCTGTTGAGCTGGGGGAACGGTCCGTTCACCAGGTTCAGCGCGAGGAACCACGTGACCAGCAGGAGCCCGACCACCGAGATCGCCGAGCCGCCCGCCTTGTCGGCGGTCCCGACGACCGGAAGCCCGTGGGCCCTGGCCCGGACCCACGTCCCCGCCACCCAGCCGAGCGCGTCGCCGATCCCGGCCATGCCGAGCAACACGGCGATCGCGATCCCGGCTTGCATCGCGTCGCTCCGGGCAAGCGATGCGACGGCGGGAGCCAGCAGCGCGCCGGCCAGCACCCCCAGGATCAGGCCGCCGTAGGAGAACAGCTGGAGGAGCGCCCCCCGCCGGAAGCCGGTGAGTGCCGCGAGGGCGACGAGGACCACGATCACGAGGTCGAGCCCGTTCACGTTGGGGAATGGTCCCACGCTTCCGCCATCCGAAACCCGAGGGATCGGGGACTGGGGCGACCGAACGGCCGGGCCGCCCGATACTGCAGCACCAAGACGCCGACGTCCTGGTGATCGGCTAGGTGGATGGGTCGGAGTCGGGTGTCGCCGCGAGCGGCAGGCTGGGCGTCGGAAGGGGAGGTACCGATACCGTCGGTAGCGGGGTCACGGTCGGTAGCGGGGTCACGGACGGAAGCGGGGTCACGGACGGAAGCGGGGTCACGGTGGGGACGGGTAGCGTCGACTCCGCCGGGGAAGGTGATGCTGTCGGGATCGGAGAAGACCCAGGCGGAGAAGCAGACGGGGAGGGCGTCCCAGTTGGGGTTTGCGAGAAGTCACCACCATCGCCGGGGGCTCCGCCGCCGGCGCCTCTCGATCCGTCGCGGATAGAGGGTGGGGGTGTACCGATGGCCGAGGCGGCGGCGACGGGCCGGCTCGATACGGAATGATCGCCGAGTGCGCTCAGGGGTCGTGCGGCCGAAGCGGATCCCACGACCGCGACGGCCGTAACCCCCGCTATTACTGTGGCGGCCGTCATCCCTTGGGCCGCGATGGCGAAAGGCTGGCCGACTTCGCGAAGGCGCGCCAGGAACGGTAGCTGGACCAGCAGCGACAACGGTCCAGTCTTCCAAAGGAGAAGGGGGAGCGAGATGTTGAAAAAGGCTCTGACGACCGCCGGATCGAACTGTCCGCCCGAGCAATCGGCGAGCTCTCTCCGGGCGGCGTGGACGGCCATGGGTCGCTTGTAGGAGCGCGCGGCGGTCATCGTGTCGTACGCGTCCGCCACGGCCACGAGCCGTCCGGCCAGGGAGATAGCGTCTCCTGCGGCCCCCGCCGGATAGCCGCCGCCATCGAACCGCTCATGGTGCTCGGCGATCGCCCCACCCCATGGACCGAGCCAGACGAGGAGCGGCGCGGCGATCCGAGCGCCCTTCTGTGGATGGGCTTGCAAGATGACCCACTCGTCGGCGTCGAGCTTGCCGGGCTTGTTGAGGATGCTCGCTTTGACCGTGAGCTTCCCGATGTCGTGCAGAAGAGCCGCCCACCGTAGCCGATACCGGTCGTCCTCCGGCAACCGGAGCTGTCGTGCGAGGAGGTCTGTGAAAACCCGAACCCGCTCGGCGTGCCCTCGAGTTCGCCTGTCGTGGGATTGCAGGGCCGTCGCGAGCGCGAGGATCGTCGCCGCGCTCGACGATTCCTGTCGGCCTTCCGGGTCATTCCCCAGCTCGGCCAGGCGGGCCTTCAGCTCTCGGACGCTTCCGGCCTTCCTGGCCACGGCGAACCGGGATGGCGCCCGATCGGGGAAGAGCATCGAAAGCTTGAGGAGCATGACGAGGGGCGTCAGACGGCGGCCCAGACGCTCGACCGCCACGGCCGTCCCCACCCCGATGATGAGCAGCGCCCCCAGCCATGCCACCTTGCTCGCTCCCGCCTGTGGTGACGGCACCCCTCGCTGCACAGCCGTCGTGACCGCGATCGAGGCCGCGATCGGGATGAGCAGGATCAGCAGGCGGAGCATGGCCGCCAGCACCGGGCGCGCCTGCCACCGCACGTTGAGTGGGTTCTCCTCGTCCATCCCCCCGGATATGTCGGTCGATCCGGCGAACCGGAATAGCCGACGAAAGGAGAGAAATCAGGGAAGGTCACTAGGGCGCTCGGCCTAGGCTGAGCCCATCTCCCACGGGGCAAACCGAGAGGCGAAGCGCGGGGCCCGCCCGGTTCGCGAAGCTACACTTGGGGCCGTGGTGACGATCGCCCACATCTCGGACCCTCACGTTGGGTCGCCCTACTTCGTGCCGAACCTGATGAACCGGGTCATCGTGGAGATCAACGAACTCCGCCCCGACCTGGTCATCTGTAGCGGCGACCTGACGAACGAGGGCTACCGGCAGGAGTACAAGAACTGGGTGGCGTATGCAGAACGGCTGAAGGCGCCGCTGTTCACGGTGCCCGGCAACCATGACGCCCGGAACGTCGGCTACCTGCATTTCGAGGAGCTGATCGGCCCCCGCCACTGGTCGATCGATGTGGGAGGGGCCCGGGTGGTTGGAGCCGACTCCAGCGAGCCGGACTTGAACGAGGGCCAGATCGGCCGGGAGCGCTACCCGTGGATCAGGGAGCAGTTCTCCCAGCCCGCCGACCTGAAGGTATTCGTGCTGCACCATCACCTGATCCCGGTTCCCGGCACCGGCCGGGAGCGGAGCACCGTGATGGACGCGGGCGATCTCCTGGAGGAGCTCATCGCCGCCGGCGTGAACATCGTGCTGTCTGGGCACAAGCACGTGCCGTACGTGTGGCGACTGGAGAACCTGTACATCGCGAACGCCGGGACGGTGGCGTCCCTGCGCCTGCGGGGGTATACGAAGCCCTGCTACAACGTGCTGGAGTTCGAGGGGGACGAGGTCAAGATCACCCGAACGTTCCCCTTCGGCGGGGGAAGTGCCATCGCCCATTTCTCGCTCTCGTCCGGAGAGCAGTTCTACCGGGAGTTCGAGCCGCCGGTTCAGCAGGCCACGGCACACACGGAGTAGGCCCGGGCGCGGGCCTCGACCTTCGGAGGGAACGTCGTGAGGGTCCTCGTCCTCGTGGACGGTGAGCACTACCCGCCGGTGACCAGGTGGGGGATCGAGACCGCGCGGAGCAGGGGTCACGAGGTCGTCGCCGCGCTGTTCCTCGGTGGGACGGAGAAGGTGGACCCGGTGGCGCTTCCCGACCTCGGCCTCCCGACCCGCCCTGCTGGGACGAACATCATGGCCGCCCTGGCCGATGCGCTCGACAGTTTGAGGCCGGAGGCGGTGCTCGACCTGTCGGACGAGCCCGTGGTGGGTTACCGGGAGCGGATGGAGCTCGCCGCCGTGTCCCTGGTGCGAGGCATCCCCTACTTCGGTCCGGACTTCCGCCTTGACCCACCCATCTCCGGCCCACCACTTCGGCTTCCCACCGTCGCGGTGATCGGGACGGGGAAGCGCACGGGCAAGACGGCGATCGGCGGCGAGGTCGCTCGGGTGGCCAAAGCGATCGGCCACAATCCCATCGTGGTCGCCATGGGCCGCGGGGGCCCACCGGAGCCCCAGGTGGCCCGAGCCGAGACCGTGACGCTGGACGGGCTTCTCGAACTTGTCCGAAGGGGCGAGCACGCCGCGTCCGACTACCTGGAGGATGCCATCACGTCGGGCGTCACGACGATCGGGGCCCGGCGGGCGGGCGGAGGCATGGCCGGAGCACCGTTCACCTCCAACGTGCGGGAGGCGGCAGAGCTGGCGGTGGACCTGGGGGCGGGCCTGGTCGTGCTGGAAGGGAGTGGCTCGGCCGTTCCCCCGGTTCCGTGGGACGCGGGGATCCTGGCCGTCCCGGCCTCGGCGCCGCCCGAGTACCTGGGCGGCTACCTGGGCCCCTATCGACTGTTGCTATCGGACCTGGTGGTGCTTACAATGGCTGGGAGCCCGATCGCAGGGCCCGAGAACCTCCTCGCCCTGACATCCCACGTCCAGCGAATCCGCGGTGATGCCCGGGTCGTTGTGACGGACCTTCAACCGGTTCCGCTGGGCGACGTGCGAGGCAAGGAGGCTTTCTTCACCACCACCGCACCCCAGGCAGTCGCGGCGAAGCAGGTGGCTTGGCTGGAGGCGGGCTTCGGATGCACGGTGGTCGGTTGGAGCGCCCGCCTGGCCGATCGGTCGGGGTTGCTGGAGGACCTGGAGAAGGCAGAGGCATACGAGGTGCTCCTCACCGAGTTGAAGGCGGCGGCCGTGGACGTGGCCTGTGAGCGGGCCGTGGCACGGGGGGCGGCGGTGGTCTTCGTGGACAACCGGCCCCTGGCGGTCGACGGTGGGACCGACCTCTTCAATCTGCTCGCGGAGACGATGGACCTCGCGGTGAAACGGCAAGAGGCGCGATGACGAAAGACTCCAAGAACCAGCACATCCTCATCTCGGACAAGGAGACCGGCCTTCCCTACTCCAAGGGATTGATGGCCTCGCAGGTGATGGTGACCGGCCTGTCACCGTGGCGGTCCTATCAGGTCGCGGAGGCCATCGAGGGACGCCTCCGCGAGCTGGGCACGCCCTCGGTCACCACCGGGGAGCTCGACCGGTTGGCCGTCTCGGTGATCGAGGACCTGGCCGGCGAGCGCTATGCGAAGAACTACATCCGGTGGCGCGAGGTCGACGCCCTCGACATCCCGCTGATCGTCCTGATCGGGGGGGCCACCGGTGTCGGGAAGTCCACCATCGCCACCCAGCTCGCGACGCGCCTGGGGATCGTCCGGGTGGTGGCCACCGATGCGGTGCGCGAGGTCATGCGGGGGGTGTTCTCCAGGGAGCTCATGCCGGCGCTCTACAAGTCGTCGTTCGAGGCCGGCGACGCGCTTCGGGAGCCGCCGACCAAGGATGCCGTCGTCGTGGGGTTTCGGGAGCAGGTGTCGGCGGTGTCGATCGGTGTCGATGCCCTGCTCGAACGGGCAGCCGTGGAAGGCATGAGCATGATCATCGAGGGCGCCCACGTTGTCCCGGGGTTCGTGGACCTCGACTCGAGGGCCGGCCGGGTCATGGCCGTGCCGGTCATCGTGACGGTGGAGGACGAGGTGATGCACCGCAACCACTTCCTGGCACGGTCGGCGGACCATGCTGGGCGGCCGGCGACCAAATACATGGATGGGTTCGACAAGATCCGTAGGGTCCAGCGCTACATCAAGAGCCAGGCGCTGTCCCACGGCGTGCCGGTCATCCCCAACTACAACTTCGACCAGGCCCTGGCGGCCGTCATCGACCTGGTCATGGAGATGGTGACCGAACGGATCGCCGGGTCCACACCCGGTGACGGTGAGCGCGCTCGCCTGGCCTTCGGAAAGGAAGGTGCACATGAGGCTGTTCCTTGATACGGCGAACCTCGAAGAGATCCGAGAGATCAACCGGTGGGGGGTCCTTTCCGGCGTCACGACCAATCCCACCCTCGTGAGCAAGGAGAACGACGACCCGGAGGCCCTCTGGAAGGAGATCCTGGCCGAGGTGGACGGGGACGTGTCCCTGGAGACCACCGAGCCAGAGGCCGATCCGATGTACAAGCAGGGGCTGCACCTGGCCCAGATGGGCCCCAATGCCGTGGTGAAGGTCCCCATGACCCCCGACGGCCTGGAGGCGGGGAAGCGGCTGGTCGCCGACGGCATCCGGATCAACGTGACCCTGGTGTTCTCTCCGGCGCAGGCCATCCTCGCTGCCGAGATCGGGGCCTACATCGTCTCGCCGTTCCTGGGTCGGATCGACGACGTGGCCTCCGACGGGATGTACGCGCTGCGGCAGATCTGCGAGATCTATGAAATCCAGGGCTACGATACGAACGTCCTTGCGGCGTCGCTCCGCCACCCGATGCACGTGGTGGAGTCTGCCATCGCTGGCGCGGACATCGCGACGATGCCGTACGACGTGTTCGTCAAGTTGGTGAAGCATCCGCTGACTGATGTGGGCTTGCAGAAGTTCGGCCAGGACTGGCAAGCCCTTCAGCGGAATTTGAAGGGAGGAGCCTAGTTGGCACCCGAAACGATGGAGAAGAGCGTCCTCGAGGGCAAGGTCGCGTCGGAGCTACACACGATCGCGGCCGGCCTGGGAATCGGGGGGCATCAGAAACTGAAGAAGGCGGAGTTGGTCGATGCGATCCTCGCCGCGGCCCAGGATGGTCACGCCGCGGAGGACACGGACTTGTCCCCGCCGCGACCGGCGGAGGCCTCGGCGGCACCCGCCGAGCAACAGACCCAAGCCTCCGACAACGGCGAGTCTACGGCGGCCCCCACCCGCACCGAGCCGCGTGAGGTTCGCGAGCCGGGTGGACGCCCGGAGGTCAGGCCCGGGTCGGAAGGAAGGCCCGGACAGGAAGGAAGGCCCGGACCCGACGGGGGTCGGCGACGGCTATCGAGAGAGGAGCGACGCCGGTTCCGGGAGGAGCGCCGCCAACGCGAGGTGGAGGCCCGGGAGGAGGAGATCGCCACCGCCCCCACGGCCACCGGGCTGCTGGACGTGCTGCCGGAGGGTTACGGGTTCCTTCGAACGTCCGGCTACCTTCCTGGGCCCGAGGACATCTACGTGTCCCTCTCGCAGGTTCGCCGATTCATGCTCCGCAAGGGCGACGTGGTCACGGGCAAGGTCCGCCAGCCCAAGGACAGCGAGAAGTACTTCGCGCTGCTCCAGATCGAGACCATCAACGGCGTGGACCCCGAGACGGCCAAGCAGCGGCCGGTCTTCGAGAAGCTCACGCCGCTCTTCCCCCACGAGCGCTTCCGCCTGGAGAGCTCCCCGAGCGACGTGACCGCCAGGATCATCGACATGGTCGCGCCGATCGGGAAGGGCCAGCGCGGGATGGTGGTCTCGCCACCCAAGGCCGGCAAGACCACCGTGCTGAAGAACATCGCGAACGGGATCCTGACGTCGAATCCGGAGACCCACGTCATCGTGCTGCTCGTTGACGAGCGGCCGGAGGAGGTCACCGACTGGCAGCGGACGGTCCAGGCCGCGGAGGTCGTGTACTCGACCTTCGACAAGCCGCCGGACCAGCACATCCAGGTGACGGAGCTCGTCCTGGAGCGGGCGAAGCGCCTGGCCGAGATGGGCAACGACGTGGCCATCATCCTGGATTCGATCACCCGGCTGGCGCGGGCCTATAACCTGGCCGCGCCGGCATCCGGCAAGATCCTGTCGGGCGGGATCGACTCGACCGCGCTGTACCCGCCGAGGCGATTCTTCGGCGCCGCCCGCAACATCGAGGAGGGCGGGTCGCTCACCATCATCGCGAGCGCGCTCGTCGAGACGGGATCCCGGATGGACGAGGGCATCTTCGAGGAGTTCAAGGGCACCGGGAACATGGAGATCCGTCTCGACCGCGCCCTGGCCGAGAAGCGGATCTTCCCGGCCATCAACGTCGAGGCCTCCAGCACCCGCAAGGAGGAGTTGCTGATGCCTCAGGAGGAGCTGGCCCTGGTGTGGCGGCTCCGCCGGGTCCTCCACGCGCTGGAGCCGGGCGCTGCGCTCGAGCTCCTGGTGGACAAGATCCGGGCCACGAAGTCGAACGAGCAGTTCCTGAAGGAGATCGCGAAGGCGCCGGCATCGTAAGCTGCCGGCCGAAACCAATCATGAGGAGACGACGAACAGAATGAAGCAGGGAATCCACCCCGAGTACGTCATGGCAACCGTGCACTGTTCCTGCGGGAACACGTTCACCACGCGTTCCACCAAGCCGGAGCTTCGCGTCGAGATCTGCTCGAACTGCCACCCCTTCTACACGGGCAAGCAGAAGCTGGTCGACACCGGGGGCCGCGTGGAGCGGTTCCAGCGCCGGTACGGGCAGCGGTCCGCGCCGCAGTCCTGATCGCCGCATCGCGGATGGGGGACGATCGGCCCGCTGCCCGCCACTTCTACGGCGGTCAGGCCGTCATGGAGGGGGTCATGATGCGCGGCCGGGACGTGTGGGCTGTCGCCGTTCGCAGGCCTGATCGCTCGATCCACATCGAGTCGCACGACGTCCACTCCATCGCCCAGCGGTTCCGGATCCTGCGCAAGCCGTTCTTCCGAGGGATCATCGCCCTGGGCCAGGCCCTCGCCATCGGGGTCAAGGCCTTGTCCATCTCGGCGAACGAGTCCTCGCCCGAGGACGTGCACCTGTCCTCGCGGCAGATGGCGTTGTCGATGGCGGTGGCCGTCGTGCTGTTCGTCGGCATCTTCGTCGTCGGGCCCGCCATCGCCTTCCGGTGGGTGGGCCATCGGGTCGAGTCGAGCTTCCTCGTGAATGTGCTCGAGGGGCTGTTCCGGGTGGCGCTGTTCCTCGGCTACCTCGTGCTGGTCGGCCGGGCAAAAGAGGTCCGACGAGTCTTTGAATACCACGGGGCGGAGCACAAGACCATCGCCGCCTACGAGCACGACGAGACACTTGCCCCCGAGAACGTGGACCGGTACTCGACGCTTCATCCCCGCTGCGGCACCAATTTCCTGCTGATCGTCATGGTGGTCGCCATCCTGGTGTTCGCGGCCTTCGGCAATCCCGGCCTGTGGTGGCGGATCGGGTCCCGCATCCTTGCCATCCCGGTCATCGCGGGGCTCGCGTTCGAGGTGCTGCGCCTGGGCGCGCGTCACGAGGGCTCACCGATCATGCGGGCCGTGATGGCTCCCGGCATGTGGCTCCAGAAGATCACGACGAAGCCCCCGGACCTGGGGGAGATCGAGGTGGCCATCGCCTCCTTCAACGAGGTGTTGCGCCGACAGGCACAACTCCCGGCCACCGAAGCCTGAGATGGCCTCCCCAAGACATCGCGCCAGGTCGTTGAATCGGCGGCCCATGGCCCTAGAGTTTTCCCCGCGGTCCTACCGAATCGAAGCGATCAGGAGGCTGCCATGTCCCCGGCCGAGCTCGATCTCCCCGTCCTGCTGACGCCGGAGCACATCCGCCGCCGTGAGTTCGTGACCACCCGACGCGGCTACGACCCCGACCAGGTTCGCGACTACCTGGAGCAGCTGGCCGTGCAGGTCGAGGCCATGGAATCGATGGTGCAGGACGCTCGGCTCGAGGCCGAGTCCGCCCTGCAGGCCCAGACGTCCAGGGCCGATCCGTACGAGCAGCTGGCAAGCCGGGTGAGCGACCTGCTTCGCTCTGCCGATCAGCAGGCCGCGCGGATCCGACGGGAAGCCGGCGAGGAGGCCGATCGGGTCCTGCGCGAGGCCCGGGCTGAAGCCGACCGCGTTCGGTTCGATGCGCAGACCCGTGCGGAGGAAGCGCGAGCCGAGGCCGAGCGTCACCTTCGAAGCGCTCGCGAGCGCGCGGACCGGACCATCGCCGGCCTATCGACCCGCCGCGACGAGCTGGTCCAGCAGCTGGCGCAGATGCAGGAGCGCGTGATCGGCGTGGCCAAGGAGCTCGAAGACGCCATCGAGCGCCCTGACGCAGTCGACGACGTCCGGGAGATACCGGAAACCGAGCCGGGCCAGCCCGCGACCATCGCCGACACGTGGGCCGGCTGGGCCGAGCCGACGATGCAGGGGCCCGGCCCCCAGGACACACCGCCGGAGCCGCCAGCCGAGGAGCTCTTCACGTCTTCCGAGACGGTTGACCTCACGTTCCCCGAGATCCCCCCCCTCGATCTCGCCTGGGACGACGAGGACGACTGAACGAGGGGGCGGGCGCCCGCCCGCCCCCTCCCGTTTCGGATAATCGAGGTCCATGGATCTCGAATCACGCCTCTCCGACATCGAGGAGCGCTACGACCGGCTCTCCGCAGAGATGGCCTCGCCCGACGTGGCGGCCGATCGCGACCGCCTGCGCCGGCTGGGGAAGGATCTCGCCGAGCTCGGCGAGATCGTCGGCCCGTACCGCGAGTACAAGGACGCCCGGCGCCAAGCCGAGGAGGCCGCAGCCATGGCCGCCGGGGAGCGGGACCCGGAGATGGCCGAGTACCTCCAACAGGAGGCTCAGTCCGCCGGGGAGCGCGCGGAATCCCTCCAGGCCCGGCTGGAACAGCTGCTCGTCCCCAAGGACCCGAACGACGAGAAGGACGTGATCGTGGAGATCCGGGGCGGCGCAGGCGGGGAAGAGGCGGCCCTGTGGGCCGGCGAGCTGTTGGAGTTGTATCGCCATTACGCCGAGCGTCACGGGTGGAAGACCGAGGTCCTCTCGGCCTCGCCCTCGGACCTGGGCGGATTCAAGGAGGTCGTCCTTGAGGTCAAGGGGAAGGGCGCCTACTCGCGGCTGAAGCACGAGTCGGGCGTCCACCGGGTGCAGCGCGTCCCGGTGACCGAATCCGGGGGCCGCATCCACACCTCCACGGCCACGGTTGCCGTGCTTCCCGAGGCGGAGGAGGTCGAGCTCCAGATCCGGCCGGAGGACCTGAAGATCGACGTGTACCGCTCGTCGGGCCCCGGCGGGCAGTCCGTCAACACGACCGACTCCGCCGTTCGGATCACCCACCTCCCGACGGGGATCGTCGTGGCCACCCAGGAGGAGCGGTCCCAGCTCCAGAACCGGGAGAAGGCCATGCGGTACCTGCGGGCCCGGCTCCTCCGCCAGGCGCAGGAGGAGGCGCAGCAGAAAGAGGCCGCGGCCAGGCGGGCCCAGGTGGGGACGGGGGAACGGGCCGAGAAGATCCGCACGTACAACTTCCCCGAGAACCGCGTGACCGACCATCGGATCAAGCTCACGACCCACCGGCTCCACGACGTCCTGGAGGGAGACCTCGAAGAGTTCGTCGACGCGCTCCTCGGAGCGGAACGGGCGCAGCAGCTCGGCGACGACGGGCGAGGCTGAGCCGATGCGACCGTCCGAGGTCCTCATCCGGGCCACGGCCTACCTTGAGCGGCACGGAGTGGAGAGCGCCCGCGAGTCGGCCGAGGCGTTGATGATGACGGTGCTTTCCACCGACCGGGCCGGCCTGTACGCGAGGAGCGAGGGCCTGTCGATGGGCGAGGCCCGGACCTTCGGCCGGGCGCTCTGCCAGCGGTGCGCCGGGACCCCGCTCCAGCACCTCACCGGCGAGCAGGCGTTCCGGCGGATCTCGGTGACGGTGCGCCCCGGCGTGTTCATCCCCCGGCCCGAGACCGAGGTGCTCGTCGAGGTGGCCCTGGAGTGCCTCGGTGAACGGGAGTTGCCGCTGGTCGTCGACGTGGGGACGGGGACGGGAGCCGTGGCCCTGGCCATCGCGGACGAGCGGCCGGGGTCCCGTGTCTTCGCCACCGATCTGTCGCCCGAGGCCGTCAAGCTCTCCAGCGAGAACGCGTTGCGGCTCGGCCTCTCCGTCACGGTGTTGCAGGGTGACCTGCTCGATCCGCTGCCCCCGAAGCTCCATGGAGCGGTCGACCTCGTGGTCAGCAATCCGCCGTACGTGACGGATGCCGAGTACGACGACCTGCCGGCCGAGGTCCGGGCGGATCCTCGGCTCGCGCTCGTCGGCGGGACCCGCCTCCACGAGCGGCTGGCCGCCGAGGCCATCCGATGGCTGCGCCGGGGCGGGGCCCTGGCCGTCGAGATCGGCGCGTCGCAGGGCCCAGACGTGGTGAAGGTCCTGGAGCGCTCCTACGAGGACGTGCGGATCGTGCCCGACCTGGCCGAACGAGACCGGATCGTCGTGGGACGTCGGCCGTGAGCGATGCCAGCATCGTGGGAGGTCTGCGGTGAGCGACCCCGTCGGTGACGCCGCCGCTGCGGCCCTGGCCGGGCGGCTCATCGTCATCCCCACGGACACGGTGTACGGGATCGGGACCCGGGCGGATGATGCGGCTGCAACCGGGGCGCTGTTCGATGCCAAGGGCCGCCCGCGCGACCTGCCGATCGCCGTCCTCGTGCCGTCGGCGGCCGCGGCTCGCGAGATCGCGGTGTTGGATGAACGGGCCGCTGCGCTCGCGGCGAGGTTCTGGCCCGGTCCGTTGACCATGGTCCTTCCCCGGACCGAGGGCAGCCGTCGCTGGGACCTGGGAAGCGATATCCGGACCATCGGGGTCCGGGTCCCGCGCCATCCCCTCGCGCTCGCGGTGCTGGCGATCACCGGTCCGCTCGCGGTGACGAGCGCGAACCGGAGCGGTGAGGCGACCCCCCGAGAGTGCGACGGCCTCGCGCGCGCCTTCGGCGCGCGCGTGGCCGTCTACCTGTGCCAGGACGAGCCGCTCGAGGGGACCGCCTCGACCGTGGTGGACGTCGCCGACGGGGACCTTCGCATTCTTCGGACCGGGTCGCTCGTCGAGGCAGACCTCCTCGAGGCGCTCGAGACCTGATATGCCTGGCTCCAGCTTCCGGCCGGGCCGAAGGCCGATGCTAGACTCCCGGCCCGATCCCATGGCTCAGATCCTCCTCGTCTGCACCGGGAACATCTGCCGCTCCCCCATGGCGGAGGGGCTGCTGCGCTCGGCCCTGGAACGGCGCCTCGGCGACGGCGCACCTCGCGTCGCCTCCGCGGGAACGATCGCGTGCGACGGCGCACGCGCGATGCCCGAGGCGGTCGAGGCGGCGGCGGAGCTCGGGGTGGACATCTCGGCTCACTCGGCCCGCCGTCTCCGGGGCGAGCACATCCGGGACGCCGTGCTGATCGTCGGGATGGCGGCGGAGCATCGCGAGGACGTCCAGGCACTCGTCCCCGAGGCGGAGGCCAGGACGTTCACGCTGAAGGAGCTGGTGCGCGTCCTCGAGGCCACGGGCCCACGCCCGGTGGACGCCACTCGCGATGATGGGTTCCTCGCGCCCGCGGTGGCCGATGCCCACCGGCGGCGCGCGGGATCCCCAGCCAACCCGGAGGACGACGTCATGGATCCGTTGGGGCTCTCGCTCCGGGTCTACCGGGCGGTGGCCTCCGAGGTGGGGGACCTGTGCGAGCGAGTGGCGGGCGGCCTGTGCGACGGGAGCCACGTCGCTTCGGGGTGGGTGGACTGAGCCCGTGCGCATCGCCATCGGCTCCGACCACGCCGGATTCCCCCTCAAGGAGGAGTTGAAGCAGGTGCTGAAGGAGCAGGGCCACGAGGTCGCCGACCTCGGAACCGACTCCGAGGAGCCGGTGGACTATCCCCTGTTTTGCGTGAAGGTGGCCCGTGAGGTCGCGGAGGGGAGATCCGAGCGCGGGATCGTGCTCGGCGGCTCGGGGCAGGGAGAGCAGATGGCGGCGAACAAGGTGCACGGCGTCCGAGCCGCGCTGGGCAACGACCTGTACACGGCCCGCCTGTCTCGCCAGCACAACGACGCGAACGTCCTGTCGATGGGCGCCCGGATCGTGGCCCCCACGCTGGCACGGGAGATCATGGAGCTGTGGCTGGCCACACCCTTCGAGGGCGGGCGACACGTGGAGCGGCTGGAGGAGATCTCGATGATCGAGCGAGGCGAGCTGTGACGCGCGATGGCTTCGTGGCCGAGTGGGAGGCGCTGCGGCGCACGGACCCCGAGGTCGCCGCGGCCATCGCGGGTGAGCTGAACAGGGAGCGGACCACGCTCCGGCTGATCGCGTCCGAGAACTACGCGAGCCCGGCCGTGCTCGCCGCCATGGCATCCACGATGAACAACAAGTACGCGGAGGGGTATCCGGGACGCCGGTACTACGGCGGATGTGAGTTCGTCGACGTGTCCGAGTCGCTGGCCATCGAGCGGACGAAGCAGCTGTTCGGCGCGGAGCATGCCAACGTCCAACCCCACGCCGGAGCCCAGGCGAACATCGCCGTTTTCGGCGCATTCCTCCGTCCGATGTCCGACGACAAGGTCCTGGCTCTGAAGCTTTCCCACGGGGGACACCTGACCCACGGCTCGCCCGTGAACGTATCGGGTATGTGGTTCAACTTCGTTCCCTACGAGGTGGACCCGGAGACCGAGCTCCTTGACCTCGATCGGATCAGGGACCTCGCGTTGGAGCATCGGCCGAAGATCATCCTGGCCGGCTTCACGGCGTATCCACGGCTCATCGACTTCGCCGGGTTCCGCCGGATCGCCGACGAGGCCGGAGCCCTACTCTGGGTCGACGCGTCGCACTTCATCGGGCTGGTGGCCGGCGGCGCCTATCCCAACCCGGTGCCGCACGCCGACGTGGTCACCTTCACCACGCACAAGACGCTCCGCGGCCCCCGCGGCGCGATCATCGTGTGCCGGGAGGAGCACGCGAAGGCCATCGACCGGGCGGTCTTCCCCATGATGCAAGGGGGGCCGCTCGAGAACCTCATCGCCGCAAAGGCGGTGGCCCTTCGGGAGGCCACGACGCCGGAGTTCGCCGACTATGCTGCGCGAACCGTCCGCTCGGCCCGGTCGCTGGCGGGGGGCCTGGCCGACGAGGGGATCCGGATCGTCTCCGGGGGGACCGATTCCCATCTCGTCCTCGCCGACCTTCGTCCCCTGTCGATCGGCGGCGCGGAAGCGGAAGCCGCGAGCGAGAGCATCGGCATCGCCCTGAACAAGAACGCCATCCCGTTCGACCCGTCCCCGCCGGCGAAGCCCTCGGGCATCCGGGTCGGAACACCCGGCCCGGCGACGCTGGGGATGGACGAGCCGGAGATGAAGGAGGTCGCCGGTATCCTCGGCGAGGTGCTTCGCCGGCCCGACGACGAGCGTGTAAGGTCGGCCTGCCGCACCCGAGTGCGCGATCTGGTGGCGCGGTTCCCGGTCTACCCCGGCTGACGCGGCGATAGCCCCCGGCTCGCGGGAGTACCATCAGCGCGACGTGGTTCCTTACCTCGTGGTCTTCGCGGCCAGCTTCGTCGCGACGTTCGTGACCACCCCCGCGGTCCGGCGGTTGTCCCTTCGACTGGTGTGGATCGATCCCCCGTCGGACCGCAAGGTGCACCCCAAGCCCACCCCCACGGCCGGTGGTATCGCGATCTTCGTCGGCCTCGCGGTCGGCCTCGGTCTGTCTCGCGTCCTGCCGTTCCTGTCCGGCCTGCACGAGACGACATCCGATCCCGACGCTGCGCTCGTGGCGGGGCTCGTGATCCTCGGGGTGGGCTTGCTCGACGACACGAGGGGAGTCTCCGCCCTTGGCAAGCTGGCCGGACAGATCCTCGGAGCGGGCCTGCTGGTGCTGTTCGGCGTGCAGCTCCTGTACTTCTATTTCCCCGGGCAGGGCATCCTCGTGCTGTCGCCCGACCTCGCGGTGCCGCTCACGGTGCTGTGGGTGGTGGCCATGATGAACGCGGTGAACCTGATCGACGGCCTCGACGGCCTGGCGGCGGGGATGGTGGCGATCGCCGCGGTCGCGTTCTTCGCCTACATGTACCGGACGGGCGGGGGCGCGGACCCCTCGACTGCGGCGCTGATCTCTGCGGTCGTCGCGGGATCCGCGCTCGGCTTCCTTCCGTGGAACTTCCATCCGGCCAAGATCTTCATGGGGGACTCGGGGGCGATGTTGCTCGGACTGATGCTCGGGGTGGCGACCATCTCCGGCGTGGGACGCAACACGAACGGGCCGAGCCGCGGTGACTTCGCCGCGCTGGCCATCCCCATCGCCGTGCCGCTGCTGGTGCTGGCCGTCCCCTTCGTCGACGTGTTGCTCGCGATCATCCGGCGGATGCGCAAGGGCCTCGGCATCACGCACGCGGACAAGCAGCACATCCACCATCGCCTGCTCGACATCGGGCATTCTCACCGCGAAGCCGTGCTCCTCATGTACGTGTGGAGCGCGCTCATCTCGATGTGCGCCCTGGCGGTCGCGTTCATCAACGGACGCCTGGTGGTCGGTGGGATCGTGATCGTGGCCGTCACGGCCGCCGCCGTGCTGCCCCGGTTGATCCGCGACCGAGCCCCGAGAGGAAGCGATCCTCGGCGCCTGGCCCGGCGGAACGGGCGGGCGGCTCGAAAGGCCGGCCGGCGGCGCGCCACCGCCGCCGTCGGGGGTTCCAAGGCTCCAGAGGCCGAACGGCGCAGGTGAGGGGGCGGTCATGACCCGGGTCCACCGGCCGGGGGAGCCACCCTACGGCCGGGGCGGAACCTTCGTGCAGCTGCCGCTGGTCCTGGAGGCGGAGGAGCTGCCGGGAGCCGACGTTGCCATCCTGGGAGCCCCGACCGATGAGCTCGTCACGAACCGCCCGGGAGCCCGGCTGGGGCCCCAAGCCATCAGGAACGCCGACTATCTTTGGGGGACCTCCCGGCCCAACATGGACGTCGGGCTGGACCCGTTCGAGATCCTGATCGTGGTGGACCATGGCGACGTCGAGGTCGCCCCGGGCTACCCCGAACTCAGCCACCGGGCCATCCGAGAGGCGGTCGCAGCGATCGCCGGCGCTGGGCCGGTGCCGATCATCCTGGGGGGCGATCACTCGATCGCCCATCCCGACATCGGCGCGGTCGCCGCGCGGCTGCATCCCGAGCCGGTGGGGCTGATCCACTTCGATGCGCACGCCGACGACGCCTATGAGGAGCCCCGGCTGAGTCACGGAACCCCGCTGCGCCTGCTGGTCGAGGAAGGCTCGCTGCGGGGCGAGCACATCGTGCAGGTCGGCCTTCGCGGCTACTGGCCGCCGCCCTCGGATTTCGAATGGGCTCGCTCGCAGGGCTTCCGATGGTTCCCGATGGACGACATCGAGGCTCGTGGCGTCGAGCCGGTCGTGGACGAGGTCCTGCAGCACCTGGAGGGCCTGCCGCACGTGTTCCTCTCGGTGGACGTCGATGTCTGCGACCCGGCGTTCGCTCCAGGGACCGGAACGCCCGAGCCGGGCGGCCTTCAGGCCCGCGAGCTGCTCCGGGCCGTGCGGCGGATCGCCTCCTCGGTGCCCCTGGCCGGCATCGAGGTGGTCGAGGTCTCCCCGCCGTTCGACCCCGCCGGGATCACCTCCCTGCTGGCCCACCGGGTCGTGCTCGAGGTGCTGTCCGGGATGGCCCTTCGCCGGTCGGGAGGACCGCCCAGTCCGGAACGCCCATAGCTCGGCCCGGGGGGGCGAGCCCAGGCTGCGTGGGGTGATAATGGCAGGCCTCCTGGGGGATAATCGCGCTCTCTGGGCGACTCCGAGAGGGGGACCGGGATGCCCGAGGTCGACATTCGCCTCGATCGCGTCACCAAGGCCTTCGGCGACACGATCGCGGTAGACGATCTCTCCCTCGACATCGAGGAGGGGGAGTTCTTCAGCATGCTCGGGCCGTCGGGGTGCGGAAAGACCACAACGCTTCGGATGATCGGCGGATTCGACGACCCCACCCGCGGAACGATCTACCTGGGCGGCCGCGACGTCACGGACCTGCCGCCCTACCGGCGCGACGTCAACACGGTGTTCCAGTCCTACGCCCTGTTCCCTCACTTCAACGTGTTCGAGAACGTCGCCTTCGGCCTTCGCCGTAGGAAGGTGGACAGGTCGGAGATCGAGCGTCGCGTGAAGGAATCCCTCGAGCTCGTGGACCTGGTCGGCTTCGACCGCCGCAAGCCGGGCCAGATGTCCGGCGGCCAGCAGCAGCGGGTCGCCCTGGCCCGCGCGTTGGTCAACCGGCCGAAGGTGCTCCTCCTCGACGAGCCCCTGGGCGCCCTGGACCTCAAGCTCCGAAAGCAGATGCAGCTCGAGCTGAAGCGGATCCAGGAGGAGGTCGGCATCACCTTCATCTACGTCACGCACGACCAGGAGGAGGCCATGACCATGTCGAACCGCCTGGCCGTCATGCGCCACGGCAGGGCCGAGCAGATCGGGCCCCCAGAAGACGTCTACGAGAACCCGCAGACCGAGTTCGTCGCGAGCTTCCTCGGCGCGTCGAACCTGCTCGATGGAGAGCTCAAGGAACAGAGGAACGGGACCTCGACGGTCCTTTTGACCGGAGGCGACGCCGTCAACCTGCCGACCGAGCGGGCCCCGTTCGGATCTGGGGCGTCGGTGAAGGTGGGGGTCAGGCCGGAGAAGATCACGATCGAACCCGACAACGGGCGGCCGGTCGGCTCCGGCTTGAACAGCGTCAGCGGCCTGCTCAGGATGTCCACCTATATCGGAGTGAGCCACCAGTACAAGGTGGAGGGGCCGGGAGGAGCGACGCTGACCGTGTGGGTCCAGAACCTGGGTGCCAGCCCGGCGCCCCATCCCGGCGAACGGGTTCGCTTGTCGTGGCAGCCGGAGCACACATTCGCGGTCCTGCCGCAGGAAGATCTGGAGCTCGAGGAAGAGGAGGAATCATGAACGAGGGGACTGACCGCTCTCTCCAGGACGAGGCGCTCATGGACGCGATCATGCGCACCCGGCTGACGCGCAGGGGCCTGCTCAAGGGCGCCGGCAGGGGAGCGGCGGCGCTCGGACTGGGTGCCTTCCTCGCGGCGTGTGCCAAGGGGACCTCGGAGGCCGCCTTCGACCCCAAGCAGATCTTCGGCGGGCAGCCCGGGGACAAGATCAACTTCGCCAATTGGCCGCTGTACATCGACTACTCGAAGGACAAGGAAGGCAACCGCTACATCCCGTCCCTGCGGGAATTCACCAAGCAGACCGGGATCGACGTCAACTTCCAGGAAGCGATCCAGAGCAATCCGGAGTTCTTCGGCAAGCTCCAGCCGCAGCTGCAGGCGGGCCAAGACACCGGCTGGGACATCATCGTCATCACGAACGGCCGGTACTTCACCGCATTGGTCGAGAACGAGTGGGTCTACCCCCTGGACCCCACGAAGCACCCGAACTTCGACCAGTACGCCGCCAAGTGGGCCAAGGACCCCACCTACGACCCCAACAACAAGCACTCGATGGCCTGGCAGTCCGGATTCACCGGGATCGGCGTGAACAACGACCTGATCAAGGGCTCCGTCACGAAGATGGACGACCTGGCCAACCCGGACAAGGTCGGGAAGGGCCTCGTCGGCATGTTGAAGGAGGACATGCCGGACTGGGTCATGATCAACCTGGGCATCGACCCGACGACGTCGGGACCTGACGACTGGAAGGAGGCGGCCGCCTGGATGCTCAAGCAGCGTGACTCGGGCGTGATCCGCCAGTACTACGACCAGGGGTACATCGACGACCTGACCGCCGGCAACCTGTCGGCCACCATGGCCTGGTCCGGGGACGTCCTGTACTACAAGACGTGGTCGGGCTACGACAACCTCGACTGGAACTTCCCCGAGAACGGCGCCTTGCACTGGGTGGACAACATGCTGGTCCCGGCGGAGGCGGCGAACCCGGCGGGCGCCATCGAGCTGATGGATTACTACTACAAGCCCGAGGTCGCCACGGCGGTCACCGAGTGGGTCCTGTATCTCTCACCCGTCCCCGCAACGAAGCAGCTGATCCTCAGGGACGCCAAGGACGCCGAGGAGCAGAACTACAAGGGGTACGCGAACAAGCTCCTGGCGACGGCGGACAACCCATATATGTATCCGGAGGATTCACTCCTTGCCAGGACGTCGTACGGGCGCGAGCTGAAGACGGACGACGAGCGGGCGGAGTGGGACTCGATCTTCCTCCCCATCTCGCAGGGCTGACCGGGAGATGAGGGATGGCCGAGGGGGGCACGGTCCAGGGCACGGCCGTCGAGCCGAGGGGAGACGAGCGCGGGCTCCAGACCCGTCGGCGACTCGTCCCCTATTACCTGCTGGGCCCGGCGGGGGCCTGGCTGCTCGTGTTCCTGTTCCTGCCGATGCTGCTGCTCGCCTACACCTCGCTGCAGTCTGGGGGGATCCTTTCCGGCGGTTTCCGTTTCTCCTGGGAGTTCTCGAACTACCTCGACGGGCTCCAGCAGTATCAGAAGTTCTTCATCCGGTCTGTGGAGTACTCGCTGATCGTCACGTTCGTGGCGCTGCTGCTGGCCTACCCCATGACGTACTGGATCGCCTTCTACGGCGGGCGGTGGAAGTCCTCGCTCCTGCTGCTGATCCTGATCCCGTTCTTCGTGTCCTTCGTCATCCGGACGATCCAGTGGAAGTTCATCCTCGGCGACAACGGGTTCATCTTGGGGCCGTTGAAGAGCCTCGGGATCCTGCCCGACTCCTACCACGTCCTGGCCACTCCCCTCGCGGTGGTCGCCGGGATCACGTACAACTTCATCCCGTTCACCGCGCTGCCGCTGTACGTGGCCCTCGAGCGGATCGACAAGCGCCTGGTGGAGGCGGCGAAGGACCTCTACTCGAGCAGATGGCAGGCCTTCATGCACGTCGTCTGGCCGCTGTCCCTGCCAGGGGTGTTCGCCGCGTTCCTCCTCACGTTCGTCCCGGCCACCGGGGACTACGTGAACGCCGCGGTCCTGGGCGGGCCCGGCACGACGATGATCGGCAACATCATCCAGGACAAGTTCCTGACGCAGAACGATTATCCGCAAGCGGCCGCCTTGTCGGTGATCCTCATGCTCGGGATGCTCGTGCTGGCGAGCCTGTACGCGAGGATCCTGGGGACGGAGGACTCGACGATAACGGCGGCGGCGGGAGGTGCGGCATGAGCGCCATCGCCACCGAGCCACGGGAGGCGGCCGCCCAAGAGCTCGCGCCGATCAACGCTCCCCCGAAGCGATGGACCAGGTTCCTGCTTCCCACCTACACGTGGCTGATGATCCTGTATCTCACCAGCCCGGTTTTCGTGATGATCCTGTACGGGTTCAACGCGATCCCGGGGGACCGGCAGACCCCCAAGTTCTGGGGATTCACGCTCCAGTGGTACCGGGATCTGTTCGGGGTGGCCGGGCTGACCAGCGCGCTGAAGAACTCGCTCGTGGTGGCGCCGGTGAGCGCGATCGTGGCGACGATCCTCGGGACCTTCCTCGGCCTGGCCCTGGGGCGGTACTGGTTCCGGGGACGGGCCCCGGTGAACTTCCTGATCTTCCTGGCCATCGCCGTGCCCGAGATCGTCCTGGGCTCATCGCTCCTGTCGATGTTCGTCCTGGCCAACAGCCGGGTGTCGTTCATCGGCAGTGTGCTGCCGCTCGGCATCCGGACGATCCTGGTGTCCCACATCGGCTTCTCCATCCCGTTCGTCGCGGTCACCGTGCGGGCCCGGGTCCAGGGCCTGGACCGGTCCCTCGAGGACGCGGCCCAGGACCTCTTCGCCAACCCGGTGACGGCCTTCTACAAGGTCACGCTGCCGCTCATCGCGCCGGCCATCCTGGCCGGGTTCCTGCTTGCGTTCGTCCTGTCCCTGGACGACTTCGTCATCACCAACTTCGTCTCGGGACAGACGCAGACCTTCCCCATCTGGGTGTTCGGGGCGACCCGCATCGGGCTCCCCCCACAGGTGAACGTGATGGGCACGCTCCTGTTCGGCGCGGGCCTGCTCGCCGCCATCGCCAACGTGGTGGTCCAGCGCCGGCGGGCCTGAAGGGTTCGTCCGAAAATCGGAGGATACGAGCGGCGGAGGCTGGACCCGACTTCGTGAATTCGTTCACAAGCTTGGCCCGTCAGTGACGTCTAGCTGCGGAAACGCCTATCGAGTCGCACGGAAACGACCCTGGATATACTCTGCCGGCCATGGCTGGCCAGGGCGACGAGAACCCGTGGGCCGGCCTGGGGGTCGGGTGGGCGATCATTGCCACCCTGATCGCGGGGATGCTCGTGGGGGGTGGTCTCGGCTATCTGGTGGATCTGCTGATCGGCACATCCCACGTGGTCATGGCGATCGGGATCGTGGTGGGCGCCGCCGGGGGAATCTACATCGTGTACCTGAGGTTCGGCAGGGACGGCAGTTGAGAGCTGAACCGGAGCGACAGCTGATCCGCGGAGTTGCGCCGTTCATTCCTCCGGCCGCGGCGCTGGGGCTCGTCGGGGGCGCTGCCCTCGCAGGCTGGGATGCAGGATGGTCGGCGGCCATTGGCGTATCGGTCGTCGCGGCCAACTTCCTCGCGGCGGCGCTGTCGTTCGCCTGGGCGGCGGGAATCTCCGCGATGGCGCTCGCTGCCGTGGGCGTGGCCGGATATTTCCTGCGGATGTTCACGATACTCGTGCTCCTCATCGCCCTCAATGGGCTCGACTGGTTCTCAGCCGTCGCGTTTGTTGCCGCCGCCGTCCCCGCGACCGTCGTGCTGCTGGCGTTCGAGATGAAGGTGCTGTCTGGCCGCATGCAGGTCGAGCTTTGGTCGATAGAGAAGGGTTCTGGATGACCTCCGGCTTCCTCGCCGCCGAGTTCGAGGCTCCGAGCACCAAGGATTTCGTCTATGGGTGCTGGGGCGGTGGGTTCTCCGTTTTCGGGTTCCACTTCTGCTTGAACTTCATCACCTTCCTGATCCTTTTGACCCTCATCCTGTTCATCTTGTTGTTCTATTTCGCGCTCCGCAAGCCCACGATCGTGCCGGGAAGGTTCCAGGCCCTCTTGGAGCTCGGCATCCAGTTCGTGCGAGAACAGATCGCGATCCCCATGCTTGGCCGTGAAGCCGACCGGTTCCTCCCCCTGCTGGCTTCGTTCTTCTTCTTCATCCTGATCGCCAACCTCTTCGAAGTATTCCCGGGGTTCAACTTCGCCCCCACCAGCCGAGTCGCGATCCCGCTATTCCTCGCGATCGTCTCATGGGTCACCTACAACGGCGCCGGCATCGCCAGGCACGGTTTCTTGGGGTATCTGCGCCACACATGCATCATCCCTCAAGCTCCGGGATGGTTACGGTACACGTTGCTGATGGTGATCGAGTTCGTATCGAACATCCTCGTGCGACCGATCACCCTCACGGTCCGTCTCACGGCCAATTTCCTGGCGGGGCATTTCTTGCTGGCGATCTTCTTCCTGGGGACGATCTTCTTCCTCGAGAACGGCCCGAAGACGTGGATCTTCGCCGGACTGTCGATCCCCCTCTCCGTGCTCCTTGTCGGCTTCGAGATCTTCGTTGCGGTTCTACAGGCGTTCATCTTCGCGATCCTCAGCGCCTCCTACATCGGGCAGGCATTGGCTGAGGAGCACTAGCCAAGGGAGGCATGGATGTTCCATCTGGTCGCTGAGGTCACCGGGAACCTCGACGCGTTGAAGACCGTGGGCCGAGGCCTCGTGATCGGGCTCGCGGCCATCGGTCCCGGCATCGGGCTCGGCATCCTGATCGGCAAATCAGTCGAGGCGATGGCGCGCCAGCCAGAGTACGCAGGACAGGTTCGGACAACGATGTTCATCGGCATCGGCCTGATCGAGGCGCTCGCGCTGTTCGGCATCGCCTTCTCGTTCATCATCTGAGGGGAGAGCCAAGTGCTCACGCTCATCGCATCGGTCCTGCTCCAAGCGGGGAGTACATCTGAGGTCAGTGACAAGGAGGATCTCTACCCACACGCCAACGAGCTGATCGTTGGAGCGATCGCGTTCGCAGTCATTTTCTACTTCATGTGGAAGTGGGTGCTTCCACGTATGAACACGGTTCTCGATGAGCGTCGGAACAAGATCCAGGGAAACCTGGAGCGCGCAGAGGCCGCTCGGCGGGAGGCGGAGGCCGAGCTGGCCCGGTACCGCGAGCAGCTGGCGAACGCGCGCGAGGAGGCGAACCGGATCATCGAGGAGGGGCGCAAGACCGCCGAGCAACTGCGTGCGGATCTTCAAACCAAAGCGGAGCAGGAGGCCCGAGCGACCGTGGCCCGGGCCACCGAGGAGATCCGGGCGGAACGCGACCGTGTGCTGCGCGAGCTCTCGGCCGAGGTCGGCCAGATCGCGGTGGAGCTGGCTGAGCGGGTGGTTGAGAAGGAGCTCGACAAGACGACCCAGCAGAAGCTGGTCGATGAGTTCATCAAGCAGGTGTCGGGATCGGGGAACGGGAAAGGGTAGTGGCCACCAAGGACGAGATCGTGAGGGGCTACGCCCAGGCCCTGCTCGCGGTGGCCGAGGCGGAGGACGACCTGGGGACCGTGGAGGACGAGCTGTTCGCCTTCGCCGAGATCGTCGAGCGCGACGCGCCGCTCCGTGAGGCGCTCACCGACGCCGCGCTCCCGGCGGAGAACAAGCGGGCGCTGGTGAAGGAGCTGCTCGGCGACCGGGCGGACCCCCATGCCGTGAGCATCCTGGGGTTCCTGATCGAGCAGGGCAGGGCCAAGGAGCTCGGCCGCATCGTGGAGGGCCTGGCCGAGCTGGCCGCCGAGCGGCGCAAGCACGTCGTCGCGGAGGTGCGTTCGGCGGTCCCGCTCACACAGGAGCGACGCAAGAAGCTGGCGGAGGCGCTCTCCAAGGCCACGGGCAAGAACGTGGAGATCAGGATGGTGATCGATCCCTCGGTGATCGGCGGTGTCCTTGCCCGGGTGGGCGACGAGGTGTTCGACGGGACCGTCCGGACCCGTCTCGAGGACGCACGGGAGCGGCTGGGGAGCGCGTGAGGCCATGGCAGAGCTGACCTTCGACCCGCAGACGATCGCGGAGGCCATCCGCAAGTCGGTGGAGTCGTACAAGCCGTCCGTGGAGCGCGAGGAGGTCGGCCGCGTTCGGGAGGCAGGGGCCGGCATCGCCGTGGTCCTGGGGCTTCCCCGAACGATGGCCAACGAACTGCTCGAGTTCCCCGGCGGCAAGCTCGGCCTGGCGTCGAACCTGGACGAGGACCGGATCGGCTGCGTGATCCTGGACGAGGAGTTCGCCGACATCGAGGAGGGCGACCCGGTCAAGCGGACCGGCCGAATCCTGTCCGCCCCGGTCGGGGACGGCCTGCTCGGCCGGGTGGTGGACCCTCTGGGACGCCCTCTCGACGGCAAGGGTCCCGTGGCCTCCGAGGCCACCCGGCCCCTGGAGGTGCAGGCTCCGTCGGTCGTCTCACGCCAGCCGGTGAAGGAGCCCCTCCAGACCGGCGTCAAGGCCATCGATGCGATGACGCCGATCGGCCGGGGCCAGCGCGAGCTCATCATCGGGGACCGGCAGACCGGCAAGACCGCCATCGTCGTCGACACCATCATCAACCAGCGCGAGCTGTGGGGCACCGACCGCCAGGAGAAGTGCATCTACGTGGCCGTGGGCCAGAAGGGCTCGACGGTCCGAGAGGTGGTCGAGGCGCTCACCGAGCACGGGGCGATGGACTACACGGTGGTGGTCAACGCCCCGGCCGCTTACCCGGCCTCGTTCAAGTACATCGCGCCGTACGCGGGCTCGGCCATCGGGCAGCACTGGATGTACGAGGGGGAGCACTCCCTGGTCGTGTTCGACGACCTGTCGAAGCAGGCGGAGGCATACCGCGAGATCTCGCTCCTGCTCCGCCGCCCGGCCGGCCGCGAGGCCTACCCGGGCGACGTCTTCTACCTGCACTCCCGGCTACTCGAGCGGTGCGCCAAGCTCTCCGACGAGCTGGGGGGTGGGTCGCTGACGGGCCTGCCCATCGTGGAGACCAAGGGCAACGACATCTCCGCCTACATACCGACCAACGTCATCTCCATCACCGATGGGCAGATCTACCTCGAACCCGACCTGTTCTACGCGGGGGTCCGGCCCGCCATCAACGTGGGGATCTCCGTATCGCGGGTCGGCGGCAACGCCCAGATCAGGGGGATGAAGCAGGTGGCCGGCCGGCTCCGCCTTGACCTCGCGCAGTACCGGGAGCTGGAGGCCTTCGCCGAGTTCGGGTCCGAGCTGGACAAGGCGTCCCAGCAGCAGCTAGCCCGGGGGGCCAGGGTCGTGGAGATCCTGAAGCAGGCCCAGTACCAGCCCATGTCGGTCGAGCGCCAGGTCATCTCGGTCTACGCGGTGACGGGCGGCCACCTCGACGACGTGCCGGTCGACGACTGCAAGCGGTTCGAGGCCGAGCTGCTCGACTACGTCGCCACCCGCCACCCCGAGATCGGCCAGCACATCCGGGAGAAGGGCGACCTCCCCGAGGAGATCGAGACGAAGCTGAAGGAGGCCATCCTGGCCTTCAAGGAGATCTTCGTCCCCTCCGGCGGCGGGCCGGGCAGCGCGGCGGCCATCGGCTCACCCACGCCGCCCGACCAGGTCAAGCCCGACGTCGGTTGGGACCGCATGTCCTCGGTTGACGAGGACGAGGAGGGCTGAGCGGGTGGGCGCAGAGCTCCGGCTCGTTCGGCGGCGGATCCGCTCCATCCAGTCGACGAAGAAGATCACGAAGGCCATGGAGCTGATCGCCGCGTCCCGAATCCTGAAGGCGCAGCAGCGGGTGGAGGCGGCCCGGCCGTATGCGGAGCTGCTCACGCGAGCCATGGAGGACGTTGCCAGACAGACCGGCGCCCTGGTCCACCCGCTCCTGGAGGAACGTCCGCAGCCGGAGCGAGCCGGCCTGCTGGTGATGACCTCCGACCGTGGGCTGGCCGGCGCCTACAACGCGAACGTCCTGAAGCGGGCGGAAGACCTCATGGGCCGCCTGCGGGAGCGAGGCGTCGAGCCCATCATCTACGTGTCGGGGCGAAAGGGCCTCGGCTATCTGCGGTTCCGTGGCTTCTCCATCGAGCAGAGCTGGACGGGCCACAGCGAGGTCCCGACGTACGAGGTGGCCGAGCGCATCGGCACGACGCTCATCGAGGCGTTCGGCGAACGGCGGTTCGACGAGCTGTACGCGGCGTATACCGACTTCCGCTCAGCGTTCACCACGCGCGCGACCGACCGGCGCTTCCTGCCCATCGCTCCGGAGGAGGTGGTCCGCCGTGAGCTCGGCCTGCCGTATCCCGAGTACATCTTCGAGCCCGAGCCATCGGCGATCCTGGACGAGCTCCTGCCTCAGTACGTGGTCACGAAGGTCTATGCCGCGCTCCTCGAGTCGGCCGCGTCGGAGAACGCGAACAGGCGCCGGGCCATGAAGGCGGCCACGGAGAACGCGGAGGAGCTGACCAAGGTGCTGACGCGTGTGGCCAACCAGGCGCGCCAGGCCGAGATCACGCAGGAGATCATGGAGGTCGTGGGGGCGGCCGAGGCGTTGGGCACAGCGTCGGGCAGCTAGCCGGGTACCGCCGAACAGGGATGGGGGACATGGCCGAGGACGACGAGAGGACCAGGGGCCGGGTGGTTCGGGTGATCGGACCGGTCGTGGACGCCGAGTTCCCCATCGATGACCTCCCCGAGGTGAACACGGCCGTCCGCGTGGAGCGCACGCTCGAGGGCCAGACCGACGTCATCACCTGCGAGGTGGCGCAGCACGTCGGCGAGGGGGTCGTGCGGACCATCGCGCTGAAGCCGACGGACGGGCTGGTTCGGGGAAGCCCCGTTGAGAACACGGGCCAGCCCATCACGGTCCCGGTGGGCCCGGGCGTCCTGGGGCACGTCTACAACGTGCTCGGCGAGCCGCTCGACGCGTCACCCGACACCATCACGTACGACGAGCGGTGGCCCATCCACCGCGAGCCGCCTCCGTTCGAGGAGCTCGAGGCCCGGACCCAGATGTTCGAGACCGGCATCAAGGTCATCGACCTCCTCGAACCGTACGTGCAGGGCGGCAAGATCGGGATGTTCGGCGGCGCCGGGGTGGGCAAGACCGTCATCATCCAGGAGATGATCTATCGCGTCGCCGAGCAACACGGCGGCGTCTCGGTCTTCGCCGGAGTGGGCGAGCGCACGCGCGAGGGGAACGACCTGTTCATCGAGATGAAGGAGACCGGCGTCATCAACAAGACGGCGCTCGTGTTCGGCCAGATGGACGAACCGCCCGGCGTCCGCCTCCGGGTGGGACTGGCCGCACTCACCATGGCCGAATACTTCCGCGACGTTCAGCATCAGGACGTGCTCCTATTCGTCGACAACATCTTCCGGTTCACCCAGGCGGGCTCGGAGGTCTCGACGCTGCTCGGCCGGATGCCCTCGGCGGTGGGCTATCAACCGACCCTGGCCGACGAGATGGGCGAGCTCCAGGAGCGGATCACCTCGACCCGCGGCCGGTCGATCACCTCGCTCCAGGCCATCTACGTGCCTGCCGACGACATCACCGACCCGGCCCCGCACACGACGTTCGCTCACCTCGACGCGACGACGGTGTTGTCGCGGGCCATCGTGGAGAAGGGGATCTACCCGGCGGTCGACCCACTCGACTCGACGTCGCGGATCCTCGACGCCCGGTACGTGGGCGAGGAACACTACGCGGTGGCCCGGCGGGTCCAGGAGATCCTCCAGCGGTACCGGAACCTCCAGGACATCATCGCCATCCTTGGCGTGGACGAGCTGTCGGAGGAGGACAAGGTCGCGGTGGCCCGGGCCCGCAAGATCGAGCGGTTCCTGTCCCAGCCGTTCTTCGTGGCCGAGCAGTTCACCGGGATCAAGGGCAAGTACGTCCCGGTCGAGGAGACGATCGCTTCGTTCCGGGCTCTGGTGGAGGGGGAGTACGACCACCTGCCCGAGCAGGCCTTCTACATGGTCGGCAGCATCGAGGAGGCCGAGGCCCAGGCGAAGCAATTGGCGGGGGCGGGGGCATAGGCGTGCCGCTCGACGTGCACGTCGTCACCCCGGAGCGCGAGATCTGGTCGGGACAGGCCGCCATGGTCATCGCGAGGGGAGTGGAGGGGGAGGTGGGCATCCTGCCCCAGCACGCTCCGCTCCTGATCCGGCTGGCCGTGGGGCCGCTCCGCATCCGGATGGACGGGACGCAGGAAGCCGCCGTCGTGGACGGCGGCTTCCTTCACGTGACGACCACCGAGGGGGTGACTCGGGTGGACGTGCTGGCCTCCTATGCGGAGATGGCCGGGCAGATCGACCTTCGGGCTGCGGAGTTTCGGGTGCAGGAGCTCCAGCGCGAGCTGGGCCAGCGCGACGACGCCGGCCTTCGGGCCGAGCTGGCCAAAGCCATGGCCCGCGTTGAGCTGGCCCGCTGACCTCCGGTTTTGGGAACGCCGCGCCCGGGTAGGCCGTCGATTCGAGGAAACGTGGGCATGAGCACACCTACAATCCCTCCCGTGGATCGCTTCCTGGTCACCGGCGGAGCTCGCCTTTCGGGCTCGGTCCCCATGGCCGGCGCGAAGAACTCCGCCCTGAAGCTGATGGCGGCGGCCCTGCTCGCGCCGGGGCGGACGATCCTGTCGAACGTTCCCCGCATCCAGGACTGCCTGACCATGGTGGAGGTCCTCGAGCACCTGGGGGCCGACGTGGCCTGGGAGGACGATCTGGCGATCGACGCGGGCGCCGTGCGCTCCGTCGAGGCCCCCTACGAGCTGGTCAGCAGGATGCGCGCGTCGATCCTGGTTCTGGGGCCGCTGCTCGCGCGGTGCGGCCGGGCCCGGGTGGCCATGCCGGGCGGTTGCAACATCGGATCGCGCAAGATCGACCTGCATGTTCGCGGCCTGGAGAAGATGGGAGCGCGCTTCTCCGCCGAGCACGGGTTCCTGGAAGGGGTGGCTCCGCAAGGCCTGTCCGGCGCGATCATCTCGCTCGACTTCCCAAGCGTCGGCGCGACCGAGAACGTGATGATGGCCGCCGTGGCGGCTCGGGGAACAACGGTCATCGAGAACGCTGCTCGGGAGCCGGAGCTCGCCGACCTCGCCGAGTTCCTCCAGGAGATGGGCGGGCGGATCGAGGGCGTCGGCACGCCCACCATCGAGATCGAGGGGACGGGCGAGTTCCACCCGGTGCGCCACAGCGTGATCCCCGACCGCATCGAGGCCGGGACGTTCGCCATCGCGGCGTGCGCCACCGGGGGCCGGGTCGTCCTGGAGCGGGCACGGGGCGACCATATGGACCTGGTCCTGGCCAAGCTGGCCGAGCTCGGCGCCGACGTGCTCGCGACCGAGGCCGGCGTGGCCGTCGGCCTGGATGACCGGCCCCGGGCTGTCGATTTCGTGACGCTTCCGTATCCGGGATTCCCCACCGACCTCCAGCCCCAGATGATGGCCCTGCTCTCCGTGGCGGAGGGGACGAGCATCGTGACCGAGAACGTCTTCGAGAGCCGGTTCATGTTCGTCGACGAGTTGAACCGCATGGGGGCGGACATCAGGACGGAAGGGCATCACGCGGTGATCCGAGGCGTGGACCATCTGTCGGCCGCCCCGGTCCGAGCCCTCGACATCCGGGCGGGAGCGGCCATGGTGATCGCCGCCCTGTGCGCCGATGGCGTCACCGCCGTCGAGGACATGTACCACGTGGACCGGGGATATCAGGCCTTCGAGGCCAAGCTCCTCAGCCTGGGCGCCGAGGTCCGACGGGAGCGGCAGCTCACTCCGGCGCTCTGGTGACCCGCGTCCTCGCCCGGCTGCCCATCGGGGCGGGCGCGATCCTCCTGCTTCTCCTGCTTCCCCCGTTCGCCCGGCGAGCGGAGGCCGACATCATCGTCCCGTGCGAGCCGCAGGCGTACGTCTTCCTCGTCCCGGCCGCCTCATTCGAGAACCTGCTCGGCGTCTCCGAGGTACGAGCCCTGGCCGGTGCCGGCGGGGCTGCGCTCATGAGCCTGCAGGGTGGACTCCCCACCCGCGAAGCCGACCTGCCCCGCTCGTGCCAGGTGGCGTGGCGATGGCTCGACCCGATCGGCTCCGGGGGTCTGTCCGGGGTCGGGACGGAGATCCGACGTGAGGTGGTGGCGGCGACGGCCGATCGGGTGCTCGTGTTCGTGGCCTCGACAACCTCGTCCCCCGCGATGGTTGCCGCCAAGGACCTCGTCCATCCGCTGGTCATGGCAACTGGTGCGCCTGCGGTCCTCTTCGAGCTGGGCAGCGCGCCGCGGACGCTCGGGTCGGATACCACGCGACGGACGGGCGTCACGACGGACCTCGACGTCCGGCCGACGATCCTCCGATTCCTTGGCCGGGCCCCCCCCGGCGACCTCGACGGGCTGCCGCTCCGGGTGGTCGACGACCCGTCACCTTTCGAGCTGCACCGGCGGTACCTGGCGATGCGGCGGATGACCGTCCCGGTACAGACGGCTTCGGGGTTGTACGTCACCGCGGGCGGCCTGTTCGGGATCGGCCTGATCGCGATGCGCCGGCGGTCGCCTCGGAGGCTGGCACGCGCCGGCGCCTGGGTGGGGATGTCGGTCCCGGCCCTGGCCGCGGCGCTGCTCGCGGCGGGACACCTGCCCACGCTGTCATACGCGACGGTGATCCCGTTCGTCGTTGCCATGACCGTCGTCGGCACCCTCGCGTTCGCGCCGCTCGCGCGGCGCGACGCGCTGCTGCCGCCGGCCGCCATCGGAGCCGCGGTCCTCCTGTTCTTCGTCGTGGAGGCGTCCGTCGGGTGGACGGCCGCCCTCACGCCGTTCCTGGGCGGCTCGGAGCTCGATGGGGGCCGGTTCTTCGGCCTTCCGAACGTGTTCGTCGGCCTGCTGATCGGCGCGTCCCTGTACGTGGCCTCCCGGCTGTCCCCGGCAATGGGGTTCGCGCTCATCGTCGCCGTGGCCCTGTTCGCCGGGCTTCCTTTCGCCGGGGCCAACCTCGGCGCCGCCGTCTCGCTCTTCGCCGCCGCCGGCCTGTGGCTCCCGCTCCGGTCCCGTGGCCGGCTGGGCTGGCGGGAAGCCGGTATCGCCGCCGTTGTCGTGATCGTGGGAACCGCGGTGATCCTTCTCGCCCACCGGTTCCTGACGTCGACGCCGACCCACGTCACGCGGTTGGAGGAGGCGACGGGCTGGAACCTCGGAGATCTGTGGAGCACGTTCACTCATCGACTCTCGACGGGATGGCACCTCATCGAGCAGAACCCGTTCGCGCTCGTCCCGGTGGTCGGGCTGCCGGCGACGCTGCTCGCCGTCCTTCGCCCGCCCGCGCCCGTGCGGGAGGCGTTCCACCGCCACCCGGACTGGCGCGACGCCCTGCTCGTCACCCTCCTCGCGGGGGTTGTCGCGTACGTGGCCAACGACACGGGGCCGGCGGCCGCCGGGCCGGCCTTTGGGCTCGGCCTCGGGGGCCTCGTCTACGTGTCCCTCGTCGAGGAACCGGCGAAGATGGGGAGGCCATGAGCGACCGGGTACCGCCGCGCCCGGACCTACCGCCCGCAAGCGCGCCCGTCCCGGAGATGCCGCCGGCCGAGCGCCCCCTCGCCACCTGGCGATGGTGGGAGGCCATCCTGGTGTACCTGCTCATCCTGGTCGTGAGCGCGTTCGCCTCGCTGCCGATCTTCCGGGTGATCCGGTCTCGGGGGCTGGCGAACCTGTCGGCGTCGGCGATCATCGCAGTCGTCAACGTGGGACTCCTGGCGCTGTGGCTCCAAGCGTTCCACCCGCGGTGGAGGAAGGTGATCGGCTTTCCCCGGCGGATCTGGCCCGAGGTGAGGGCCGGCACCGGCTTCGGCGCGCTCCTGTACCCGGTGGTCGTGTTCGGGGTGGGGATCGTCCTGAACCTGTTGCTCCAGCTGATCACGGGCCGGAGCATCCGATCCCCGCGCCAGCTGCCCGCCCACCTCTCCACGGCGGGCGTGGCCGTCTCGATCGCCTACGCCCTGGTGATCGCCCCGATCCACGAGGAGCTGTTCTTTCGGGGCATCCTGTTCCGCTCCCTGGCCGACCGATACGGGTTCGCCATCGGTGCCGGTGGGTCCGGGCTGGCGTTCGGGCTCATCCACTACGTGCCGGGACCGGTCTACGGCAGCGTCCTGCTCATGGGCGTGATGGTGTTCACGGGGTTCGCGCTGGCGTGGTTCTACCAGCGGCGAGGGAACATCGTGGCCAACATGGTGGCGCACGCGACGTTCAACGTGATCGGGTTGACCCTCATCCTGTTCCTTCGGTGAGTCAGGTCCTGATGTGATGGAATCGGCGATGGAGGGGGGATGCGGTGGCCATCTTTCCGAGCGACGAGTGGATCGAGCTCTACGTCGTGCGCATCAACGCTTCGGACGAGTACCGGGATGCCGCGGCGGACTGGGAAGGGGACGTGGCCTTCGTGTTCGAGGCCGAACCGGACAAGAACGTGCCTACCGACACGTGGGCCTGGCTCGACCTGTGGCATGGTGAGTGCCGGGCCGGCCGCATCGTGGCCGCCGAGGAGGGCGCGAAAGCCCGGTTCATCGTGCGCGCCCCGTACACCAGGTGGAAGGAGGTCCTCGCCGGGGACCTCGACCCGGTGAAGGGCATGATGCAGGGCAAGCTGAAGCTCCAGGGCGACCTGCCCACGATGATCCGGTACGTGCGCGCGGCGAACGAGCTCGTCCATCTCACGACCAGCGTGCCCACTGAGTTCCTCGACGAGCTGCCCGCGGGAAGCGGCGCGCCCTAACGTCGGGGCCGGCGTGCGGGCCGTCGTCTTCGAGGAGGTCGGCAGGGTCTCGGTCCGCGACGTGCCCGATCCCCGGATCGAGCGACCGGACGATGCGCTCGTCCGGGTCGACGTCGCCGCGATCTGCCGGTCCGACCTGCACTTCCTGCACGGCAAGGCCCCGCTCGAGCCGGGCGAGCCCATCGGCCACGAGGCCATGGGTGTGGTGGAGACGGTGGGGCCACGGGTGGAACGGTTCGCCCCGGGTGATCGCGTGGTCGTCGCGTTCGACATCGCCTGCGGAGGGTGCTGGTTCTGTCGGCGAGGGCAAACGCAACTGTGCGAGGACTTCCGCATGCTGGGAGCCGGGATCTTCGGCGGGGGCCTCGCGGGGGCCCAAGCGGAGCGGGTCCGCGTCCCGTTCGCCGACACGAACCTACTCCGCGTGCCGGATGACGTCGACGACGAGCGGGCGCTGTTCCTGGGCGATGTCCTGACGACCGGGTTCTACGGCGCGGCCATCTCGGGGATCCGGGACGGTGACACGGTTGCGGTCGTGGGGGCGGGGCCGGTGGGGTTCTTCAGCGTGCAGGCGGCGTTGGTCCACGGTGCGGCTCAGGTGATCGCCCTCGACATGCAGCCCGATCGCCTGGCGCTGGCGGAGAAGGTCGGTGCGGTGGCGGTCGACGTATCGGAACGGCACCCCCAGATGGCCGTGGCCGACCGGACGGGCGGGCGCGGAGCGGACGTCGTGATCGAGGCGGTGGGCGACCCGAGCGCCCTGTTCACCGCCGTGGACGCGGTGAGGCGGGGCGGCACCGTCACGGTCCTCGGCATGTACACGAGCGAGACCGTGGACGTCCCAGCCGGCGTGTGGTGGGCTCGCGCCCTGCAGATCCGCTTCGGTGGCATCTGTCCGGTGCACGCGTGGTGGGACCGGGCGCTGGCGGAGGTGCGGGCCGGACGCATCGACCCCTTGCCGATCATCTCGCACCGGCTCTCGCTCGATGACGCCCCGCTCGGGTACGAGTTGTTCGACTCCCGCGCGGCCTCCAAGGTCCTGCTCGCGCCATGAACGTCGTATACGCCGACCAGGAGCCGAACGGGCTCGCGGCCATGGTCGGAGGCCTGATCGAGGCCAACCTTCGGAGGCACCCCGAGCGGCGCTCGTTGCTCCGTCCGGCCGTCGTCGAGCTGGCGGCGGCCGACGCCGGGGTCTCGGTCAGGATCGCCCTGTCCCCGGGGCAGGTCTCGGTGTCCAACGGCTCGTCCCGGCCCGGCCGGCCTCGCGTGCGCGTCCTGGCAGACTCGGACTCGCTCCTGCTCATGTCGTCCGCCCCCCTCCGGTTGGGTCTGCCCGACCCTTTCGCGAGGGATGGCCGCCGGGTCCTGGCCAAGCTGTTGCGGCGGGAGATCCGGATCTCCGGGCTCGTCGCCCACCCGCTCACGGTAGCCCGGTTCGGCCGTCTCCTCTCGGTGGCCTGACATGAGGCGTCACCCGCTCCTGGCAACCTTCGGCGTGCTCGGCGTGATGTTCGTCGTCGTCTTCGGTGGCTACATCGTGGCGGGTGCGCTGTCGCAACCGGCCGGGGCGCCGGTCACGGTGGCCGGGATCGTGCGGGTGTCGCCTCTCTCGGGGTGGGAAGTCGCCGAACGCTCGGCGGAGCCGCCGAGCGTTGCGGATCGTTCGCGAGCAGTAGGATCTGCGCGGCCGAGGCCAGCACGAACAGGATGCCGATCAGGGCCTCCTGGGCCTCCGGCCGCTTGCGCTCGGTCCAGGTGAGCAATAGCGCGCCCGCGAGGGCGGCGCCCCCCGCCGCCGCCTGCGCGGTCCACCCTTCGATCGGAAGCCCGAAGCCACTCGCCGCGATCACGCCGAGCCCCGCCACCTGCGCGATCGCGAGATCGATGAAGACGATCCCGCGTGCGAACACCTGCTGGCCGAGCGGCACGTGC
>JBIOUU010000020.1:0-33989 GCA_044867345.1 Actinomycetota bacterium
GTGAGGTAAGAGCTCACCAGCGGGCCGGGTGACCGGCCCGGCTCGGCAAGCCCCACCCGGAGCAAGGCCAAGCAGGGAGCGTTCGAGGGTGGCCCGCCCGAGCTCCCGGGTAGGCCGCACGAGGGGCCTTCGTCGTACGGGAGCGCCCCCGGGGTCCCGCGCAAGCGGGGCTCAGAGGGATGGCCGCCACCGGCCCGCGAGGGCCGGAACAGGATCCGGCTTACAGGCCGGCTCCCCACCTTCTCTCCGCCGCTCGACGTGCGGCGATGCCGCGCGTTTCACGCGCTGCGCGCCGCGTCGAGCGCTCGTCGGAGCTGCCTCCCTGCGTGGTACGAGCTCCGCACGAGCGGGCCGGCCTCCACGTGGGTGATGCCGAGCGATTCGCCGGTCCGCTTGTGATCGGCGAACTCTTCGGGCGTCACCCACCGGTCCACCGGCAGATGGAGCTTCGTCGGCTGCAGGTACTGGCCCATGGTCACGATGTCGCAGCCCGCACCGGCCAGGTCACGGAGGGCGTTTGGCACCTCCTCGGGCCGCTCGCCCATCCCCAGGATGAGGTTCGACTTCGTCACCTGGCCGGGCCGCGTTCGCTTGGCCATCCGCAGCACATCCAGCGAACGCTCGTAGCCGAAGGCCGGGCGGATCCGCCCGTGTAGACGCTTGACCGTTTCCAGGTTGTGGGCGAACACGTCGGGCTCGGATTCGATCACGGTGGTGATGTCGCGCTCGCCTCCCTTGAAGTCGGCGGGGAGCACCTCAACGCCGCACCCCGGGACCGCCTCGCGCACGGCGCGGACGCACGACGCCCAGATCCGGGCGCCGCCGTCGGGCAGGTCGTCGCGGGCCACCCCGGTCAACACGACGTACCGGAGCCCCATGGCCAGGACGGCCTGGCCGATCCGAGCCGGCTCGTCCTCATCCACCACATCCGGCTTCGCCGTCATGACGTCGCAGAAACCGCATCGTCTCGTGCACTTTTCTCCGAGGATGAGGAACGTCGCTTCCCGATCCTCCCAGCACTCGTAGATGTTGGGGCACCCGGCTTCCTCGCAGACGGTGTGCAGCGACAGGTCGCGCATGATGTGCTTCAGGTCCAGGTAGTTGGGGCCGGTCCGCGCCCTGACCTTCAGCCAATCGGGACGGCGCGGGGAGGGCAGTGCCGTCTGGGCGCACCCCACCGATCGGGCGACGTGCGTGTCGTCGAGGGTCGCCGCCGTAGCCGCCGGAATGTCGGAAGGATGTGCGACGAGCGGGAGGTAGAGGCGCCGCTGGTGCGGATTGTGATCGCGACCGGCCACCCGGCCAGTCTAGCCCGCGCTCGCCGCATCGAGGGGTGGCGCCGATTCGGCCTCCTCCGGCTCGCTCTCGCTGTACGGTGGGATCGCGGGCAGGAACACGCGGAACGAGGCGCCACCGCCCTCCCGCTCCTCCACCCAGGCCTTCCCCCCGTGCAACTCGGCGAACATCGCCACCAGCGAGAGGCCGATGCCGGTCCCTGGCGAGTGCGGCGAGGCCGTGGGTCCCTGGCGGAACGGCTCGAAGATGGCCTTCTGGAGGTGCCGGGGGACGCCGGCTCCGTCGTCGTCCACGATCAGGAGCGCGCCGCCACCCTCGTTTCGCACCTGAACCCAGACGCCCACGTCGGGGGGCGTGTGACGCAAGGCGTTCGATAGCAGGTTCTCCACGATTCGCTCGACCTTCGGCGCGTCGGCCTGCACGGTGACGGGGGTCTCATCCAGTCGGATGGTCCGGGTAGCCGGCACGTCGAAGTTCTCCACCGTCCGCCGAACGAGCGCCCCCAGATCGATGGGGTGGTACTGGGGGGTCATGATCCCCCGGCTCAAGCGGTCGATGTCGAGGAGGTCCCTGAGCAGATCGTCGAGCTTTTTCGCGTTCGACACGAGCCGTCTGCGGAGGTCGCGCCGGTCCGCATCGGTCAGGTCCTGGTTCTCCAGTGTCACCGCGACCCCCAGGATCGAGGTCAGGGGGCTCCGCAGCTCGTGGGAGACCGCTTCCAGGAACGCGTTCTTCATCTCGTCCAGGTTCCGCATGCGCTCTGCCGCCTCGCGCTCTCGTTGCTCGCTCTCGCGGAGGGCCTCCTCCGCCAGCTTGCGCTCGGTCACGTCGAACATCACGCCCTGGGAGAAGAGGGAGCGCCCGTCCTCGCTCCGCACGATCGTGGCCTGGTCGCGGACCCACAGCCATCGATCGTCCGCGGTTCGGATCCGGTACTCCTGGTCGTAGGGCTCACCGGTTTCGTTGTGCCGCGCGGAGGCCTCGATGACGCGGTCGAGGTCGTTGGGGTGCACGGCCCGCATCCACAGGGTGGTGTCGTCGCGCCAGTGCTTCGGCGTGTAGCCGAGCATGGTTTCGATCTGAGGGCTGACGTACACGGTGGTGGACAGCTCGTCCACGAGGTCGACGTAGGTGACTGCCGGGATGCTCTCGACCAGGGACCGGTACCGCGTCTCGGCCTCCAGGAAGCGTTCCTCGCCTGCTTGCGCTCGGTGATGTCCATGAGGACGCCCTGCCACACGTTCCACAGGCCCTTGCGATCTCGCTCGACCACTGCTGCCTCGTCACGGACCCATACGATCCGGCCATCCTTGGCCATCATCCGGTACTCCATGCTGAAGGGACCGACCGACTCGTGTGCCCTGTCCGCCTCCGCCGCAACGGCCTCCCGGTCATCGGGATGCAGTCGCTTCTTCCAGATGTCCGGGTCGGCGATCCACTCGTCCTGGGAGTAGCCAAGGAGTTCGCGGATGCCCGGTGCGACGTACCGGAGCGCCGCCGTCGCCTCGTGCGGGGCTCCCGCGACGTAGGTCACGACCGGCATCCCCTCGACCAGGGTCCGGTACCGGTGCTCGGCGGTGTTGCGGGCGCGGGTCTGCCTGCGGACCTCGCGCCACCGGATGATCGAGAAAACGAGGAGCGCCAGCGCGACGAGTCCGATGGCCGCCACGATCTCGTCGTCCTGCCCGGGAAAGCGTGACGAGATCCATTCGTGGGCTCGCTGAAACGCGTGCGTCGCCGCGCCGAGCCAGAACACGACGAGGCCGGCCAGCGAGATCAACAGCAGATCCCGCAGCGCCCTCGAGCGGTGGCGACGCGGCCTCGTTCCTTCTTGGTCCATGGCGAAGGTCGTTTCCCGTCCTATCGGCGAGCCTGGGGGCGTGCCTAAGCGGGTCTCAGAACCGGGCCAGCTCCAGCATCCGTTCGTAGATCCGGTCCGTGTCCGGCATGAAGGCGTGCTCGAGGGCGGCGGCAAAGCCCATCGCCGGGGCGTCCGGACCCCCCAGCCTGACGACCGGCCCGTCCAGGTCGAACAAGGCCTCCTCGGCGATGGTGGCGGCGATCTCGGCGCCGGCGCCGTAGGTCCGGTTGTCCTCGTAGACCACGATGGCTTTCCCGGTCTTGCGGACCGACGCCAGGATGGTCTCCTTGTCCAGCGGAGCGATCGTCCGGACGTCAACGACCTCCGCGGAGAGGCCGGCTTCCTGCTCCAGGCGCTGCGCGGCCTCCAGGCACAGGTGGAGCATCAGCCCGTAGGCGATCACCGAGACGTCGGTGCCCTCCCGCTTCACGTCGGCTCGGCCGATCGGCACCGTGAACGGCTCGTCCGGCACGTCGCCCTTGATCAGGCGGTAGGTCTTCTTGTGCTCCAGGAACAGGACGGGGTCCGGATCGGCGATGGCGGAGCGCAGCATCCCGACAGCATCGTAGGGAGTGGCCGGCACCACCACCTTCAAGCCGGGGATGTGCCCGTAGAAGGCCTCGATCGATTGCGAGTGGTAAAGGGCCCCATGGATCCCACCGCCCCACGGGCATCGAACGACCATCGGGAGCTCGAAGTCGCCGTTCGTCCGATACCGCATCCGAGCGGCCTCCGAGACGAGCTGGTCGAACGCCGGGTGGATGAAGTCGGCGAACTCGATCTCGGCCACCGGAATCAGGCCGTGCAGCGCCATGCCGATGGCCAGTCCGACGATCAGGGACTCGGCGAGCGGCGTGTCGATGATCCTCCGCTCGCCGAACTCGTTCAGGAACCCTTGGGTCACGCGAAACACGCCGCCGCGCGCCCCGACGTCCTCTCCCAGGACCACGAGGCGCTCGTCGGCGGCCATCGCGTCATGGAGGGCGTCGTGGATCGCCGTGACGACGTTCTTCTCGGTCATCTCACGAGTCTTCGCGGAAGACGTGGCGGGTGAGCGTGGCCGGGTCGGGATCGGCGGCGTTCCACGCCTTGTCCATGGCCCCATTGAGGTCGGCCCTGACCTCCTCTGCCATCGACGCGATCTCCTCGTCCCGGGCCAGCCCCTGCCCCGTTAGGTAGGTGGCGAACAGCGAAACCGGATCGTGGAGGCGGGCCTCCTCGACCTCTTCCCGGCTGCGGTAGGTCCGGTCGTCGTCGTCGGAGGTGTGGGGCTGGAACCGGTAGGTCTTGCACTCGATCAGGGTGGGCCCCTCGCCCGACCGTGCCCGGGCGACGGCCTCCTTCATGGCCGCGAAGCAGGCCAGCACGTCGTTGCCGTCGACCACCACGCCGGGGAACCCGTAGGCAGCGGCCCGGTCGGCAACATTCGCCACCGCCATCTGCTTGGACTGTTCCACAGAGATCGCATACCGGTTGTTCTCGCAGACGAAGACGACGGGGAGCCGGTGGATGCCGGTGAAGTTCATCCCCTCGTGCCAGTCGCCCTCGCTGGTGGCGCCCTCGCCGAACCACGTGGCCACCACCCCGTCCTCCCCCCGGTACTTCAGCGCGTAGGCGATCCCTGCGGCGTGGGGGATCTGGGTTCCGATGGGCGACGAGCCCGAGATGATCCCCAGCCGACGCGAGCTCCAGTGGGCGGGCATCTGCCTGCCGCCGGAGGCGGGGTCGTCGGCTTTGGCGAACAGTCCCAGGAAGACCTCGTACGGGGTCATGCCGGCAACGAGCACCACGCCGAGGTCGCGGTAATACGGCAACCACACGTCCCGTCCCCGCTGCAGGGCCCAGGCCGTGCCGATCTGGCAACCCTCGTGGCCCGAGACGGGGACCACGAAGGGCGCCTTGCCCTGGCGGTTCAGCCGGAAGGCGGCCTCGTCTACCAGGCGCGCCGTGAGCATCGTGCGGTACATCGCCAGGAGGTCGTCGGGGGTGAGGCCAAGGGCCTCGCGCGAGGTGTCGCTCAACCGGGTCGCCACGATCACCCTCCTCGGAACGCGAGTTTAGCATCGGCCCAACCCAGTCCTTCCGATCACTCCGGCGAAGGCCGGGCAGTCGGTTGGAGGCGTTCCGCCGCCCGTGTCACGCCCGGTCAGAGCAGATACCCCCCAGGGGTATAATGAGTGAACGGCATGACCCAGGAGGAGCGATGGTCGGCTATTCGGTGAACCGCAAGGACCTGTTGGGCCGCCTGCGCAGGATCGAGGGCCAGGTCCGCGGGATCCAGCGGATGGTCCAGGAGGACCAGTACTGCATCGACGTCTTGACCCAGGTCAACTCGGCGGCCGCGGCTTTGAAGGCGGTGGGGATGGGGCTGCTGGACGAGCACGTTCGCCACTGCGTCAAGGAGAGCATCGAGCAGGGCGGCGGCGAGGAGAAGGTCGAGGAGTTGCTGGCAGCGGTGGCAAGGTTCGCGGGGCGATAGGCGTGACCGAGGGGAAGGCATCGAGCTCGACAGACCCCGAGCATCACGCTGGGCATGACTCGGGCGTTCACGGCGGCCCTGACCCCGCCGCTCACGCCGGCCACGGCCACCACGGCGGGATGTCGATGGCCGACATGGTCGCGGACATGCGCCGCCGGTTCCTGGTCGCGCTGATCTTCTCCATCCCCATCTTCGCGTACTCGCCCATCGCGGCACGGCTGTTCGGGCTGCGACCGGCCGCGCCGTTCGGCATCCGGACCGACGTGCTGTCGCTCTTCCTCTCGTTGCCGGTCGTCTTCTACTCCTCGGCAGTGTTCTTCCGTGGTGCGGTGGGGGCGCTTCGCAACCGGACCCTGGACATGATGGTCCTCGTCGCCACGTCGATCGGCGTTGGCTGGGCGTACTCGGTCCTGACCGTCTTCGGCCTTCCCGGAGAGCACTTCTTCGAGGCCATCGCATTGCTGGCTGCGTTCGTCCTGTTCGGGCATTGGATGGAGATGAGCGCCCGGGCCGGGGCGAGCGACGCCGTTCGGGCCCTGCTCGACCTGGCGCCGCCCATGGCCGTGGTGATCCGCGAAGGCGTGCCCATCGAGGTCCCGACGTCGGAGGTGCACGTCGGCGAACTCCTGCTCGTCCGTCCAGGATCGCGGGTGCCCGTGGACGCAGTCCTGGAGGAGGGTGAGTCCTCGATCGACCAGTCGATGATCACCGGCGAGAGCATGCCGGTCGCGAAGCGACCGGGCGACGAGCTGATCGGTGGCACGATCAACGAGGAGGGTGCGCTCCGGGCCAGAGCCACCAAGGTCGGGTCGGACACCGCGCTGGCCCAGATCGTGGAGCTGGTCCGGGCGGCCCAGGGATCGAAGGCGCCCGGCCAGCGGCTGGCCGACCGGGCCGCGTTCTGGCTGGTCGTCGTGGCGCTCGGCGGAGGGCTGCTCACGTTCTCTGCGTGGTTCGTGTTCGTCGATGCGTCCTTCGCCACGTCCCTTCAGTTCGCCATCACCGTCGTGGTGATCGCGTGTCCCGACGCCCTCGGCCTGGCCACGCCGACAGCCATCATGGTTGGCACCAACCTGGGTGCCCGGCGGGGGATCCTGTTCAAGGACGCCGGAGCCCTGGAACAGGCGTCGGCCCTCACGACGATCGTGTTCGACAAGACCGGGACGCTGACCCTAGGCGAGCCCCAGGGCGTGGAGATCCGCGGCGACGGGGTTCCGGAGGACGAACTGCTGCGAATGGCCGCCGCCGTCGAGCGGGAGAGCGAGCATCCCCTGGCCCGGGCCATCGCCGAGGTGGCCCAGGAGCGGGGGCTGGCCGCGCCACCCGCGACGTCGTTCGGAGCCGTGGCCGGAGCCGGCGCGGTGGCCGAGGTAGCCGGGCGGGACGTCGTGGTCGGGAGCCGACGACTGCTCGAGCAGGTGGGGATGTCCCTGGCCGGGCTCGGCGAAGTGGCCGCCGCGCTCCAGGGGGCCGGTCGAACAGTGACCTTCGTCGGCGTCGACGGCCACGCCGCTGGCGTGGTGGGTCTTGCGGACCCCGTCCGCCCCACCGCCCGTAAGGCGGTGGAGCGCCTTCATTCGGAGGGTGTCGAGGTCGTGATGCTGACCGGCGACAACCGGGCCACGACCGAGAAGGTAGCGGCGGAGCTGGGGATCGACCGGGTCCTGGCCGAGGTCCGCCCGGAGGAGAAGGAGCGACAGGTGGCCGCCCTGCAGCGCGAAGGAAGGAAGGTCGGCATGGTCGGTGATGGGGTGAACGACGCCCCCGCATTGGCCCGGGCGGACGTGGGAATCGCCATCGGAACCGGCGCCGACGTCGCGATGGAGACGGCGGACGTCGTTCTGATACGGGCGGACCCCGTCGACGTCCCCAGGGCCATGGCGCTGTCGAGGGCCACCGTCAGCAAGATGCGGCAGAACTTGGGATGGGCCATCGGCTACAACACGCTGGCGCTCCCCATCGCCGGCGGGGCGTTCGCGTGGGCCGGGCTCACCCTCCGCCCCGAGATCGCTGCCCTGTCGATGTCGGGGTCGAGCGTGCTGGTCGCGGTCAACGCCCTGCTGTTGAAGCGAGCGAAGGTACCCTAGGTAGGAGACATGGAGATGGAACAGATGGCAGAACAGGTCGTGGAGCGGGAGCCGGTCGTCTTGGACGTGACCGACGCCGACTTCATGGAAAAGGTGATCGAGGAATCGAAGCGCCGCCCGGTCGTGGTCGACCTGTGGGCGTCGTGGTGCGGGCCCTGCCGGACCCTGAGCCCGATCCTGGAACGGGTGGCTGAACAGCGGGGGGGCCAGGTCCTGGTGGCCAAGATCGACGTGGACGCGAACCCGTACACCGCCGGGCAGTTCGGGGTGCAGAGCATCCCGACCGTGATCGCGTTTCGCGACGGAAGGCCGGTCGACGGGTTCATCGGCGCCATCCCCGAGCCCATGGTGAACGAGTTCGTGGACCGGTTGCTCCCGTCGGAGGCCGAGCTCGCCGCACAGGAGGCGCTCGACGAGGAGCGGTCGGGTGACGTGGCCGACGCCGAGCGACGGTACCGGGAGGCCCTGACGTCCGACCCGGACAACCGGGGGGCCCGGCTGGGGCTTGGCCGGATCCTCGCCGAGCGAGGGGATGCCGAGGCTGCGAAGGAGTTGCTGACGCCGCTCCTTCCCGATCCCGAGGCCGAGCGATCGCTCGCCGGGCTGCGCGTTGCCGAGTGGGCTACGCTGGAAGGCCCGGGCACGCTGGCCTCGGCGAAGCGCCTCGCGGCGCAGGGCAAGTGGCGGGAAGCGCTGGACGGCATGGTGGCGGCGGTGGCCGACGATCCGGAGGCGCGCCAGGCGATGCTCGACGTCTTCGCGGTACTTGGCGAGGACGAGCGGCTCGTGGCGGATTATCGCCGCAGGCTGGCGAACGCCCTCTTCTAGGAGGAGCGCATGGCCGAGGTCCACGACCGCATCCGCGAGTGGTGGGACCGGGACGCCGGCACGTACGACCGTTCCTCCTCACACGCCATGACCGACCCGGTGGAGGCGGCGGCGTGGCGGGCCGCGCTCCAGCGGTTCCTGCCGGAACCGCCGGCCAAGGTCCTGGATGTCGGAGCGGGCACCGGGGCATTGAGCCTCCTCGCCGCGGAGCTGGGGCATCGGGTCACGTCGCTCGACCTCTCGCCGGGCATGCTGGACCGTGCCCGAGCCAAGGCCGAAGGCCAGAGCCTCGACATCGAGTTCGTCCTGGGGCCGGCCGAGGCCCCGCCTTCCGGCCCCTTCGACGCCGTGATCGAGCGGCACGTGCTGTGGACGGCACCGGATCCCGTGAGGTCGCTTCGGGCTTGGCACGAGGTGGCGCCGGGGGGCCGCGTGGTCCTGTTCCAAGCGGCGTGGGGCGCCACGGGCCCGGTCGGCCGAGGCAGGGAGGCGGCCATCCACGTCGTCCGCCGCCTGTACGGGATGCCGCCGGATCACCATGCGCCGTACGACCCGGAGATCCTGGCCTCGTTGCCGCTCGTCCGGCTGGACTCGCCGAGACCCGTCATCGAGGCTGCGGTCGAGGCGGGGTGGCGTGCCGTGCGCCTGCACCGGCTGCGCGATGTGGAGTGGGCGCAGCGGACCGGCTCACCGCCGATCCTTGGATGGCTGGAACGAGTGCCCCGCTACGCGATCGTCGCCGACGCCTGAACCGTCGGCAGTGCGAACGCATCGGCCTCGTCCGCGCACGACTCGAGCTCGAGGCCGAAGACGCGTTCGAAATGGCGGAGGACCGGGAGCGTCATATCGGCGACGCTGATGTGCCGCCCGGCAAGCTGGGACAGCGAGGCGACGCCTTCGTCCGCCAACCCGCACGGCACGATGGCGTCGTACCACGACAGATCCGTGGTGCAATTCAGTGCGAACCCGTGAAGCGTGACGCGGGCTCGCATCAGGCGAACGCCGATGGCGCAGACCTTCCGCTCGCCCGACCAGACGCCCGTCTGGACCTCGTTCCGGTGCAGTTCCACACCGACGTCGGCGGCGGCCCGGATCACGACCTCCTCGAGGCTGCGGACGTACCCGATCACGTCGGGCTTCGTGCCGATGTCCACGATCGGATACGCCACCAGCTGGCCGGGGCCGTGGAAGGTGAGGCTCCCGCCCCGGTCGATGAAGTGCAGCTCCGCTCCGGCCGCGCGGATGCGATCCTCGTTCCACACGATGTGCTCGGGCTTCCATCGTCGCCCCGCCGTGTAGACGGGCGGGTGCTCCAGGAGGACCAGTGTGTCGGGGATCTCCTCGGCGAGGCGCCGACGGGCCAGGTCGTGCATGGCCTCGTTCGCGGCGGCGTAGGGGACGGGCTCCGGCGGCCGGACGAGCCATCCCGATCGCGGCATCGCTACAGTCCGAGGTCCTCGGTCCAGTCCCAGGTCTCCATGTTTTCCTTGATCCGGGCCAGGAACTGGGAGGCAAGAGCGCCGTCGATCACACGGTGATCCCAGGACATCGAGACGTACACCATGTGCCGGACTGCGATCGCGTCGTCGATAACAACCGGCCGCTTCACCACGGCGTCGAACGCGAGGATGCCGGTCTGCGGTTGATTGATGATCGGGAGCGACAGGATGGAGCCGAACGGGCCGGGGTTGGTGATGGTGAACGTCCCCCCGTGGACCTCGTCGGGTTTCAGCTGATGGGCCCTGGCTCTCGTCGCCAGGTCGTTGATGGCCCGGGCCAGGCCGATGAGGTTCATCCCGTCGGCCCCCTTCACCACCGGAACGATCAGGCCCTGGTCGTACGAGACGGCGATCCCCAGGTTGACGTAATGCTTGACGACGACCTCCTCGCCCCGGAGCTCGCTGTTCACCAGCGGGTAGGCGAGCAGGGCATCGACCACCGCCCGGGCCAGGAACGGCAAGTAGGTCAGGTTGAAACCCTCCCGGGCGGTGAACGCCCCCTTGGCGGAGGAACGGATGCGGGCGATCTTCTCCATGTCGACCTCGACCATGTTCCAAGCCCTGGCCGAAACCTGGAGGCTGCGGGTCATGTGCTCGGCGATGGCCTTTCGAACGACGGTCATTGGCACGACTTCCTCGCCGCCACCCGCCACGGCAGGAGCGGGTGCGAGCTGCGGCGCGGGCATCGCCGCCGGCGCCGGCGCGGCCGTTTCGGCAGCAGGCCGCTCTCCCGGCGCCGCAGTCTCGCGCGACACCGCGAAAGCCAGGACGTCGTTCTTCGTGATCCTGCCGCCGGTCCCGGTCCCGATCACCTGCGAGAGGTCGACGCCGTTCTCCTCGGCGAGGCGGCGGACGAGCGGCGAGATGATCTGGCTCCTGTCTCCCCGATCGGGTATCTGCGCCGCCGGGGCAGCCGCAGCCGGCGCCACCGAAGTGGCCGGCGGTGGTGCGGCGGCGGCCGGCGCAACCGGGGTGGGGGCGGCGGGGGCCGGTGCGGCGGGGGCCGGTGCGGCGGGGGCCGGTGCGGAGCCGGGCCCTGCCCCACGCTGAGGCTCGGCCGGAGGCTCCGTGGCAGCGGCGGATACGGCCGGTTCCCGGGCAGAGTCCGGCGTAGCTCCGACTCCCACCGCCTCGCCGGCAGCGGCCTCGGCGCCGTTGATCTCGGCAACCGGAGTCTTCACCGACACGGTCTGTCCCTCCTGCACAAGGATCTTCCTCAGCGTCCCGGCCGCTGGGGATGGAACCTCGGTGTCCACCTTGTCCGTGGAGATCTCGAAGAGCGGCTCGTCCTGGTCGACGTGGTCGCCCTCCTGCTTGAGCCACTTGGTGATGGTCCCCTCGACGACGGTCTCGCCGAGCTGCGGCATGGTCACGGTGGTCATGGGCCCTCCCGGGAGATGGTCACCACGCGGACAGCTTCTCCACCGCGGCCTCGATGTCGGCGACCTGCGGCAGATAGGCGTCCTCGAGGGGGGGCGAGAACGGGACCGGCACGTTCGGCGGGGCGAGGCGCATCACCGGCGCATCGAGGTGCTGGAAGCCCTCCTCCGCGATCATCGCGGCAACCTCGGCGCCCACCCCGAGGAACCGATGACTCTCGTACAGGACCAGGGCTCGGCTGGTCTTCTCCACCGACGTCAGCACCGTCCCGGTGTCGAGCGGGTGCACCGTGCGAAGGTCCACGACCTCGACGGAAACGCCCTTCTGAGAAAGGTTCTCCGCTGCCTCGAGCGCCAGATGCACCATCATCCCGTACGTCACGATCGACACGTCGGTGCCCTCGTGCTGTACCTTCGCCTGCCCGATGGGGACGATGAAGTCCGGGTCCTCGGGCACGACCTCCTTGATCCGACGGTAGATCCACTTGTGCTCGAAGAAGATGCAGGGGTTGTCGTCACGCACGGCCGATTTCAGCAACCCCTTGGCGTCAGAAGGGAAGGCCGGGCAGATCACCTTCAGTCCCGGAGCGTGACCGAACCACGGCTCCGGGTTGCTCGAGTGGAAGGCGCTCGCGCGCACGCCGCCGCCGGACGGCCCGCGAAGCACCATCGGCAGCGGGACACCGGAGCGATAGTGGTATTTGGCGGCCGCCGTCACGATCTCGTCGAAGCCCGAGGTCATGAAGTCGGCGTACTGGAACTCGGCGACCGGGCGGAACCCCTCCATGGCCGAGCCGATGGCCATCCCGACGATGGTCTCCTCGGCGATCGGCGTGTCCATCACGCGCTCGGGGCCGAACCGGTCGATGAACCCCTCGGTCACCTTGAACGCCCCCCCATAGGCGCCGATGTCCTCCCCGAGGAGGTACACGCGCTCGTCGCGCTCCATCTCCTCCCACAGCGCCTCGGCGATGGCGATGAGATAGGTGGCCTCGCCGGCCTCGGTCCGCTTCCCGCGAGGCTCGGCTCCGTGGCCGGCCGCTCCCGATTCGACTTGCACCGTCGCCATCAGCCCGTTCCCCCCTCGTGCGAGGGTTCACTCTGCCAGTACCCGTCCTCCACCCACAGGCCCTTCGTCACGTCGGAGGGCATGGGGAACGGCGAGGCCTGTGCGAATTCGAATCCCTCGTCGAACTCGTGCTCGACGCGCTCTTGGATCCGCTTGACCGCCTCGGCGTCCACGACCTCATGAGAAACGAGGAGGTCCTCGAACCGCTTCACGGGATCCTTGTGCTGCATGTACTCCTCGAGCATCTCCTTGGGGACGTACTTCGCCGGATCGTGCCCGGCGTGGCCCCGCCACCGAAGCGACACCGACTCGATCAGGGTCGGTCCCTCTCCGGCCCGGGCCCGGTCCACGGCCTGGAGCGCTACGCGGTACACGTCGAGCACGTCGGCCCCGTCCACCCGGATCCCCGGGAACCCGTACGCCGCCGCCCGCTCGGCGACCGTGGGGACGGCGAACTCGAGTGGGTTCGGCGTCGAGTAGGCCCACTGGTTGTTGTTCACAACCCACACGACGGGGAGCCGGTGGACGGCCGAGACGTTCAGTGCCTCGTGCCACCGGCCGTTCGAGGTGGCCCCCTCGCCGCAGATGGCCATGGCCACGCGCTGTTCCCCGCGCCGCTTGTAGGCCAGCGCCGCGCCGCACGCGACCGGGTAGGCGAGCGGCAGGTGGGAGACCGGAGTCCACGTCCGGTTGCCGACCCAGTCGCCCACGTGGCTGTTGCCGTCCCGGCCGCGCGTGAATCCGTCGATCCGGCCCCAGAACTGCGCCATCACGCGCTTCAGGTCCAGGCCCTTCGTGAGCTGGGCCGAGAGGTCCCGGTGTGTGGGGAACAGGGAGTCGTCGTCACGGAGGGTGTACGCAACCCCGACGTGCGTCCCCTCCTGGCCGCGGCCGGAGTAGATGGCGCCGGGCAGCCGGCCCTGCCGGTATAGCGCCTCGATCCGCTCATCGAAGTACCGGCACAGCTTGAGCTTGTACAGGAGGTCCCGCAGCGCGTCGTCGGAGAGCCCGACCCGCCAGTCCGCTTCGGCCTGCTTCTCGGATACGTCGGTCGCCATGGGCCCCCCCTCAGGCGGTGTGCAACGGCTTGCCGGCCAACGCGAGGTGGGCCTCGCCGATGGCCTCGGACAGTGTCGGGTGGGGGTGGATCAGGGCAGCCACCTCGGCCGGGACCGCCTCCCAGTTGGTGATGAGCATGGCTTCGGCGATGAGGTCGGTGACGTGCGGCCCCACCATGTGGACCCCGAGCACCGGGCCGCCACCCTTGCCGGCGACCACCTTCACGATGCCGCCCTCGCCGACGATGTTGGCCTTGCCGATGGCCTGGAAGTTGAGCTTCTCCACGTCGACCTCGTGCCCCCGTTCCACGGCCTGCGCCTCGGTCAGCCCGACCGAAGCCACCTCGGGCGTGCAGTAGGTGACCCGCGGGATCCCGGTGTAGTCGATCTCCGGGACCTGGATACCCGCGATCCGCTCGGCGACGGCGATCCCCTCGGTGAACGCGACGTGAGCGAGCTGCAGAGGCGTCGCGGCGACGTCGCCGACCGCCCAGACATGGGGGGCCGTAGTCTGCAGCTGGCCGTCCACCTTGACGAACCCTCGGTCGAGCTCGACACTCGCCTGCTCCACCCCGAGGTCGTCAGTGACCGGCCCTCGCCCCACGGCCACCAGGCACACGTCGGCGGTGACCGACTTGCTCTCTCCCCCCGCGTCGTAGACCACCCTCACCGCATCGCCGACCTCGTCGATCGCCTGCACATGCGCGCCGGCGAAGGCCTGGATGCCACGCCTTCGGAAGGCCCGTCCGATCTCCTTGGAGATCTCCTCGTCCTCGAGCGGCGCGATCAGTGGCAGCGCCTCGAGGACCGTCACGTCCGCGCCGAACGAGCGATACAGGGAGGCGAACTCCAGGCCCACGGCCCCGGCCCCGATGACGACCGCGGAGGAGGGGATCGACGGGTACGTGAGCGCCTGGTCGCTGGTGATGATCCGGTCGGTTACGGAAACGCCGGGCAGCAGCTTGGGGGACGAGCCGGTGGCGACGACGACGTCGGTCGCAGACAGGTCCCTGCCGTCCACCGACACGGAAGCACCCGATCGAAGGACGGCCGTGCCCTGGATGACGTCGACCCTTCGAGCCTTGATGAGCGAGGTCAGGCCGGAGACGAGCTTGTCGACCATCCGCTCCTCGAAGGCCTTCACCGCGTCCCAGTCGGGGGAGCCGCTCGCCTTCACGCCCCACTCCTCCGCCCGGTTGACGGTGTCGAGGACCTCGGCTGAGCGGAGCAGCGCCTTGGTGGGGATGCATCCCCGGAGGAGGCACGTCCCGCCGAGCCTGCCGTCGCGTTCGACCAGGGCCACGCGCTTGCCCAGTTGCGCCGACCGCAGGGCACAGGAGTACCCTCCGGTCCCCGAGCCGATCACAACGACGTCGTAGGCGTCAGCCATCCCGAACGGCCATGTTACCGCCGCCGTCGCATCCGTAGGATGCACCCATGCACTCGCCGGACGTGCTCCGGACGCCCTTGGAGGAGGTCCACCGCGAGCTCGGTGCGAAGATCGGCCCGTTCGCCGGATGGGCGATGCCCATCGAGTACGAGGGGACCGTGTCCGAGCACCGCGCGGTCCGGCAGCGGGTGGGGCTGTTCGATCTCAGCCACCTCGGCAAGGTGGACGTGGCCGGTCCTGGTGCCCCGGCGCTCCTCCAGCGGACCTTGACCAACGACCACTCGAAGCTGCCGGTCGGCCGGGCCCTGTACAACCTGATCCTGAACGACCAGGGAGGGGTGGAGGAGGACCTGATCGCCTATCGGCTCGGGCCGGACCGCTTCTTCGTCGTGCCGAACGCGTCGAACACGGCGAAGGTCGTGGCCGTCCTCCGGGAGGATGCCTCGGACACCGATGTGATCGAACACCCTGGGTGGTGCTTCCTCGGGGTTCAGGGGCCACGGTCTCCCGAAGTCGTGGGGGCGCTTTTCCCCGAGGCCGCCGACCTGACCTTCATGGGCTGCACCGAGTCGGAGTACCGGCGACGGCGGCTCGTGCTCACCCGTTCCGGGTACACGGGGGAACTGGGGTTCGAGCTGTTCACCGACGGGGCCTCCGCCGGTGATCTGTGGGCCGACCTGATGGAAGCGGGGGAGCCGTTCCAGATCGAGCCCTGCGGGCTGGGGGCCCGCGACGTTCTCCGCCTCGAGATGGGCTATCCGCTGTACGGGCAGGACCTGCTTCCCGAGCGGACGCCGCTCGAGGCCGGGCTGTCGTGGGCGGTGTCGTTCGAGAAGGGACCGTTCCGAGGCCGCGATGCGCTGGAGCGGCAGCGGCGGGTGGGCGTCACCACCCGGCTGCGCGGGTTGACGACGGAAGGCCGCCGCCACATCCCTCGCTCCCATTGCGCCGTGCTGGCGGACGAGGCTCGGATCGGCGAGGTCACGAGCGGGACGTTTTCCCCGACCATCGGGCATGGGATCGCCCTCGCGTACCTCTCCCCAGCCGAGCGGTTCGAGCCCGGCACCGAGGTCCAGATCGACGTTCGGGGAAGGATCGGCCCGGCGCGCGTTGTGAAGACGCCGTTCGTCGAGCGGAGCCCGCGGGGCCGATAGGGTTTACGCGGCGCGAGCGGCCGCGATGAAGTCCGAGACGCTGTCTCCGCCGAACTCGGTTCCGCGCACGAGGGTGTCAAGCGCCGCGGCCGCTCCCGGCTCGTCCCGCATGACGGCGACGATCATGTACAGCCCGGAGCTCGGGATGCCGACGGTGCGGACCGGACCGTACCCGGGCGCCGCGACGAAGTAAGCCCATCGGGTGGTCGTGTCACTCGTCTGGCACACGCCCTGGCCGATGGCCAGGTAGTCGCCCGGAGAGTTGGGGGGACCGTCCGCGAAGGACGGCCGGTGGTTGACCACGATCTGCTTGGTGGCGCTGCACTCGGGGGATCTGGTCAACGCGTCGAGGGCCGGTCCGGTCGCGGCCAGGTAGTAATAGTCGGAGGGGACGCCGACCCGCGTGCCGTCCACCCACATCGCGGCCATCCCCTCGATGGGAGCGCGTCCACCGTCCCAGCCCCCGGGCCTGGGCGAGGCGATGAACCCCTGCTGGGCGGCGCTCGCCCCGGCGAAGAGCTGAGGGTGCCAGCGATCGGGGATCATGGCCGTCACCCCTCCCGCCTCGACCTCCGTGAACGGGCTTGGGGACTCGTGGATCCGGAGGATCGAAGGGCCGAGCGGGGACGTGGAGGGCGCGGCCGCATCGCGGCAACCCGCGGCGACCAGGGCAATCACCAGGCAGCCCACAATCTTCCGCAACCCCGATTCCCGAGCCGAGCATAGACCGGGTTGCGTGTCCTTGCTAGCGCGCAAAGTCGTAGGCCGCCGCCTCCCATCGTGCGTTTTCCGGGCCTGGTCGGAAGGGGTAGACTCCGCCGCACAACTGCAGAGTTCGGTCCTCGAGGCGGCCCCGGCCGGCGGTTCCGGCGGGGCTGGAAGCGGGGCGGGCGGATCCCGTCGCCGTGAAGAGGGAAGCCGGTGTGAGTCCGGCACGGTCGCGCCACTGTGACCGGGGAGCGATCCCGACGAGACCACTGGGTCCCATCAAGGGAAACCCGGGAAGGGTCGGGGGAGCAATGATCCGGAAGTCAGGAGACCTGCCCCGAGGCGAGCGAGTGTCGTCCTTCGCACGAAAGGAGACGCGCGATGCGACTCACCCGGTTCCCCCCTCGCCGATCCATCGTCCTTGCGCTCACCGTGGTGACGGTGGCGTGTGCGCGCGGCGCGACCACGGCGCCGCGCGCCTCCGAGTCGACGCCGAGCGCGGGCGTCTCGTTCCCCGTCACGATCACCGACGACGACGGCCAGGCCGTCACGATCGACGCGCCGCCGGAGCGGATCGTGACGTTCGCTCCCTCCGCGACCGAGATCGTGTTCGCCCTGGGCCTCGGCGACCGGCTGGTCGGTGTGGCCGGAGCCTTCGACAACTATCCATCGGCGGCAAAGCGGATCGAGGAGATCGGGGGGGCCGGCGACTTCGGCGTGGACCCAAACATCGAGAAGGTCGTGTCGCTTCGCCCCGACCTGTTCCTCACGATCGCCGGCGGTGACCAGTGGAAGGAGCGGCTACGTGAGCTCGGCGTCCCCGTGTTCACGACCGACTCCACCGACCTGGCGGACGTGTTCCACGACATCGAGACCGTCGGGCGTCTGACTGGGACGGTCGGGACCGCCGAGGGTGTCGTTTCGAAGATGAAGATGGAGGCGGCGGACGTCGAAGCACGCGTCGCGAGCGATCCCACCGTTCCGTGCTTCTACGAGGTGTACTATCCGCCGCTAACCACGGTCGGACCGGATACGTTCATCGGCGATCTCCTCTCCCTTGCCGGCTGCCGGTCGGTTTCGGCCGGGGCCAAAAGCGACTATCCCCAGTGGTCGGTGGAGGACCTCGTCCGCCAGGACCCCCGCGTGTACCTGGTGTCATCCGAGTCGGGGGCCAGCCCGACGGCCGTGGCCTCCCGGCCGGGCTTCGACGCCGTGGCGGCGATCGCCGCCGGACGCGTGGTCCCCATCGACGCGGACCTCGTGAGCAGGCCGGGCCCGAGGGTCGTCGACGGCCTCCTGCTCCTCGCTCGAGCGCTGCACCCCGAAGCGTTCGGATGATCGCGCCTCGGCGGTACCGCCGGATCGTCGTGGTGCTCGTCGTCGTGCTCGTAGCGTCGTTCCTGCTCGCCGTGGCGGTGGGGACGGTGTGGATCTCGCCGTGGACGAGCGTTCGGGTCATCGCATGGAGGCTCGGGTTCACGGGTAGGCCGGCCGGCGTCCCCGCATCGACCGAGGTGATCCTGCTCCAGCTTCGCCTGCCACGGGTGGTGCTCGCGGCGGTGGTCGGTGCGGCGCTCGCCGCCTCGGGCGCGGTCTTCCAGAGCCTGTTCCGAAACCCCCTCGCCGACCCGGCCATCGTCGGTGTCTCCTCCGGCGCCGCGCTCGGGGCGATCGCCGTCATCGTGTTCGCGGGCTCCGGGGCGCTGGCGGCCTTCGGGGTTCCGCTGGCCGCCTTCGCCGGGGCGCTCCTCACGGCGTTCCTGGTGTACCGGTTGGCCAGGATCGGGCCGAGCGTGCACGTGGCCACGTTGCTGTTGGCCGGGATCGCCGTGGCCGCCGTGATCTCGAGCGCGATGTCCCTCGTGATGTCGTTCTCCGGCCAACAGGTCCGGGACATCTACGCATGGCTGCTGGGTGGGCTGGTGGGGCAGGGGTGGAACGCGATCGGCGCGGTCGTCCCGCTCGTCGCGCTGGGGCTGGCGGCCGCGGCGCTGACCGCCCACGACCTCAACCTTCTCTCGCTGGGCGAGGAGCGAGCGGCCCAGCTCGGCGTGGAGGTGATGCGCGTCAAGCGGAGGGCGATCGGGGTCGGGGCCCTGCTCGCCGCCTGCGCGGTTTCGGTGGCCGGCGTGATCGGGTTCGTCGGCCTGATGACGCCGCACCTGCTCCGGCTGGTGGTGGGGGCCGACCACCGACGCCTCCTTCCGGCGGTGCTGCTCGCGGGGCCGACGCTGCTGATCCTGGCCGACCTCGTGGCCCGGACGGTCCTGTCTCCGCAGGAACTTCCCGTCGGCATCGTCACCGCGCTGCTCGGCGGCCCGTTCTTCCTGTATCTGCTTCGCCGTGAGGGAAGGGGGGCTGCCGGTGCCCGCGCGTGATCCCGGGCTCGTCCTGGACGGAGTGACCGCAGGCTACGGGGGGCCGCCCGCCGTGCAAGGCGTGACCATCACCGTCGATCCGGGCGAGGTGGTGGGGCTGGTCGGCCCGAACGGCTCGGGCAAGACCACGCTGATCCGCGTGGCTTCCCGCGCCCTTCGGCCGGAGACCGGGACCGTCCTTCTGTCGGGACGAGACCCCTACCGGCTCCGGGCCAGGGAGGCGGCCAGGCTGGTGGCCGTGGTCCCCCAGGACGTTGTCCCGGCGTTCTCGTTCACCGCGCTGGAGATGGTCCTGATGGGCCGGACCCCGTACCTCTCGGCGTGGGGAGGGGGAGGTCCTCGGGACTGGGCCAGGGTCCGGGCGGCCATGCTGGCCACCTCGGTGCAACACCTGGCGGACCGGCCGGTGGAGGAGCTTTCGGGTGGCGAGCAGCGCCGGGTCGTCCTGGCCCAGGCGCTGGCCCAGGACGCCCCGGCGCTGCTCATGGACGAGCCCACCACCCATCTCGACATCCGGCACGTCCTGGACCTGTTGTCGGTCGTGCGCGGGCTGGCAGAACGGGACGGGACGGCGGTGCTGGCGATCTTCCACGACCTGAACGTCGCTGCGGCCACGTGCGACCGCATGATCGCGCTCCACCGAGGCCGGGTGGTGGCCGAAGGCGCGCCCGAGCACGTGGTGACCGGCCGCCTCCTGCGTAGCGTCTACGGGGTGGAAGGCGAGGTCGTGGCCGACGAGGTCACGGGACGCCCGGCCATCCGCATGGGGCCGCCGCGTGCCGTCCCCACCCCGCTCGGCCGGCGGGCCCACGTGATCGGTGGCGCCGGCCGCGGCGCGCCGCTGGTTCGGCGGCTCGCCGCGGCCGGATACGACGTGAGCGTCGGCGTCCTGCATGCCACCGACACCGACGCGGTGGTGGCCGAACGGATGAACCTGTTGCGAGTAACGGTGCCGCCCTTCTCGGAAATCGACGAGAGTTCGGCCGACGAGTGCCGGGAGATGATCCGCCGGGCCGACCTCCTCGTCGTGTGCGACGCGCCGTACGGCCCCGGCAACCTGCTGAACCTTCGGATCGCCCTGGAGGCCGCGCGGGCGGGGACACCCACCGTCCTGTTCGAGCGGATGCCCATTACCGAGCGAGACTTCACCGGTGGCAGAGCCACGGAGCTGTGGGAGGCCCTTCGCACGATGTGCGAGGTGGTGGACCGCTACGACCAGGTGATCGTGGGGTGAGCGGCTACGACCAGGTGATCGGGGGGCGATCGAACCGGTCGTCCGGGGGCCCGATGTCCTCGTTCGAGAGCTTGGGCGGCGTCAGGATCTTCTCGCCGCGGTGGGCCGGGAGGCAGAACGAGACCCGGGTGCCGCCGGCAGGGACGGGATCGGCCCAGATGATGCCGCCGTGCTGGAGCACCAGGCGCCTGGCCATGTGCAAGCCGATCCCGATCCCGGACCGCTCCTTTCGAAGGATATCCTCACCGGTGGTGAAGGCCTCATTGAACGCCTGGGCCACGACCTCCCGAGCCATACCGACGCCACGGTCGGTCACCGACAGGACCACGCCCTCGTCCACGGTCCGGGCCCGGATGCTGACCGGCCGGTCCTCGGGCGAGTACCGGCACGCGTTGTCCAGGAGCTGGCGGATGACCTCCGAGACCCGCACCGGGTCCGCCAGAGCCGGTAGGCGCTCGGGGATCAGCCGCTGGATCTCGATGATCGGGTAGTGGCGATGCGCCTCGTCGGCGGCGTGTCGGATGAGCGGCGCCAGGTCGACCTCGGTCAGCTTCAGCGAGAGTGTCCCCTGCTCGAGCTCGGCGATCGTCAGCATCTCGTCGACGATCATCATCAGTTTCTCGAGTGAGTCGTTCAGCTTGTCGAGGAACTCCTCCCGCTCCTCCTCGGAGATCCCGCGATTTCGAAGGACGTAGGCGATGCCCTTGGCCACGGTGATCGGTGTGCGGAGCTCGTGCGACACGTTCGCCAGGAAGTCCGCCTTGGCCGACGTCAGACCGTCCGCGGGCGGTTTCGTGTCGTGGACAGCGGCGGTATTCAGCTCGCGATAGGCCCGGGCGGGATCGGCGAAGCCCTCGGCGAGCAGCTCGGCCACCCGTGGGCTGATGCTGAGGTTGCCTTCGAGGACCGAGCGGATGGCCCGCACGACCACCTCGGGGCCGTCGGACTTCAGGAGGTACCCGGAGGTTCCGGCCGCGATCATCTCCGCGGCCGTGAACGGGGAGTCCAGGGACGTCCAGCAGATGACCTTGGTCTCGGGAACCGTGGCGATGAGCCGCCGGACCAGCTCCGCTCCCGACAGGCCGATGAGCCCGGCTTCGACCACGACCACGTCGGGTTGGATCCGGGCCGCCACGTCGACGGCCCGGAACCCGTCGGTCACGGCCTCGGTCTCGACGTCGGAGCTGGACTTGAGCAGCGCGTACTGCAGCTGGGCCAGTCCGTCTGCCGTGTCGCACAGGAGCAGCTTGATGGGCATCACCCTTGGTATCGGTTGGCCCCCAGGGGGATTTGAGGAACGGGTCCTGGTTGGCCGCTCCGTCGAGCGCCCCGGCAGGGGCCGTGCTACTCGACCAGGCCGCTTCGGATGGCGATGGCCACGGCCTGAGCCCGGTCGTTGGCCCCCAGCTTCTCGAAGATCCGCTCGAGATGGGTCTTCACCGTGTGGGGGGAGATCCCGAGGTCGTGCGCGACCTCCTTCGTGGTGGCCCCGTACGCCACCTTCTGGAGGATCTCCTTCTCCCGGGCGGAGAGGCCCGGGACGTCCGGGCGCTTGTCGGCGAACTGGACCTCCTCGATGAACGCCCTGGTGAGCTGGGGGTGGATGACGGCCTTGCCCTCGACGGCCAGGCGAGCGGCGTTCACCAGCTCCTCGGCCGACGCGTCCTTCAAGAGGTAGCCGGAGACCCCCGCCTGGATGGCCTCGGAGATGGAGGCCCGAGACTCGTCCACGGTGAACAGGATGACCTTGGTGTCCGGGGAGGCCTGCTTGATGGCCCTCGTGGCTTCGATCCCGCCCATGCCGGGCATCCGGACGTCCATGAACACGACATCTGGCCGCAGGTCTCCGGCCGAGGTCACCGCCTCCTCGCCGCTCGCCGCCTCTCCGATGACCTCGACACCCTGCTCGAGGTCCAAGGCCGAGTGAAGTCCTTCCCGGGTCACCGGGTGGTCGTCGACGATCAGGATCTTGATGCCGGGCATGCCAGCCTTTGCCGGTCGGTTGTTCGTGGTGGCCCTAGGATAGAGGGTGAATCGGCCGAGGGGACGGAAGCGTGGAGCAGAACGAAGGGATAGAGCAGCCGGCGGGGCTGACCGAGGACCAGGTCCTCGAGGCCCTGCGCAACGTCTTCGATCCCGAGCTCGGGATCAACATCGTCGACCTCGGCCTGGTCTACTCGGTGAAGATCGAGGCCGGTGTAGTCCATATCGAGTACACGCTGACCACGATGGGCTGTCCCATCGGCCCGCTCATCGAGCAGCAGATGCAACAGCTGCTGGCCACGGTTCCCGGCGTCGACGGCGTGGACGCCGAGATGGTGCTCCGGCCGCCGTGGAGCCCGGAGATGATGTCCGAGGAGGCCAAGGCGGCCCTGGGCGTCTTCTGAGGCGGACGGCGGCCGGAGGCGTGGCGCGGTCCCTTGACATTGCACCTGCAACACGGAGAGAATCGCCCCGAATCCGAGTGTGGGAATCGGAATTCCTCGTGATCCGAACGCGCTGCTACGGGCTGGTGGGGGCCATGATCCCCTCCCGGCTGTGCTGTACCGGCAGCGCCGCCCGCCCGGGGGCGCACATCCAGTCCCCGCGGGCCTGATCCCGCACCCGCGGGAACGATCCATCGATAGCGTCTTTCGACGGTTGTCATGAGGAGAGGAAGGAGGAGGCCATGGGGAGCTACGCCAATCCCGACGCGCTGGTCGATACGGACTGGCTCGAGGAGCACCTGAACGACCCCGGCACCCGCGTGATCGAGGTCGACGAGGACACGCAGGCCTACCAGAAGGGGCACATCCCCGGCTCCGTGGCCTGGAACTGGACCACCGACCTCCACGCGAAGGTCGGCCGGGAGTACGCCTCGCAGGCGGAGTTCTCCGACCTGCTGTCCCGCGCCGGCGTGGACAAGGGCACGACGGTGGTGGTCTACGGCGGCAACAACAACTGGTTCGCCGCGTACGCCTACTGGCTCCTGAAGCTCCGGGGCTTCGACGAGGTGAAGCTCCTGAACGGCGGGCGGAAGAAGTGGGAGCTCGAGAGCCGCGAGCTCACGCAGGACGCCCCGGCCACCAAAGCCACGGGGTTCACGATCCAGGGCAAGGAGCGTCCCGAGATCCGGGCCCTCCGCGACGAGGTCCTGGCCAAGGTGGGGCGGACGCCCTTCGTCGACGTCCGCTCACCGGAGGAATACCGGGGGGAGAAGCTGGCCCCCGATCACCTCCCGCAGGAGCAGTCCCAGGTTCCCGGCCACATCCCGGGCGCGGCGAACATCCCCTGGGTCAAGGCGGCGAACGAGGACGGGACGTTCAAGTCGGCCGACGAGCTGAAGGCGCTGTACGAAGGCGAGGGCGTGACCCCGGACAAGGAGGTCATCGCCTATTGCCGGATCGGCGAGCGCTCGAGCCACACGTGGTTCGCGCTGACCGAGTTGCTCGGGTACGGGGCCGTCAAGAACTACGACGGATCCTGGACCGAGTACGGCTCCCTGGTCGGCGCACCGGTGGAGAAGGGTTAGCCCCCCTCTCTCCGAGGGAGGGCCGGGGCCTTGCGGCCCCGGCCCGCCGCCCTTGGCACTGCCCGCCTGGGCCGAGGGTCGCCCGAGCACGAAATCCGACCGCTGAGGTGGACTTTCGTGCTCCGCCGCGGCTATCCTGTAGAGGCCGGGCCGGGAAGGCGGAACGGGCCCGACAGCGAGGATCAGGGGAAGTCACGTGGCCATCACACAGGAAGAGCACCTCAAAGAGCTTTCCAAGGGCTACCGGTTCGACTGGAAGGACCCCGACCACTCCGTCTTCCAGCCCAAGCGAGGGCTGTCGGAAGCCGTGGTGGAGGAGATCTCCGGCCTGAAGTCCGAGCCGGAGTGGATGCGGAAGTTCCGGCTGAAGGCGCTGAAGCACTTCGAGAGGCGTCCGATGCCGTGGTGGGGCGCCGACCTGTCCGATATCGACTTCGACAACATCTATTACTTCATCCGCTCGACCGAGAAGCAGGCCCAGACATGGGACGACCTTCCCGAGGACATCCGGGGGACCTGGGACAAGCTGGGGATCCCCGAGGCGGAGAAGAAGTACCTGGGCGGGGTCAGCGCCCAATATGAATCCGAGGTCGTGTACCACAAGATCAAGGACGAGCTCGACCAGATGGGCGTGCTGTTCAGCGACATGGACTCCGCGCTCCGCGACCACCCGGACATCGTCAAGGAGTACTTCGGCACGATCATCCCGCCGAACGACAACAAGTTCGCCGCGCTGAACTCGGCGGTGTGGTCGGGCGGGTCGTTCATCTACGTCCCACCGGGCGTGCACGTGGACATCCCGCTCCAGGCGTACTTCCGGATCAACGCGGAGAACATGGGCCAGTTCGAGCGGACGCTGATCATCGCCGACGAGGGGTCGTACGTGCACTACGTCGAGGGCTGTTCTGCCCCGATCTATACGAGCGACTCGCTGCACTCGGCCGTGGTCGAGATCATCGCCAAGAGGGGCGCTCGGGTCCGATACACGACCATCCAGAACTGGTCGACGAACGTCTACAACCTGGTGACCAAGCGGGCCGCCGCGTACGAGGACTCCGTCATGGAGTGGATCGACGGCAACATCGGCTCAAAGGTCACGATGAAGTACCCGTCGATCTACCTCCTGGGCAAGGGCGCGCGGGGTGAGGTGCTTTCGGTGGCGTTCGCCGGCAAGGGCATGCACACCGATGCCGGTGGCAAGGCCATCCACGCCGCGCCGTACACGACCAGCATCATCAACTCGAAGTCGGTGTCGAAGGACGGCGGGCGTACCGGGTATCGCGGCCTGGTCCGGGTGGAGCCCGGGGCCGAGCACGCGAAGTCCATGGTGCGCTGCGACGCGCTGATCCTCGACGAGAAGTCCCGATCCGACACGTACCCGTACGTGGAGGTGGAGGAGGAGTCGGCCCAGCTCGGGCACGAGGCCAGCGTGGCCCGGATCGGCGAGGACCAGCTGTTCTACCTGATGAGCCGAGGCCTGACCGAGGCCGAGGCCTCGGCGATGATCGTGAACGGGTTCATCGAGCCCATCACCCGTGAGCTCCCCATGGAGTACGCGGTCGAGCTGAACCGCCTGATCGAGCTCCAGATGGAGGGCGCGATCGGCTAGCGGCGCGAACGCCGCAGGCTGACGAGGGCAGGCCGGGCGGTCTGCCCTCTTGCACGGATGGAGACGAGGGACGTGATCGAGCAGTTGACCAAGACGGGGTTCGACGAGGATGCGCTGGCAGCGCTTCCCTCCACCTCGCCATACTTCGAGTCCATCCGCAAGCAGGCCTTCCAGGAGTTCCTGGCTCAGCCCGTTCCCTCCCAGGAGACCGAGGAGTGGCGATACACCGACCTGGCGGAGCTCGACCTTGACTTCCGACCGTTCACCGAAGGTGGCAAGGCCGCCAACCTGGACGACGTCCCGGAGGAGATCCTGAACGCCGCCGGGGTCGTCGGCGAGCGCGCCGGCCTCCAGATCCAGCGGAACTCCGAGGTCATGGTGACCCACCTCGATCCCGAGCTCGCAGCCAAGGGCGTGGTCTTCTGCGACCTGGATCTGGCCATCGCGGATCACCCCGACCTGATCGAGCGGCATCTGAACGGCCTGGTCCCCACGGATCGGAGCAAGTTCACCGCGCTGCACGCCGCGTTCCGCACCGGCGGCACCCTCCTGTACGTGCCACAGGGGGTCGAGATCGCGGTCCCCATCCAGACCGTCACGTGGATCGACGCCGACGGCTCGGCCGTGTTCCCCCGCACCCTCCTCGTCACGGAGGGGGGTGCTGAGGTCACGTTCATCGACCGGTACGTCTCGCCGGACCTCGGCCGGGCCCTCTCCGATGCGGTGGTCGAGATCTACGCGGGGCCGAACTCACGGGTGAGCTACGTCGTCCTGCAGGAGTGGGGCGACGGGGTCACGCACCTGGCCGTCCAACGGGCTCGCGTCGCACGTGACACGCACCTTCGATGGCTCGGCGTCGCGCTCGGTGGCTCGCTGGCCAGGGCGGAGGTCGAGAGCCTGCTGGCCGAGGACGGCGGCTCGAGCGAGATGCTCGGCCTGTACTTCGGGGACGGCGACCAGCACATCGACCACCGATCGCTCCAGGATCACGTGGGATCGAGGACCTCGAGCGATCTTCTCTACAAGGGCGCCATGAAGGGCCGCTCGAACGCCATCAACACCGGCACCGTGATCATCGAGCAGGGTGCCCATCGATGCGACGCCTATCAGACCAACCGGAACATCCTGTTGTCGGAGACCGCACGGGCGCATTCGGTGCCGAACCTCGAGATCCTGACCAACGACCCCACGCGGTGCGGCCACGCCGCGAGCGTGGGGCCAGTGGACGAGGACCAGCTGTTCTACCTGATGAGCCGGGGGATCTCGCGGGAGGAGGCGGAGCGCCTGGTGGTGTTCGGGTTCTTCCGGGAGGTCCTGGACCGGGTGGACCTGGAGGAGATCCGGTCCGGGCTGGAGCGGGCCATCGAGGCCGAACTGGCCAAGGAGGATTGAGTGGGTTGGGTGCGCGTGTGCGGCACCTCGGACGTGCCGGCCGGCGAGGTCCGGCGGTTCGAGGTGAACCACCGCCCCTTCGCCGTGGTGAACCTGGGCGACGAGGGGTTCAGGGTGGTCGATTCGATCTGTTCGCACGCGCACTACTTCCTGGACGAGGGCGAGGTGGACGTGGACTTCGGGACGATCGAGTGCCCCAAGCACGGGTCCACATTCGACCTCAACACGGGGAAGCCCATCACGCTCCCGGCCACGCAGCCGGTGGAGCGGTTCGACGTGAAAGTGGAGGGCAACGACGTGCTGATCGAGGTCACGGATGACTGACACTGCTGTTGCGACGGGGATGCTCGAGATCCGGGGGCTGCACGCCTCCGTGGAGGGCAAGGAGATCCTGAAGGGGATCGACCTGGTGGTGAAGCAGGGGGAGACCCACGCCCTGATGGGGCCGAACGGCTCGGGGAAGTCGACTTTGGCGAACGTCCTGATGGGCCGGCCCGGCTACCAGGTCACGGCGGGGGAGGTCCTCTTCAAGGGGGAGAACATCCTGGCCCTGCGGCCGGACCAGCGGGCCCAGCGGGGCCTGTTCCTGGCCATGCAGTACCCGGTGGAGGTCCCGGGGGTGTCGGTGGTGAACTTCCTGCGGACCGCGTACAAGGCGGTGAAGGCGGAGGAGATCTCGGCCCTGGCCTTCCGAAAGCACATGAAGGAGAAGATGAACCTCCTCGGGGTGGAGGACGCCATGGTGGCCCGCTACGTGAACCAGGGGTTCTCCGGGGGGGAGAAGAAGAAGAACGAGATCCTCCAGCTCGCGGTCCTCGAGCCCGACATCGCGGTGCTCGACGAGACCGACTCGGGCCTGGACATCGACTCCCTGAAGGCCGTGGCCATGGGGGTCGAGCAGCTCATCGGGCCGGACCTCGGCGTCCTCCTCATCACCCACTACCAGCGGATCTTGAACTACGTCACCCCGGATTTCGTCCACGTCATGATCGGCGGGCGTATCGTGAAGTCGGGCGGGCAGGAGCTGGCCCACGAGCTCGAGGAGAAGGGCTACGAGGGCATCCGCAAGGAGCTGGGGATCGAGGACGAGAACGGCGAGCGGGAAGGATAGAGGGGGCGACGACACGATGTCGGTGACGAAGGAACGGGCGGAGGGCGCCCTGGACGTGGCCCGGATCCGGGCCGACTTCCCCATCCTCTCCCGCACGGTTGGGGACAAGCCGATGGTGTTCCTCGACAGCGCCGCCACGTCCCAGAAGCCTCGTCAGGTGATCGAGGCCGAGCGCGAGTTCTACGAGCGGCACAACGCCAACGTCCACCGGGGCATCTACATGCTGTCGGAGGAGGCCACCGAGCTGTACGAGGGAGCTCGGGAGAAGATCGCCCGGTTCATCGGGGCGGGCGACCCGGCCACGATCGTGTACACGCGAGGCACCACCGAATCCATCAACCTCGTGGCCCACGCCTGGGGGCGGAAGTTCCTGAAGGAGGGTGACGAGATCCTCCTCTCAGACCTGGAGCACCATTCCAACATCGTGCCGTGGCAGCTGTGCGTCCGAGACACGGGCGCCGTCCTTCGCTACATCCCGCTCACCGACGACGGCCTCCTGGACCTGTCCGACCTCGGATCGCTGCTGAACGAGCGCACGAAGATCCTTTCCGTGTCGGGCATGTCGAACTCGCTCGGAACCCTCCCGCCCGTTCGCCAGCTCGCCGACGCGGCCCACGCCGTGGGGGCCGTGGTCTGCGTCGACGGGGCGCAGCTGGTCCCGCACGTCCCGGTGAACGTGGCCGAGCTCGACTGCGACTTCCTGTCAATCTCGGGCCACAAGATGCTCGGGCCGACGGCGTCGGGCGGGCTGTACGCCCGCCGCGAGCTGCTGGAAGCCATGGACCCGTTCATGGGCGGGGGGCACATGATCGAGGAGGTCCATCACGACCATTCCACCTGGAACGAGGTGCCGTACAAGTTCGAGGCCGGCACGATGAACATCGCCCAGGAGGTCGGGCTTGGCGCGGCCGTCGACTACCTCCAGGCCCTGGACATGGACGCGGTCCGGGCCCACGAGGAGGAGATCACGGGGTACGCGGTCGACCGCTTGCTCGATGCGGGGGCGACGATCTTCGGTCCGAAGGACGTGAGCGTCCGGGGCGGGGCGGTGTCCTTCTGGTACAAGGAGGTCCATCCGCATGACCTGGCCACGATCCTGAACGACGAGGGCGTGGCGGTCCGGGCGGGCCACCACTGCAATCAGCTGGTGATGCGGCGGTTCGGGGTCCCGGCGACGACCAGGGCCTCGTTCTACGTCTACAACACCAACGACGAGGTGGATGCACTGGTTGCCGCCCTGGCCAGGGCGGAAGAGGTGTTCGGCTTCTAGCGTTGGAATGAAGGCCGGCCCGTCTGCCGGCCGAAGGGGCGAACGTGGCACTCGACGAGATCTACAAGGAAACCATCCTCGACCACTACAAGAACCCGCGGAACAAGCGCGAGCTCCCGGGGGCCGAGCTCTCGTGCTCCCGAAACAACCCGCTGTGCGGCGACGAGATCACGGTCTTCGTCCACGAGGAGGATGGCAAGGTGGCCGGAGTCACGTTCCTGGGGCAGGGGTGCTCCATCTCGCAGAGCTCGGCCTCCATGATGACCGAGGCGGTGAACGGAAAGTCGGTCCAGGACGCGGAGCGGCTGATCGGCGACTTCCGGGGGATGATGGCCGGCGACGGGGAGCCCGACGAGGACGAGTTCGGCGAGTTGGTCGCTCTCAAGGGAGTGGTGAAGTACCCGATCAGGGTGAAGTGCGCGGTGCTGGCATGGGACGTGCTCCACGAGGCGCTCTCGGGAGTCGACGGCAAGGCGGCGGGCACGGCCGCGCACTAGAGGTCGGGTGGATCGCTCGATCTACGTTCGGGGGTCCATGGCGAAGGCCCTCCTCATCCCCGGTCCGGGAAGCTTCTCGCTCGTCGCGAATCGCTCGTTCTGAGAGAGCACCCGGTCGAGCTCGGGATTCTCGTGGTTCAGCGCGATGGCGAACTGGGCCCCGTGGGCTCGGACCGATTCGTACTCCAACCGGGTCAGCATGATGACCTGCCGGCAGTTGCCATCGCTGCATTCGCAGATGAACTCCTCGATGACTCGATCGGTAGCCATCCGGTCGTTCGAGGCCTTGATCCACTCGTTGAAGTCCCGGAACCGCACCTGGTTCTCGACCTCACCCTGCAGCCAATCATCCATCGTTGGCCTCTGGGATGGCGATCGGCAGCCAACCTGGCCCGTCTCCGGATTTCGCCACCACCCCGTCGTCGGAGACGGTGGACTCGAACAGATGCTCCGTGCGCGTGAGCTCGAACACCTTCCGCACGTTCTCCGAGCTATTCACCACGACCAGGACGCTTCCGTTCTCGGTGGCACGGGTGTGCGCTCGCAAGATCGCGTGAACCCCGGTGGAGTCGACGAACCTCAGGTCCCGGAAGTCCAGCACCACCCTGGCGAGCTCGAGCTGATCGACCGCCTCCAGAGCCCGCTCCAGGACGGGGACGGTCTCCAGGTCGAGCTCACCTTGGGCGCTGATCCGGGCGATGCCATCTCGGCGCTCGGCGCGGATGGCAAACGGTGCCTTCTCGGAGTTCGACATGCTGGCCTCCAGTCACTGCGGCCGGTCGCTGCGGCGTCTCCATTCGGCGGCAGGGTTTGGGTCGCCTCCCATTGGCCGGTTACTGGGGCCAGGTCCCTTGACTATAGGCCGGTTCCTCCCCGCGGACAACGTCGGATGGCCGGAGTACGCTTGAGGACGAGGCAGCCGATGGATCCGACCCTCAATCCGCTCCGAATCCTGGTCGTCGGCGAGCGCACCGAGCGCCGCCATGAGGTCGCGGGCGCGATCGAGTCGCTCGGCCATCAGGTGATCCTGGAGGAGCATCTGGCGAGGGTGGGGGCAGCGACGGCGGCCGAACGGCCCGACATGGCCATCGTCGTCGTCGGTGAGGGGACCCAGGAGGCCCTGGCGGGGATCGGGACGATCGTGCACGAGGCGGCCAGTCCCGTGATCGCCATCCTGGACGTGGAGGACCCCCTGTTCATCAGGGAGGCGGCCAAGCGGGGGATCTTCGCCTACATCACCAGCGTCGAGGACCCTCGCGAGCTCGAGAGCTCGATCGACATCGTGCTTCGACGGTTCGCCGAATATCACGACCTCGAGGGCGCGTTCTCCCGGCGAGCGGTCACGGAGCGGGCCAAGGGCATCCTGATGGAACGCCACGCTATCGACGAGCGAGAGGCGTTCGACATGCTCCGGACCGAGGCTCGCCATTCGAACCGCAAGCTCGTCGACATCGCGGAAGCAGTCCTCACGAGCCACCGGCTGCTTCCCCGGAGTGGAGAAGTGGCGGATCCCGTCGACGCACGGGACCATCCGAGCATGTCGTAACGGCGCTTGCAGCGGATACGCTTCCTTCCATGAGGCTGGTCAAGCCCTCGCTCGCGCTTGGCCTCGTCCTGGTCGGCATGTTGGCGGCGGGGATGGGCCGGGCCAGCGCCCAGCCCGCCGAGGCCATCCTCCGGTACGACGTTGCGATCCAGATCCAGCGTGACGACTCGATCGTCGTGCGGGAGACGATCGACTACGACTTCGGGACCGCGCAGCGGCACGGGATCTTCCGGGACATCCCAATGACCCTGCGGTACGACGATGCCCACGACCGGACGTACCCCCTGGACGTGGTGTCGGTCGCCGGATCGCCAGGCACGCCGGTCCAGTACGAGACGGAGGATGCCGGAGCGGGCACGACCAGGATCAGGATCGGCGATCCGGATCGAACCATCACCGGCCGGCACACCTACGTCATCACGTACCGGATGGGTGGTGCCCTGAACGGGTTCCCCGATCACGACGAGCTGTATTGGAACGCTATCGGGCCGGACTGGGCCGTCCCCATCCAGCAGCTGAAGGTGACGGTCTCGGCCCCCGGTCCGATCGACCGCATCGCCTGCTTTGCGGGACCGGCAGGCTCGAGCCTGCCCTGTGCGAAGAGCGCCCTGAAGGCCGGGGACGCCTCCTTCGCTCAACCGTCGCTCGATCCCTACGGCGCGTTCACCGTGGTGGTGGGCCTTCCCAAGGGCATCGTCGCCGAACCGGCCCCCCTCCTCACGGAGCGATGGACGCTTGCCCGAGCCTTCACCGCCACGCCGCTCACCGTGGGCGGCTCGCTCCTGCTGGCGGCGCTGGTCGTCGGGGGGTTCGGTCGCATGGTCTGGCGAACGGGGCGAGACCGGCGCTACCAGGGGTCCCAGGTGGACGTGCTGATGGGCGCGCCGGCGGGGACCCGTGAGCAAGCCGTTCCCCTGTTCGAGGGGGACGCGTCCGGACCCGTCGAATTCGCGCCGCCACTCGACCTTCGGCCGGGCCAGATCGGGACCCTGGTCGACGAGGTGGCGAACACGCTCGATGTCACGGCGACCGTCATCGATCTCGCGGTCAGGAAGTACCTGGTGATCGAGGAGATCCCCAAGAAGGGATGGTTCGGGAAGCCGGACTGGAAGCTCATGCGGCTGAAGGGCCCCGACGGAGAGCTCCTCGAGTACGAGCGGGAGCTGCTCGACGGCCTGTTCGAGGACGGGCAGGAGGTCAAACTGTCGAGCCTTCGGACGAAGTTCGTCGCTCGCCTCCAACGCGTGCAGGACGCGCTGTATCGCGATGCGGTGGGACACGGGTGGTTCGCGGGGCGGCCCGACCGCGTTCGGGGGCGGTGGGTCGCTGCGGGGATCGGGGTCCTCGTGGCCGGCGCGCTGCTCGAGTTCGCCGCGATCAGGTGGACGCGTCTGGCCCTGCTGCCGCTGGCGGTGATCCTCGCCGGACTGTCGCTGACGGTCGGCGCGAGGTGGATGCCACGACGGACGGCCAGGGGAACCGGTCTGGTCCGGCGGGTCCGAGGGTTCCGGACCGTCATCGCAACGGCGGAGACGAACATGGCCAGGTTCGCCGAGAAGGAGAACCTGTTCACGCGCTACCTTCCCTACGCGATCGTGTTCGGCCTCACCGAGAAGTGGGCACGAGCCTTCGAGGTCCTCGGAGAGCCCCCGCCGGATACGTCGTGGTACGTCTCGTCGAACGCCTTCGCCTACGGAGCGTTCTCCGACGCAATGGACGGCTTCACCGTGACCACCGCGGGCACGATCGCTTCTACCCCCTCCGGTACGGGGGGGAGCGGGTTCGGCGGAGGCTCCGCGGGCGGGGGCGGGGGCGGAGGCGGCGGCGGATCCTGGTGAGGCCGGCTGGTGAGATCGTCGGACCCTCGTGACGCCCGGGGCGGGCCCTCTCCCTAGGAGCCGCTAGAGTTGACCGCATGTTCCTCCGGGAGAACGAGGAGGGGAACCGCATCGCCCCGCATCTTCGGGCGGGGCAGACCATGCTCGACCTCGGTGCGGGGACGGGGTTCATGTCCCGGTGGCTTCGCGACAGGGCCGGGGTCCGCCCCACCCTCTGCGACCTCGTCGACTACGGCAACCGCGATGCCACGCTGCCCTTCGTCCTCCAGTCCGATCCCACCCGGGTGCCGTTCGAGGATGCCTCGTTCGACGTGGTCCTGCTGATGTTCGTGTTCCACCACATGGAGCGGTGGGGCGAGCAGGAGCACCTGCTCGACGAGGCCCTGCGGATCGCCAGGGAGCGCGTGATCATCGCCGAGGACACGCCGAATTCATGGTTGGATCGCGCGCTCAACACGGCATGGGATTGGCTGCTGAACATCCGCCACGGGGTTCCCACGCCGTTCACGTTCCGAGACGTCGAGCAGTGGACGACGCTGTTGAAGGAGCGGAACGTCTCGATCGCCCACGTCGAGACGTACCGGCCGATGTGGCCGACCCTCGGCACCTACCCTCACTCGGTCTTCGTCCTGGATCGATAGCGGCATGGAGATCGTCTTCTCCGACGACGGGCGGGACTTCGTCCGCCGGGACTGGTCGAATCTGGTCACGGCGGACCCTGTGGGCACGTTCTTCCATACGCCACAGTTCCTCAAGCTGTACTGGGAGGAGTTCGTCGAAGGCCAGGAGCAGCTG
>JBIOUU010000021.1:0-4675 GCA_044867345.1 Actinomycetota bacterium
GGCAGCGAGGGGGGCTACATCAACTTCATGTCCGGCGACGACGATCACCGAGCCGCCGCGAACTACGGCGCCAACTACGAGCGGCTCTCCGCCGTGAAGGCGGTCTATGACCCGGACAACCTCTTCCACGTCAACCAGAACATCGCTCCGGCGAAGCGGAGGTGAGCGCGATGACCGGAACCCTGTCAACGCCAGGAACGAGCCAAATGCCTTGGGAATCGGACACCTCGCTGATCGACGCGGCACGCGAGATCGCTCCGATCATCCGGGAGCACAGCATGGAAGCAGAGCGGGAACGACGCCTGTCCCAGCCGGTCTTGAAGGCACTGCGCGAGACGGGCCTCCTGCGAATGACAACGCCCCGCACGCTCGGGGGGTTGGAGACCGACCCCGTCACCCGCGCCCTCGTCGGTGAGGAAATCGGTCGCCACGACTCCGCTGCGGCGTGGACCTTGGAGAACCCTCTGGACTGGGCCTTCCTCTGTTGCCGGCTCCCCGACGAAGGAGCCGAGGAGATCTACAGCGGCGGAGCGGACATCCTGATTGCCGGCCAGTTCGGCCGCCCACTGAACGCAACCTCGACCGACGGCGGATACCGCATCTCTGGTCGAGCCCCGTTCGTCAGCAACTGCTATGACGCCGACTGGATCTTGTCGACGGTCCTCGTGGATGTCGACCAACACGCTGAGGGCGAGCCCGAGATGCGCATGGTCTACTTCCCCAGCGAGGAGTGCGAGATCATCGACACGTGGGACGTCATGGGGATGCGGGGCACGGGCAGCAACGACATCTCGGTGAACGACGTCTACGTGCCCAAGTCCAGGACGTTTCCGATGGTGCCGGACTTCGAGCCGGGATCGCATTATCGGGGCCCGCTGTATCGGCTCCCGGTCGCCGGCGTGACGGCGACTGGTATCCCGACGCCGATGCTGGGGGTGGCGCGACGAGCTCTCGACGAGGTGACCGAACTCGCCCTGACCAAGACTCCGGTGGAATCGAGCGGCCTGCTGAAGGAACGCGCGTCGGCGCAAGTCCAGCTGGGCCGAGCGGAAGCGATCCTGCGCTCAGGGCGCTTGCTGCTTCTCGACACGGTGCGCGAAGCGTGGCAGAGATGCATCGACGGCCGGACCCACTCCCTGGAGCAGAAGGCGGACCTCCTGCTGGCCATGGCCCACGCGATGAGCAGCGCCGTCCAGGCCGTCGACCTCGCCTGCGGCATCGCGGGAGCGTCGGCGTTTCGAGCCACCAGCCCGTTGGAACGTTGCTTCCGGGATGTCCAGACGATGAGACATCATGTCTGGGCCTCTGAGCAACGTTATGGAACCTTCGGGCAGGTGTGTCTAGGGGTTCCACCGGACTTCCCCGTGGTTGCCTTCTAGCGTTCCCTTGATCCTGTAGAAGGTTCTCACAGCCTGGTCGGGTTGGGTACGGTCGTCACGTGGACAGCCCCGGTCTCGACGTTCGGGCCAGAACAACCGGGGAACGGCGCCTGGGCTTGGCTCCCGAGAATGGCTCCCAGCCTCCCCGATGAGGAGCCCACCGGGAGCCTGGGGCCCCGCCTGACCAGCTACTTCATCCGTCGGGCTGGGGAGATTTGAACTCCCGACCTCTTGACCCCCAGTCACATTCTGCCGATTTCGGCTCGTGCTGCCTCGTACCGGAAAGTGACTGTGAGCAGGAACTTCACCGCCAGTTCGTGTCAGCTGGTGCGACCTCTTGACCCTGAGTGCTCAGGATTCTGCATACATTCTGCATACATGGGGAGCCATGGGCACTCGCCCGGCCCGCCCTGCGCTGCCCCTCGCTGGCTGACTCAGGCGCTGCGGTTCTGGAGGAGCTGGCGGTGGAGATCGGCGTGCCCGGGGAGCACCCGGAGGAGGACCACGCCGTCGGGGCGAATCTCGACCACCTGGGCGACGCCGGGGTCAGCGTCGTCGTCCCCCACGACCAGATAGCCCCCCGTTTTGACCTCGACGCCGGGCACGGCGTCGTCGAGGTGGCCGTAGGTGAGGCCACCCTCGTAGACGCGGGCGAAGTCCACCCACATGTCCCAGGCTCGCTGCTCCACGTCCCTCATTGTCGTCCCATCCGCCACCGAGGACAACGGGATCAACCCCGGCCTGGATTCGGCTCGGGAGGGCCGAAGGCCGCCTGCAGCCGGCCCAGGGTCTCGGCCGACAGGTCAGGAAGGACGATGTCGAAATGGGGGTGGTCCCCGGTGGCGAGGAGAGCAAAGCCCGCGGCATGGACCCGGGCGACCGTGGACCGGCGGACCTGGCCGTAACGAGCGAGCTCGGGGACCTCGGTACACAGCCGCTCCACCGGGCGGTCCACAGCGAGAAACACGGACAGGCCGAGGAAGCCGAAGGCCTCGAGGTTCCGGCCTGCGCTTCGAGCAACCGTCTCAGGAGCCAACCCGTTCACCCCGCCTCGGAGCACGACCACGGCGCTGCCCGGAGGTGCCTCGCCTCGCAGCGCCACCAACCTCACGGCTCAGACACCCCCCGAGATGCACCGAAGCAACCGCGACCGGCACAGTTTGAGACCTCGCTGCACTACTCCCGGAATTCGTCCGGGAGATCGACGTCCTCCCAGACCGCCTGGCGGGCCTGGGTGGCCACGCCCTCGAGCTGGTTGGCCATGGAGCGCAGCTGGGTCGTCCAGCGGTCGATGTCTCCGAAAGCCTGCTTGACGAGCTTGCTCATCCGGATGAGGGCGAGACTCTGGATCCGGCCCTGGGACTCCGAGACGACGCCCTCGCCGAGCCGCTCGACGAACTGCTCTAGGCGGGCCGACAGGAGCCCGATGGTGGGGCGGTCGCCGAAGACCAGGTCGACCATCTTCGTCAGCGCGGTGCCGAGCGGGCCGGCGTCCGGCGTCTGCAGCCGGACGGGCAGGTTGTTCGCCCAGGGGACGGGCGGCATGAAGAAGAACGTGACAGGGAGTTCGAAGGCGCAGGCGAAGGCGACGATCTCGTCGGCGTCGAAGTTGCGGATCCGCTGCCCGTCCATCGACCGCTCGGCGGCGGAGAAGTTGGCCTTGGACCAGCGTGACCCGACGTAGGGGGCGAGGGCGTCGGCGGCCTCCTCCTGAGTCCAGCCCTTCCAGAGGCGGGCCTGGTTCAGGTTGTAGGCGACGATCTGGTTGGGAGTCATCCCCCAGTACAGCGGGACGTCCGGCTCCGGCTCAGCCGATTTCTTCCTTGCCATCCCTTGTTCGCTGCCTTCCGTTGTTGTCCGTCGTTGTCCAATGGTTCGCAGATGGTCAACGACCCACTTGACAGCAAGAATGACACGGGCGTAACTTGGCGTCAAGGCCTCGCGCCCTCCTTGCGAGGCGAGGCCGCCTGGGGCCGGGTCGAGCACTCGGAGGTCTTGTCGCGTGTCCCTCGCCGATCTGCCTGACGTGTTGACCATTGAAGAAGCGGCGGCTGTCCTCCGGATCGGGCGGGGTGCCGCCTACGAGCTCGCGCGCCAGTACCTCTGGAGCGGCGGCCAAACAGGGCTGCCGGTCTTCCGGCTCGGCCGCCGGCTGCGGGTGCCGAAGGTCGGCCTCGAACGCCTCCTGGCCTCTGAACCGCACCCGCTCCCGGAGCAGCGCCTGGCGAACCCGCTCCCCTGGCGGGGGCGGGCCGATGGTCTTCAACGGCACCCGCGCCACCATCACCGGCATCGACACCGACGCCCGGCACATCAACGCCGTCGACCCGGCCGGGCACCCGATGACTATGCCCTTCGCCTACGCCGAAGCCGGCCACCTCACCTGGGGATACGCCACCACCGTCCACAAAGCCCAAGGGGCCACCCTCGACCAGACCTTCCTTCTTGCCGACGACACCCTCAAACGGCAAAGCAGCTACTCCGGCGTCTCCCGCGGCGTCGAAGCCAACGACCTCTACGTCGCCGCCCCCGAAGACGAAGACCATCACACGACCCAGGAGGACGACGACCTGCTCGAAGGGCTCCGTCAGACCGTCAATCGCTCAGACGCCAAGGGGCTCGCCCTCGACGACCTCCGCTCCGGACGGGCTCCGGCGGCCAACAGCACCGGCGAACTCAGGGCCGAGCGCCTCTGGCTGGCCCCACTCTTCAACCGTGCCCCCTACCCTCCCTTTGACGCTGTCACGGCGCTCCAGGCAGACGAGCAGCGGGCCACGCCTACCTCGCCAGGGCCTGTCACGAACGGCGGGTCGCCGAGGAGGCACTCGAAGATCGCGGCCGTCGCCGGCGCCTGACCCGGCGCCGCGACCGCCAGCAGGCCGAGCAGCGGCTGCACCGAGCCGCCGGGCTCGAAGCCGGAGCCGAAAGCGTCCTCGAGAGGATCGGACAACGGCGAACGCGTCTCGACGCAAGAATGGCCGAATGGAAAGCCTGGGCGGCTGTACACGGAAATGAGGCCGGCCGCCTCCGAGAGGTCGACTCCCTCATCGCCGAGCACCATCGACAGCGCCACTCGCTGCTGGGTCGAGATCAGGGCGTCCTCGGCCAGTTCGAACGAGACGCCGGAATCGACCTCGGCCTGTAGCAACGCTGTAGCAACGCTGTAGCAACGTGCCTGGACTCACTTGACGCGCGACGTTGTGGCTTCACTTGATGTGCGACGGACCCTAGAGGTTTTTTGGACGGCGTAGAGCTTGTAGCGGCGGACCTCGGTGGTCTTGGTTCGGGGAACGACG
>JBIOUU010000022.1:0-3620 GCA_044867345.1 Actinomycetota bacterium
AGGCGAACCTACACGTATCTCGGGCTCTTCGGGTATCGCGTTGACGCGGTGATCGTGAACCGCATCATCCCCGACGACGTCACCGACCCATATTTCGGCAAGTGGAAGGACATCCAGGCGGAGCACCTTCAGACGGTGCGCGAATCCTTCGAACCCGTCCCCATCCTCACCGCCCGACTGTTCGACCGGGAGATGGTCGGCGTCGAGTTGCTGGAGGACATGGGGCGAGAGGTCTATGCGGACAACGACGTCACCGAGATCCTGTACCAGGACGATCCCATCAGGGTTCGCCGCCGGGGGAATGGCTACTCCCTCACCATGCGGCTGCCGTTCGTCTCACGGGCCGACATGGACGTCCACCGCCGAGGAGACGAGCTGTTCGTCCGGGTGGGCTCGTACAAGCGAAACCTGATCCTGCCCCAGACACTCAAGAGATTGGAGGTCCGAGGGGCGAACTTCGTCGGCGACCATCTCGAGATCGCGTTCTCCAAGGGGCCCGAGCCGGGCTCCTCGCAGGACGCCCGGAACTCTCGGAGGGGGAGAGCGAATGTCTGATGGACGGCCCCGAAGAAGCGGGAGCGCGGCACCCTCGCCGAAGGACAAGGATGAGCGAGGCCAGCACGTGTGTCCCGTGGCGTTCTGCCCCATCGGCCTGGCCCTTTCGACGGTGGACCGGTCCAGTCCGGAGGTGGTGGATCACCTCCTGGTCGCGGCCCGCGAGTTCCTCCTCGCAGCGAAGACGCTGATCGAAACGCGGGTCGCCGACACGCGCGGCGCGCAGACGAAGCTCGAGAGGATCGAGATCGCATGAGCATGATCAACGTCGACCACTCCATTGTGCGCCAGTTGGCGGAATGGAACCCCGACGGCATCCCCATCACGTCGGTCTACCTCACGGTGGACGGGCGGAGATACCCTCGCAAGTCCGATTACGAGGTGCGTTTGGACAACCTCCTGCGCCGGGCTCGGGCCCAAGCAGAAGCCGAGCGATTGTCGAAGGAAGCGCTGCGCTCGGTCCTGGGCGACCTCGAAGCGATCGGCTCCTTCGTTCGCGACGAGTTCGAACGGGAGGACACCCGAGGTCTGGCCTTGTTCTCGGCCAAGGGAGCCGGATTGTGGGAAGAGGTCGGCCTCCCCCGCCCGGTTCGCGATCGGGCCACGGTGGCGTCGGCAGCCGATGTGCTCCCGCTGGAGCAGGTCCTGGAGACGTATCGCCCGATGTGCCTGGCTCTCGTGGACTACGAGAAGGCCCGGGTCTTCCTCTTCGAGCTCGGACGGGTCGAGGAGGTCACCGACGTCATCGACGACGTCCCCGGCCGGCACGATCAGGGTGGCTGGTCCCAGATGCGCATGCAGCGTCACGTGGACGATCACCGCCAACGACACCTGAAGCGAGTGGCCGACGCGCTGTTCCAGCTCCTCAAGACGAGCCCCTTCGACTCCCTGGTGCTGGCCGGCCCGGCGGAGGCTCGCCTGGATCTCGAACACGATCTGCATCCGTACCTGCGGGAGCGGATCCGGGCCGGCCTCACCATGGCCATGACGGCGACCGTGGACGAGGTGGCCGCCCGGTGCCTGGAGCTGGAGGAGGAGCAGGAACGAACCAAGGAGGCGGCCAAGGTGGAGGCCCTGCAGGCCGCCGCAGAGTCCGGGGGCAAGGGCGTGACCGGCCTTCCGGGGACGCTCGCGGCCGTGTCGGAGGGGCGCGCGGCAGAGATCCTGGTCACGCTGGATCTGTCCGCTCCCGGGTTCTCGTGCCCCTCCTGCGGGCGGCTGACGGACCGGGGAACGAGGTGCCCGGCATGCGGCGCAACGATGCAGCCCGTGCCCGACGTGGTCGAGGAAGCGGTGGCCCGGTCCGTGAGGCAAGGCTGCCGGGTGGAGACGATCGTTCACCCGGACGGGCTGGCCCGCTACGGCGGCATCGGCGCGCTGCTCCGCTTCTGAGAGAGGGCGGGACGTGTCGGAAGCGGCGCAGGCGCTCGGCATCGACGTCGGCGGCACGAAGATCGAGGCCTTCCGCGTGGCCAGAGACGGGTCCATCCTGTCTCGCTCGCGCTCGGTCACGCCGGCCGACGACCCCGAGGCGACGATCGCGGCGATGATCGAGGCGGCCAAGGGCTTGCTCGAGCCTCAGGTGGTGGCGATCGGCGTGGGCGCCGCCGGCCTGGTGGACGCGAACAGTGGGGTTCTTCGGTTCGCACCGAATCTGGCATGGCGCGAGCTTCCGATCGCCGCGCGAATGAGCGAGGCGCTCGGGCTGCCGTGCCAGGTGGACAACGACGCGAACGTCGCCGCGTGGGGCGAGTATCGATTCGGCGCCGGCCGCGGCTACCGACACATGCTGCTCGTGACGGTGGGGACCGGGATCGGGGGAGGGATCGTGGCGGGCCGGCGCCTGTTCCGTGGAGCTCACGGGTTTGCCGCGGAGATCGGCCACATCATCGTCGAGCCCGACGGGCCGCTGTGCGGGTGCGGGAACCGGGGGTGCCTCGAGCAGGTGGCCTCGGGACAGGCCATCGGGCGACTGGGACGGGAGGCGGCCGCCGATCGTCCCCAGTCGCTCATCGCCGAGCTCGCGGATCACGACCCCATGCACGTGAGCGGCGAGACCGTGACCAAGGCGGCCAAGGCAGGTGATGACGTCGCCATGAGGATCCTCTCCCAGGTCGGCAGGCGACTGGGGGAGGGGATCGCCGGGCTGGTGAACGTGATCGACCCCCAGATCGTGGTGATCGGCGGCGGGGTCGTGGAGGCGGGGGACCTGCTGATCCGACCGGCGGAGGCAGCGTTCAACGAGGCCGTCGAGGGGTACGAGCACCGGCCGTCGGTCCCGCTCGTCGCGGCGCAGCTGGGCAACGACGCGGGTGCCGTCGGCGCTGCGGCGCTCGCCCTTGAGGAGTTGGGGGCATGAAGGGACGGCGGACTGGTGGGGGGCTCCGATGAACGTCGGGCTGATCCTCCCGCTGTTCTCCGGGGATCCGGAACGGGTGGTGTCGTTCGCCCGGCGGGCGGAAGAGCTCGGCTACGACGGGGTCTTCGCGTTCGACCACTTCTTCCCCCCGGGGGCGGCAAGCGACCGACCTTCGCTCGAGGCCTTCGCCTCGCTGTCCGCCGTGGCGGCTGCGACGGAGCGGGTCACGGTCGGCACCCTGGTGACGAGAGCCTCCATCCGCCCCGCCGGGCTCCTGGCCAAGATGGCGGCCGGGGTGGACGACATCAGCGCGGGGCGGATGGTGCTCGGCATCGGGACCGGTGACCCCATCGACAAGCCCGAGCACGAGGCGTACGGCCTGCCGTACCTGGAGAAAGGCGAACGGCGCGAGCACCTGGTCGAGACGGTCCGCGCGGTCAAGGCACTCTTCGCCGGAAAGGCGTGGCCCGGCGGCACCCGCATCCCTCCGCTGCGTGGGCCGCTCCTTCCTCCGCCCGTGACGCCCGGAGGGCCGCCGGTCTGGATCGGCGGCTTTGCCGACGAGGTGGTCCGGATCGCCGCCCGAGAGGCCGACGCCTGGAACGGTTGGGGGATGTCGACCCCGGAGTTCGCCCGGAAGGCAACGCTTCTCCATGAGGCCGCCGAGGGCCGGGAGGTCGAGGCCACGTGGGCGGGCATCGTCCTC
>JBIOUU010000023.1:0-25440 GCA_044867345.1 Actinomycetota bacterium
GTCCTTGTTCGGGTGACCCTCTGCTACCATCCGGCCGGATGTCGGAGGACGCGACCGTCTTGTTCGGACGCGAGGACATCCGCCGGCGGATCGAGGAGCTCGGCCGCGACATCACCGGGGACTACGACGGACGCGCGCCCGTCCTGATCTCGGTCCTGAAGGGCGGGTCGGTGTTCCTCGCCGACCTCATGCGCCAGGTTCATCTCCCGATCGCGATCGACTACATGTCGATCTCCCGGTATGGGGGTGCTGCGGAGTCGATGGGCCGGGTCCGCATCGTGAAGGACCTGGAGGTGGACGTCGGGGGGCGTGAGGTCCTGATCGTCGAGGACATCGTCGACACGGGGCTCACGCTCTCGTACCTGATCACGGTCCTGGAATCGCGGCAGCCCGCCTCGGTGAAGGTGTGCGCGCTCCTGGACAAGTCGGTGCGCCGCATCACGCCCCTTCCCATCCGGTACGTGGGGTTCGACTGCCCCGACGTGTTCGTCGTGGGATACGGGCTCGACTTCCAGGAGCGATACCGGAACCTGCCGGACATTCTTGCGGTGCAAGACCTCTCCGCGCTCTCCGCGGACCCGGACCTCCTCGTCCCGTACCTCACGGGTGTCCCGCGGACCGTGCCCGCGCCGAACACCGGTCGTGAGCGCGCCAGCTAGGTTGTCGGAGGGGGAGGGGAGGGCTAGATTCCCTGATGAGGCCATGATCGAGATGTCGCTTGCAGGGGTGCGGATCGAGTTGCCCACGAACCAACCCATCGTCCTGCTGCGAGAGGCCGAAGGCGAGCGCTTCCTTCCCATCTGGATCGGACAGGCCGAGGCGGCGGCCATCGCCCTGGCGCTCCAGGGCGTCGTGACGCCCCGCCCGATGACCCACGACCTCCTCAAGAACATCCTCGAAGAGGTCGCGGTCCAGGTCGAGAACATCGTGATCACCGAGCTGCGCGAGGGAACGTTCTATGCCGTGATCAACATGCAGCGGAACGGGACGTCCTACGAGATCTCGTCGCGGCCGAGTGACGCCATCGCGCTCGCGGTTCGGCTCAACTGCAAGATCTTCGCCAGCGAAGAGGTCCTGAACGAGGCGTCCATCCTCATCCCCAGCGGGGACGATGATGAAGAGGTTGAGAAGTTCCGCGAGTTCCTGGAGAACGTGAACCCCGAGGACTTCGGCTGAGTCCCGTGGATCTGGTCTAGCCGAAAAAGATCGCGGTAGCCCAGAACTGGTTCCTGCCGCAGCCCGATCTGCCGGCGGTGTGGATCACGCCGATCCCAACGAAGTCCACCTTGCGGCTCAGGATGATCTTCCGGTGATAGGTGTGATGCATCATCAGCCGGTGCATGCGGAAGAGTGTGTCCCCGCAGCCGACGACGTCGGCGCCGAGGGTCTGGTAGCCGGCATACGGAGACAGGATCTCGGCGAGGTTGCCGACATCGAACAGCCGGCCGTCGCGGATCATCTTCCGCGTATGGCCCTTGGCGGTGTCCGAGAGCTTCGTGTTCAGCCTCAAGGGGCGCAGGTCGTGCTGCACGCGGGTGTTGTTGATGATCTGTAGGTATCGTGTTCGAAGCGAGGCGTGCGCAGCCGGGGCCAGGAACCCCAACATGAGCATCGCGACGAGAATCGGGAGAAGCAGCGTGGCCCGCCGGGCGCGACGGTGACCCGTCGTGTTCGGGTAACGCATCGGGGCCGGACGCTACCCGAAGATCCATGCTGTGTCTCGCAAGCATGTTCGATTACACGTTGCCGATGGGTGAAAAATCGCAGGTCGCCCTGCAACGAAAAAAATCGAGGAAATCTGCGGTGATTGACATGTTACGCACCGGGCAATAGCCTGACACCCAGTTCACGTAATTACGGAGTTGTGATGGACGAGCAGGGATATCGCGTCCCCGACGTATGCAAGATCGTCGGGATCAGTTATCGGCAGCTCGATTACTGGACCAGGACCGGACTGGTCCGGCCCTCGGTGCGGGATGCGCGGGGGTCGGGGACCCAGCGGCTGTACTCGTTCCAGGATCTCGCGCTGCTGCGGATCATCAAGAAGCTCCTGGACACCGGGGTCAGCCTCCAACAGGTCCGCAAGGCCATCGGGACCTTGCGGGCGCTGAAGGAGCCGGAGGTCGGTACCACGATCGTTTCGGACGGCACTCGCATCTACGCGGTGGAGTCCCCGGAGGCCGTCGTGGACCTCCTGGCCAAGGGCCAGGGCGTCTTCGCGCTCGCCGTCGACAAGGTATGGACGGATCTGGAGGGAACGATCGCCAAGGGCGTGCGACGGAGGGGACGCGAGGTCGCTCGGGCCGGAGGCGCGTGAAGGCCCGAGTCGCCACCGAACCCCCCGCCCTGAAGAGCGATACGGAAAAGTTCGCGCACGCGAGCGAGCGCCAGTTCGCCCGCTTGCTGGACTTCTATCAGATCGACTGGGACTACGAGCCACGGTCGTTCGACCTCGGGTGGGACAAGCAGGGCAACGTGATCCAGCGGTTCACCCCGGACTTCTTCCTGCCCCAGTACGACCTCTACATCGAGATCACGACGCTCAACCAGAAGCTCGTCACGAAGAAGAACCGGAAGATCCGGAAGCTCCGGGAGCTGTACCCCGGGATCAACTGCAAGATCTTCTACCAGCGCGACTACCTGTCCCTGGTCACCAAGTACGGCCTGGAGGACGTCACCGGCTGAGGGAGAGCGGAGCACGACCAGGCCGTAGACTGTGCCCGGTGCCATGAGGTTCGCCCCGCACACGGACGACGACGTACGGGAGATGCTGGCCCGGATCGGGCTCGACGGGCTGGATACGCTGTTCGACCAGATCCCCCCATCGGTCCGCCTGGACCGGCCGCTCGACCTCCCCGAAGGGGTCTCCGAGATGGAGATCCTGGCCGACATGCGAGCGCTGGCCGCCGCCGACCGGAGCGCCGACGACCTGGTCTGCTTCGCCGGCGCCGGCGCCTACGACCACTACGTGCCCTCCGTGGTGTGGGCCCTGGCGGGGCGCTCGGAGTTCTACACCTCGTACACCCCCTATCAGCCCGAGCTGTCGCAGGGGGTGCTGCAGGCCCTGTTCGAGTACCAGTCCATGATCTGCGAGCTCACCGGCCTCGAGGTCTCGAACGCCTCCCTGTACGACGGGGCCACGGCCCTGGCGGAGGCGGTGAACCTGGCCCGGTCCGCGCCGGGCCGGGACCGGATCCTGGTCTCCGAGGCGGTCGATCCCCGATACCTCGAGACCCTGCGGACCTACGGCAGGGGAGCGGGGTACGAGCCCGAGGTCTTCCCGGTGAAGGACGGCCGTGGCGGCGACCCGCGGGTCGGCGACGACGTGGCCGCGGTGATCGTCCAGCATCCCAACCGTTACGGGATCCTGGAGCCCGCCCGCGAGCTGTTCGGGACGGCACACGCGGGCGGTGCCCGGGCCATCCAGGTGTTCGACCCGCTCTCGTTGGGCGTGCTGGCACCCCCGGGGGAGCTGCGCGCCGACATCGCCGTGGCGGAGGGTCAGGTCCTCGGGAACAACCTGAACTTCGGGGGCCCATACCTCGGCATCATCGCCACCCGCCTGGACGACGTTCGGCGGATGCCCGGACGCATCGTCGGCGAGACCGTGGACGTTGACGGCAAGGTCGGGTACGTCCTGACGCTCCAGGCGCGCGAACAGCACATCCGCCGGGAGAAAGCGACGTCGAACATCTGCACCAACCAGACCCTGATGGCCATCGCCGCGACGGTCTACCTGTCGTGGCTGGGCCCCGAGGGCCTGGCGGAGCTGGGCCGGCGCTGCGCGGCCAAAGCGGCGTACGCGGCAGAACGGCTTTCCCAGATCCCCGGCGTCGAGCCGCTCTTCCCCGGCGCGCCGTCCTTCAAGGAGTTCGCGCTGCGGCTTCCCCGGCCCGCCGACGAAGTCCGGGACGAGCTGATCCAGCGGGGATTCCTCGCCGGCGTGCCGCTCCCCGACGCCGACGGGCGCGCGCTCCTCGTGGCGGTCACGGAGCGGCGGACGAAGGCGGAGATCGATGCCCTGGCCGGCGCGATGCGGGAGGCGCTGGGGTGACCGGCGCCCCTGTACGCACGCAGGGTCCGGACATCCAATCGGGGACCATCATGGACCGGTCCCGAGCCGGCCGCCGCGCGTACAGCTTCCCCCCGCCGGACGTCCCCGAAACTGACATGCCGGAAGAGTTCGCGCGCCGCGACCCTCCCGCGCTTCCGGAGGTGGCGGAGCGGGACGTCGTGGCCCACTACACACGCCTGGCGCAGATGAACTACGGCGTCGACACCGGCGTGTATCCACTCGGATCCTGCTCGATGAAGTACAACCCCAAGATCGCCGAGACGGTGGCCTCGCTTCCGGGGTTCCAGCGAGCCCATCCCCAGCAGCCCGATCACACGGTCCAGGGAGCCCTGGAGCTCCTGTGGCGTCTGGAGCGGGCGCTGTGCGAGGTCACCGGAATGGCTCGGGCCACGCTGCAACCGCCGGCTGGAGCGTGCGGCGAGCTGACCGGCCTTCTCCTCATGCGCGCCCACCACACGAAGCAGGGCAACGCCCGGACCCGGGTCGCCATCCCGGACTCATCGCACGGGACCAACCCGGCCAGCGTTCGCCTGGCCGGATACGAGGCCCTGCACATCCCGTCCGACACGCGAGGGCTGGTCGACGTGTCGGCGCTCGAGAAGCTGGTGGACGAGGACGTGGCCGGGCTCATGCTGACCAATCCGAACACCCTGGGGCTGTTCGAGGAGGAGATCGAGAAGATCACCAGCGTCGTCCACAACGCTGGCGGCCTCGTGTACTACGACGGAGCCAACCTGAACGCCATCCTGGGACGGTGCCGGCCGGGCGACATGGGCTTCGACATCGTCCACATCAACACCCACAAGACGTTCGCCACGCCGCACGGCGGAGGAGGGCCGGGTGCCGGCCCCGTCGGGGTCACCGAGGAGCTCGTGCCGTACCTTCCCGTGCCATCGGTGGAACGAGACGAGGCGACGGGGGAGTTCCGCCTGGCCGCCGATCGCGCGGACTCGATCGGGCGGATGCACGGCTTTCACGGCAACTTCGGCGTCCTCGTCCGCGCATACGCCTACGTGTTCCTGCACGGCAGCGACGGCCTCCAGGAGGTGGGGGAGCGTGCGGTCCTGAACGCGAACTACCTGGCCGAGCTGGTGAAGGAGGCGTTCCCCCTGGCCTACCCGGGCCGGCCGATGCATGAGTTCGTGGCCACCGCCAGACCGCTCCGTGACCGAACTGGGATCCGGGCCATGGACATCGCCAAGCGCGTCATCGACCTGGGCTTCCATCCCTCCACGGTTTACTTCCCGCTGGTGGTCGAGGAGTCGATGATGGTGGAGCCGACCGAGACCGAGACCCGCGAGACCCTGGACGGCCTTGCGGCTGCGATGCTCCAGGCGGCCGAGGAAGCGAAGACGGACCCGGAGATCCTGCACCAGGCTCCGGTCACCACGCCCGTTCGGCGCCTCGACGAGGCCCGAGCCGCCAGGCATCTGAAGCTCCGCTGGTCATAGGCCTTTCGGGCCCGTGTGTGGGCCAGACGGGGGACTAGTCAATTCCGACCATGAGCGAGTCAACCGAGCGCGCCTTCCGACCGATACCAGCCCAGACGTTCAAAGGACGTCGGGAGGCTCGACATGGACGTACGGGTCGCACGGCGGGGGGCTGGAGTCCTGGTGGCCCTGCTCCTCGCAGCATCGCTGATGGCGGCATTCGTTCCGGCCCACGCCGCCGCCGGCGAGAGGTTCACGCGCCGCATGCACATGCTGTCGCTGACGAATCAGGCGCGCGAGTCGCACGATCGGGCCGACGTGAAGCTCAACTGGTTGCTCTCTCGCTATGCCCGGCACCACAGCCTGGAGATGGCGAGCAAGGGCTACCTGTACCACTCCGACAATGACACACTGGTCGGCATCCTCTCGCCGTATCACTTCTCGATCGGCGGGGAGAACGTCGGAGTTGGCTCGACGGTGGATGGGTTGCAGGACGCGTTCATGGCCAGCCCTCCTCATCGGGAGAACATCCTGAGGACGGCCTTCGACCACGTCGCCATCGGCATGGCGCGCGTCGATGGGCACCTGTGGGTGACGGTCGTCTTCTACGGTTAGGCCGGGGGAGAGGGCCCGCCCTCGCCCGATGACGAAAGGGAACGGCCCGGGCTCTTGGCGCCCGGGCCGTTCCTTCGTTCTGCTCTAATGTTCGGCCTACGCTTCCGTCCCGTCCTCCCGCCGCCGGGTGAGGAACAGGATGCCGGTGCCCACGAGCAGGAGCAGGAGGGCCAGGCCGGCCAGCCGGACGACGCCGCTCGCACCCGTGAACGCCACGCCGCTCGGCGGGGTGACGGGGGTCACGGTCGTCCCCAGGACCACGTCGATGGAGGCGTGGTCGGTGTCCTCCACGCTGAACCCGGTCACGTCGTGGCCCTTGGCCTTGCCCACGTTGTCGACCGGGCCGCCGAAGCCACTGGATGCGGTGAAGTCGGCCGTGCAGGTCTTGGTCTCTCCCACATCGAGCTGAGCGATCGTGCAGATGTTCCCGAGCTTGTTGTCGGTCACCTTCACGTCGAACAGCGTGACGTCACCCTTATTCGTGACCGCATACGTGTAGGTCACGGTCTCTCCCGGGCCGATCGAGGTCGGCTTTGCCGTCTTCACGATCTGGATCGCCGGATGGATGATGTCCACCGAGTGGGTGTCCGTGTCCGAGACCTGCCCGTTCGGCCCCGTACCGGTCACGGTGACCGTGTTCGGCAGCGGATCGGGATCGGTTGCGGTCACGACGTGGGTGCAGCTGTAGTTCCAGGTCTCACCGGTCTCCAGCGTGGTGTCCTGGTCGCCACCCGTCTTCGTCCCGAGGGTCGGCGTGGCGCTGCAGATCGGGTCGGTGATCGTGATGTTCGTCAAGGACGCCGATCCGGCGGCCAGGCTCACGGCGAACGTGTAGGTGATCGTGTCGCCCACGTGCGCCTGAGCCGGGCCACCCTTCACCACCTGGATGCCGGCAGGCGTGGGCGGAGGCGGAGGGGGCGGAGGCGGCGTGGCGCACCCGGTGACCGTGGTGGTCACCGTGTTGCTGTTGATCGCCCCCTCTTGTCCGTTGGCCGTCACCGAGGCCTGGTTGGTGATCGTCGGGCACTGGCCGACCGGTGCGTTGGCCGTGATGGTCACCACGACCTCGTCCGGCCCGTTGGCCCCCCCGTCATTTGCCGCAAGGGTCCCAACGGAACAGGAGACGTTATTGCCAGCGGCCACGCTGCAGGTCCCGGTTCCGCCTGCTGATCCGGGATCCACGTCGAAGGAGCCTGCGACTCCGGTGAGGGAGTCGGCCAGGTCATCGGTGACAATCACCCCGGTGGCCTGAGCGTTGCCGGTGTTCTTGACCGTGATGGTGTAGGTGATCGCGCCGCCCTGTCCGACGGACGCAGGCCCCTGCTTGGTGATGGTCAGGTTAGAGGCACATCCGGTCACCTCAACCGGGGCGCTCTGCGCCGTGCTCGGGGTCCCCTCGATCCCGATCCTCACCTGAGCCGAGTTGGTCAGCGTGGGGCAGGAGGTCAGGTTGTCCGGAACGGTGACGCTGATGACCACCTGCAGGGTGTCGTTCCCGTTGGCCGATCCGTCGGAGGCAGCCAGGGTGATGGTCCCCGAGTCGGGGCAACTCACCGTGTTGCCGGCTCCAACCGTGCAGGTCCCGTCGGTGCTCGCATCCGGCGGGTCCACGTCCCAGGACGTGGAGTTGATCGTCAGCGAGTCGTTCAGGTTGTCGGTCACGATGACCGGGGAAGCCGAGGCGTTCCCGGTGTTGGTCACCGTGATCACGTAGTTGAACGAGCCCCCGAGCGGGATCGTAGTGATCGGACCCCCGTTGGCATTCAGGGCCTGCTTGGTGATGGTGAGGGTCGGGGCGCACCCGGTGACTGTGACGATCGTGGCGTCGCCGCTGGTCTGCGGCGAGGTCTGGTCCGAGTCCACCGTCGCGGTGTTGGACAGCTGGCCACAGGTGTTGGGAGCCGTGGCATTGATGGTCACGACGACCTCGTCCGGGCCGTTGGCCGACCCGTTGTTGGCCGCAAGGGTCCCCACGGCACAGGAGATGGTGTTCCCAGCCCCCACCGTACAGGACCCCGTCCCGCCGGCCGATCCGGGATCGATGTCGAAGCCTGCCGTCACGCCCGTCAGCGAGTCGGCCAGGTCGTCGGTGACGACCACCCCCGTGGCCTGGGCGTTGCCGGTGTTCTTGACCGTGATGGTGTAGCTGAACGCCGCTCCCGCCGTCACCTGGCTGCTCGAGGCGGCCTTGGTGATGGTGAGGGTGGGCTGCTCCTGGTGGTTGCCGAAGTTGACCTGCTGACCCTGAGTCGTCTGACAGAGATCAGTCGTGTTCGTCCAGCCCGCCTGGAGGGTCTCGCCCACGGAGAAGTCGCCGTTGTTGTCAGCGTCCCCGCCAGTCACTGTCCAGGTGACGTTGCCGTTCGCATTGGTCGTGCCCGGGTTGCCGGTGAGCGTGATCTGCTGAGAGCAGCCGGGGCCCTTGTAAAGGGTCATGGTCCATCCAGCGAGATCGGGCTCACCAGCGTCCTGGGTTCCGTTGCTGTTCAGGTCGTTGAACTTGTGGGCGATGATGTCGAAGACGATCTCATTGACCGGCAGAGGAACGGTCTCGTTGCCGTTCCCGAGCTCGACGCTCAGGTTGGACCCGTTCCACAAGTGGGCACCGATCCCGAGTCGCACGTCGAACTCGACGATGCCGTCGGACCCGGTGGCGGTGAACGACAGCCGGAAGGTCTTGCAGGTCTTCCCTCCGCAGTCTTGGTCGGCTAGCTGGACGAAGGCGGCACCGCTGATGCTGCCGGTGACCGACGTCGGGCCCGTTAGCTGGTCGTAGCCAGTGTGGTTCGCGTTGTCCTTGAACTCGATCAGGACGTCGATGTAGTACTCCTGCCCGCTAGAGAGACCAGTGAAGATGATCCTGTGCGGAACCTGATCGAGTTCCTTGTAGCACTGCCCCTTGGGGACCCCGGCACAAAGGTTGCCGTCCGTCCACTTGGAGTCGTCCCCGAGGCGGCCTTCGAGGTCGGTCGAACCCGATGGCACCTCGATGGGGGCCAAGGCCGTCACCGATGCTCCGCCGCTCGATCGGTCTCTCGTGGGCGCGCTGGGTTCGTCCGAGGAAGCCGTGGAGGTCTTCTCTCCAGTCTTGCTGGTGCTCGTGGCCTGGCTGTGCCAGCCCCACGCACTGAACGATCCAGAGTCGAGTGCGCTCGCAGCGATCATCCCGAGGCTCTGGCTGATGACCAGGGCCAATGACACAACCAATACGACGAGCTCGAACCTGGGGCCGGGCTTACCATGCCGACCCCGGTTCCGATGTATCCCCCTCATGTTCCCTCCTCCGCGTTTCCGCAGATCCTCGTAAGTCGAACGAACGACACGCTGTCCACCGATTGCCGTATGTTCATCCAGTCATTACCCATCTCTCATCCGTCTAACGACCTAATCTGACAAAAGTTTCCCTTTTGGGCATCTAGGCCATTTGCACTAGGGCTCTTGGCAAAACCTAGGGGTGTCGGTTCGCAAAACACAATGCGGCTTCCATGTATTCGCTTGGCATCCGAGCCACCTTCCACGTGGATCAAGCCCCCGACCTGCGGTTTCGGCGCCGACTGAGGAACAGGATGCCCGTCGCTGAGAGCAGGAGCGCCAGGGCCAGGGCCGTCTCGGGGACCAATCCGGCCGGACCGGTGAACGCCAGCGCGCTCGGGGGCGTCCGGGTCGGCGGGGGAGTCACCGCCGTGCCCAGGATCACGGTGACCGATACCTTGTCCCGGTCCCGCACGGGGCGGCCGAGCGCGTCGTGGCCCACGGCGGTCCCGACGTTGTCGACCGGGCCGGTTCGAAGGGGGACGTGGAAGGTGGCCGTACACGTGAAGGACTCGCCCGGATCGAGCGGATGGGGGACCGAACAGATATGGCCGAGCTTGTCGTCGGTCACGTTGACGCCGTGCAGGGTGGTGTCTCCGGTGTTCCTGGTGACGTAGGTGTAGGTGATCGTCTGGCCCGGCGTGACGAACGTCGGGCTGGGGGTCTTCACGATGTGGATGGCCGGGTGGATGACGTCAACGAGGTGGCTGTCGCTGTCGGTCGCCTGCCCTCCGCCCGACGAGGTCCCCGTGACCGTGGCGGTGTTCGGGATGGGGTCAGGGTCCGCGGCCGTGACCGTGTGGTCGCACCGGTAGCTCCGCGTCTCACCGGGCTCGAGCAGCCTGTCCTGGTCGCCACCTTCCATCGAGAAGAGGGCCGGCCGCTTGTCGCAGACCGGGTCGACGACGGTCACGTTCCCGAGTGGCTCCGACCTCGTGAGCGCCACGTTCAGCGTGTACGTGATCGTGTCGCCCACATGGACGAGTGCGGGTCCGCTCTTCTCGATATGGATCCCGAGGGGTCCGACGGGAGCCTGAACGAGGATGCCCTTTACCGGGAGCGGGACGTTCCTCGCCCCCACGCCCAGCAACCTGGCGCTCAAACTGGATCCCCCGAACCGGTGCGCGCCGCGGGCCAGGTGTGCGGTGAAGCGGATCTCCGCGCTTGGATGAGACGGGGAGAACGCGACCGTATAGCTCTCGCACGTCGTTGACGTGCCGCATCCGATGGTCGTCCCAGCGTTCTGGACCACGGCCACGCCACCAGAGATGCTGGCGAACCCCACCACGGAGTTGATGGCGTCGTAGCCGGCGTGCCCCGCGTTGTCCCGGGCGTCGATGAGGATGGTGATCGCGTAGTGCTTCCCGGCCTCGAGGTTCCTGAACAGGATGCGGTGGGGCACGTTGTCGAGCTCGCGGTAGCAGTCGGTGGTGTTGCCACACAGGTTGCCGCCGGTCCAGCTGGCATCCGCGGACGGATCCTTGCCGGCTAAGAGGCCTTGGAAGGCGTCGATCTGCGTGCTCCCGACGGGCGCGGCTTCGGAGGCAGCGGTGGCCCAAACGGCCCCCACGGCCTGGCCGACCACCAGCGCGGCAGAGACGGAGAGCACGGCGCCGAAGCCACGCAGGGAGCGCCCGCGCTCCGCGATCGCCTGCCTCCCCCTCACCTCGTGCTTCCTTCCGTCGGCGCGATCTCGTAGGTCGAAACGCGGACAGGGTGTCCCCCTCGCGCCGATCGTATGCGGGTCCCCGACCTACGCCATCAGCCGAAGGTCAGTTCAATCGGTAGGGCCTTCGCACTACGCCGACCGGTGAACGGTTGGCGGGGTCCAGGGTTGTTGGGGCCCGCACATTGCAGCTCGACCTCAGGTCGAGGGCGAGGCACCCTTCATCCTCAGCCGCACAGGGAAAGAGAGAGAAGTGGGTGACCAGCCATCCCCTCCGACAGATCGGGTGGGGGGAATGGGGGATCCGAATCATGGGCACAAGCGATTGCATCACCGCTCGGTCGTCCGAATCGCTAGTTTCCATAATGTGCGTTATGGGCGTTCAGGATGCGAAGGGAGCGGGGGCCGGCCCAGCCGTACCCGAGCCCCCCACAGGGTCACCAGCCACAAGGCCTCGACCACGATCCGCCGGGAGATCTTGGACTGGCCGTGCTGGCGTTCGCGGAACGTGATGGGAACCTCACCGAGCGCGTAGCCGGCCGCCCAGGCCCGCAGGACCAGCTCGATCTGGAACCCGTAGCCCTCGGAGCGGATGGAGTCGGCGGCAAGATGGGCCAGGAGGTCCCGGCGGAAGACCCGGAAGCCGCTCGTCGCGTCGTGCAGGGGGAGTCCCAGCCACAGCCGCGCGTACGCATTTCCGGCCCGCGAGAGAGCCAGGCGGGTCCGGCTCCAGTTGGTGACGGAGCCGGCAGGGACGTACCGGCTTCCCACCACGAGGTGGAACCGGTGGGCCGCGGACAACAACCTGGGGAGCTCGCCGGGGTCGTGGGACAGGTCCGCATCCATCTCCACGACGAGGTCGTATCCCTCGTCCAGGGCCCTGGCGAACCCGTCCCGGTACGCCCCGGCCAGCCCTCCCTTGGCCGGGCGCGCCAGCAGGCGGACGCGGGGCTCCCCCGCCGCGATCTCCCCCACGACCTCGGCCGTGCCGTCGGGGGACGAGTCGTCAACGACGAGCACGTCGACGGCGTCCGGGAGGGCCAGCAGCCCTCCGATCACCGACTCGATCGTGGCTCGCTCGTCATACGTGGGAAGAATCACCAGCGTCCTCGGTCGCTCCGGGGGCGGCTCGACCGGACGAGCGTGTCGCCTCCTCCGTCGCGGCGCGAGCACCAGCCCTGCCGACAGCAAAAGCGCCGCCAAAGGCACCCAGTCGCCGAACCGCGTGTACAGGGTGCGTCGGGTCGACACCTGGATCCGGTGGCGGAGGATCGTCGGCTCGAACAGCCCGGTCTCGGCCACGACGCGGCCTCCGGGGTCGATGAACGCGCTGATACCCGATACGGCCGCGTGCACCACCCACCGGCCGTTCTCAACCGCCCGGAGCTGGCTCATCAGCAGGTGCTGCCGTGACGCTGCGGTGAACCCGTAGGACGCGTTATTGGTCTCCACGACCAGGAACCCGGCACCCTGGGAGACGAGCGTTCGGTCGATGGAGGGGAAACTGTTCTCGAAGCAGATCACGTCCCCGAACGTGACGCCGTCCACCCGCAGCGGGTAGACCCGGTCTCCCGGTGTCTCATCGTATGGGATCTGTTGCAGTGCAGAGATCCACGAGAGTTCGTCGCGGAACGGCACGTACTCGCCGAAAGGGACGAGGTGGACCTTGCGATACTCCCCGATGAGGCGCCCGACGCCGTCGAACAGCAGTCCCTCATTGTGGAAGGCCCCGTCGGACGCCTGCACGACCGCGCCGGCCAGCGTGGGAACGCCCACGTCTCGGATGGCCCGTGTCACCTGGAGGCGGAAGTCGGTGGCGCTGGCCCCCGGGTCGAGCGCGCTCTCCCCCCACACGGCGAGGTCCGGCGGATCGGCTGTGAGCTTCCGGTGCAGGGCGACGTTCATCTCGGCGACCCGCCGGTCCTCCTCCAAGGGTGGGAGGCCCCGGGCCCGCCGGACGTCCACCTGGACGGCTGCGACCTCGAGCGTTCGTCCGTCTGCCCCGAGGATGGGGATGAGGCCGGGCGAAAGGATCAGGATGAGCGAGATCCCCACCAGGGCCGCCGCCGAGGCGGGTCTCCGCCGGGCTCGTTCCACCGCGAGCATCAACAATCCGGCCACCAGGACCACCGCGAAGGAGACGCCCCACACCCCCGTCACCGAGGCCAGACGAAGCAGGGTCGGGTCGCCCGTCTGGGTGGACCCCAGCTGTCCCCAGCCGAACCCACCAACCGGCCACATCCCCCGGAGCCACTCCTGGACCGTCCACAGGGCGGCGAGCCCGGCGATCGATCGGATCGGGCGCTCCCCTCTCCACACGGCCGGCGCCAGGAGCCCGAAGGCCGCCATGTACGCCGCACAGGCCAGCGTCAGCGCTCCCCAGGCCAACTGCCCGAACTGCCAGATCCAGTACAGGACCGCCCCGAAGTACGCCACCCCGAAGGCCAGCCCGAGCAGCGCCCCCCGGCGGGGTCGGGCCTCGCGGACCAGCCACAGGAGCGGGATGGGCGCCAGGAACGCCAGCGCCCCCAGGTTCGCGGGCGGAAGCGCCAGGGAGAGCAGGAGCCCGGAGAGGGCGCAGATCGGAAGGGCGAGGGAGAGACGGACGGCCGAAGGGCTCAGGCGCAGTCGCGGCAGAGCATCTTGGCCTTGTCCTTGAGCTGGCTTCGGTGCTTCACCAGGTAGCACTTCTTGCATATGAACTCAGTGGGCTGGGGCGGGACCACCTTGACCGCGAGCGGTTCCAGGCGCTCCTCTCGGGACAGGCTGACGAGGCCCTCATCCTCCTCTTCCTCGCCTTCCCTGGCCTCCTTCTTGACCAGGAGGTCCTCGATGGACTCGACGTCCTCCCCGTCGGCCGCCACCGCCGGGGCCGGCACCTCCTCGGACGAGCCCTCGGACTGCTCGGCGTCCTCCTCGACCTCTTCGTCCTCGAGGCTCTCTTCGATGTCTTCCATGTTCCCTCTTTCCGGCCGGGGGATTGTACTGCCGGAAAACCGTCCGGCAACCCTTCCGCCGCCTAAACGCGAGGAGCCCACTGCTTGTTCCCACAGAGGCAAAGGAGGTAACAGGGAAGGCCGGAGAAGGTAAGGAAAAGGGAGGACCCAAGAGACCTTTGGGGCCACGACGCCGGGGCGCCGAGTTCTCTACTCAGCCTCTTGGGTCCTCGCCGCGTCGCCGCAGAGCGGCGACGCGGCCGTACTGTAGGTCGGCCGCTGGACGGGTGTCAAACGTGGCGACCGTCTTGGTCTGCCAAAACTCATGACGCGTACACGTCGCGGCCCAGCGACACGGTGAGGACGGGGCGAAGCCCTGCCACCGTGTCCACGGCCATGGGATCCAACTCGTACGCGGCGAAGTCCGCGTGCATCCCCGGGGCCAGACTGCCCTTCTTGTCCTCCTGATGGGCCAGCCGGGCGCTTCCGATCGTGTACGCGCGCACCGCTTCCTCCCGGTGCAGCCGTTGGGCGGGGTCGTGGTGGCCCTCGAAGGCGGCGATGCCCGCCAGGGGATCGATGGTGGTGATCGGCGAGTCCGAGCCGGCGCCGACCTCGAGTCCTCGCTCCAGGAGGCTCCGGAAGCGGTTCATCCCCTCGGCCCTCCCCCAGCCAAGGCCCCGCTCGTACAGGCCGCCGGGGTGCCCCCACTCGGCGTCGAAGGAGGGCTGCACGGAGATGGCCAGCCCGAGCGCGGCGGCCCGCTCGACCAGCCCACCGTCGGCCATCTCGAAGTGCTCGACCCGGTGACGGCGGGCCCGGAAGTGGCGCCGCTCCCGGCTGTCCAGGGCCTGGTAGACACGCTCCCAGGTCCGGGCGACCTGCTCGATGGCCGCGTCGCCGATGGCATGGACACCCACCTGGAGCCCTGCGAGGTGCGCGCCGTGGAAGAACTCGGCGAGCTCGTCGTCACCGAAGTAGCCGGCGCCGCTCCCCTTGTGGTCGGCGAACGGCTCGAACAGCCAGGCCGTCCTGGCCCCGATCGAGCCGTCGACCGGGAGGTCCCCCCCGATCCGGCGCAGGCCGAGGTCCAGGACCCGGCCGACGTCGGTGGTCGCGACGTACGGCACCACGTCGACCGGCAGGCGAGACCGGTGCCGAAGGAGGATCTCCAGGTCGCGCATGCCGCGCTCCTTCGGCATGGACATCTCGTGGATGCACGTCACACCGTGCGCGACCGCCAGGCTGGCCGCATCGAGCTGGAGCTCCTCGACATCGTGGTCGGCAAGGTGCTGCTGGAACCAGTGACGAAGGCGAACGTTCGCTTCGCGCGTGACCATACCGGTCGGGTGGCCCTCCGCATCGCGTTCAGCGCCGTCCTCGTCGAGCGCCCCCGAATCCTCGAGCCCCCGGCGGTTGGCCAGGGTCAGGTGGCCGTCCACGCGGACCACCGCCAGGGGCTGCTCGGTCACGCCGTCGAGCTCCTCGATCGTGGGGAGCTCCGACTGGTCCCATTTCGACTCGTCGTATCCATGGACCAGGACGGGGCCGTCCTTGTCCTCGACCACCTTCCGAAGGATCTCGATGAGCTCCTGAAGGGAGCGGGCCGACGCGACCTCGGGGGCCTGATGGTGGACGCCGGTGCCGGTCAGGTGGACGTGGGCGTCCACGAAGCCGGGCATGATGGTCGTCCCTGGGAGCTCGACCACTCGGTCGGCCTGCGGCGGCTCACCCGATCCAACCCGCTGCACGTGGCGTCCGTCGATGAGGACCCACTGCCCCTTCGGCGGGTGCGATAGCGTGTGGACCGTGGACGCCCGATAGAGCGTACGCATCGAAGCGCCGATGATAGCGCCGGGTCGCGAGCGAGACCCTGCCATCGGTGATGCCCGCGGCGATCTCCTCGGGGCGGTCGAGGACTCGCGTCTTCTCCGGCGCGAGCGACAGCCCTTGCCCTTCGAGCCACCTCCCGAGGGACCCCAGCGCCCCCACAGCCTCGCGGCGGCCGGCGGCGAAGATCCAGACGTCGTCCACCCACCGAAGGTGCCGAACGCCGGCCGCCCGAAGGACCTCGTCGGCCCCGGCCAGCACGGCATTGGCCAGGACCGCGGAGGGCTCCGGCCCGATGGGGAGCCCCGAAACGCCTGCCTCCTCCAAGGCCTCGAGCATGGCGGTCACGGCCTGGACATCCGCCCTCTCGGATCCGAACCGGCGAAGGGTTCGCCCGACGAGGTCGGGGCCGATCGACGGGTAGCACCGGTGGACGTCGGCCGCGACGAACGCGCCGGCGGCGAGAGCCATGTTGTGGGCCGAGCGAAGGAACGCTTCCCGCGCCGGCCGCCAGGGCCGGAGTCGCACGTCGATCGGCGAGGCGGTGAGCGCCCGGTTGGCCACGACCTCCTCCCCCAGGGCGGCCTCGATCGCCGGCGCGACCGAGGAGACGAGTGCCGCGTACCGAGCGGTGGTCGGAGCGTCGAGGAACGAGAGCCACCGAACGCCACCTCCTCGTTTGGGCGATCGGACGAGCCGCAGTCGCGGAGCGAGCGTTCGGTTCGGCGACATCTCTCCCCTCCCCTGGGCCCGGGAGAGGTGCGGCCGCATCGGTGTGCAACGGTTTGTACCCGGCACGGGACCCCGGCCGCAATGGGCCGGCCGGGGATATTCCCGTCACCCCGGGGTGCCGGTTCGTATGATGCGGACGTGGTCGACGATCGGGATCTCGAGATCATCGCGGCGCTCCAAGAGGACGCCAGGGCGACCTATGCGGACGTCGGGCGGCGAGTGGGGTTGTCTCCCTCTTCGGTCCACGAACGGGTGCGCAAGCTGGAGCAGACGGGCGTCATCCGGAGCTATCGCGCGGTGATCGATCCGGAGGCACTGGGCCTGTACGTGACGGCGCTTGTCGCGGTGACTCCCCTCGACCCCACCCAGCCGGATGACCTGCCGGAGCGGGTGGAGGACTTCCCCGAGGTGGAGGATTGCTTCAGCGTGGCAGGTGAGTCCAACTATGTCCTGAAGGTGAGGGTCCGGACCACGGGGCACCTGGAGGAGCTCATCCGCCGGCTCCGGGAGAAGGGCCAGGTCCAGACCCGGACCACGGTCGTCCTGTCGACGCCCTTCGAGGACCGGCCCCTGAGCCCCTAGGCCCGCGCCGCCCGTCCCTCCAAATCCGCTGCTCCAGGGCGTACACTCGTGTACACGTTCCCGGGCCGAGCCCGGCCTCACCCTCTGGGGGTCGAACCCATGGAGCAGTACCGGCGATACTGGCGATGGGCCAAGCGGGCCTCGATCCTCCTGGTCATCTACGTCGTGGTGGGATACCTGTTCCTTGGCGTCCACCCGCGTGACGCGCTGCTGCATCCGGGCGCAACGCTGTCCACCTACCGCACCTTCATCGTCTCGTTGCTGTTCATCTCCATGTTCCTGGTCGTGCAGTTCGCGGCGATGTTCTGGTTCCTCATGCGGGGCACGTACTACACGGTCTACCCCGGTGAGTACGACAAGTCCTTCGATGACGTTCGGGGGCAGCCCGCCGCCGTCGAATCCTCGAAGGAGGTCCTGCGGCTGTTCCAGGGGTTCAAGGACTTCAAGAAGATGGGCGGATATCCGCCGCACGGGATCCTGTTCGAGGGGCCGCCCGGGACGGGCAAGACGCTCATGGCCAAGGCCATCGCGGGAGCCTCCAACGTCCCGATCCTGGTCGCCGACGGCAGCCGGTTCCAGAACATGTTCTTCGGCATCGGCAACATGAAGGTGCGCCGGATGTTCTCCCGGGGCCGGAACATGTCGGACAAATACGGCGGATGCGTGCTGTTCATCGACGAGCTCGACGCCCTCGGGGGCACCCGGGGAGCCATCTCCAGCCAGTCCGTGGAGAAGACGGAACGGGCCCTGGACAAGGTCGTCATGGGCGGCATGGGCATGGGCGGCGCGGGCATGGGCATCGTGAACGAGCTGCTGGTCAACATGGACGGGTTCGTGGCGCCGAGGGGCCTGTGGCGGCACGTTCGCCGGATCCTGGGCTTGGGCCGTCCCAGGGTGCCCTTCTACAACATCCTCATCATCGGGGCCACGAACCGAGCATCGACGCTCGACCCCGCGCTCCTTCGGCCGGGCAGGTTCGACCGCCGGATCCATGTCGGGCTGCCGGACTACGAGGGCCGCGAGGACATCGCCCGCTACTACCTGGCGAAGGTCCGCCACGAGCCGGTCGACTTCCAGAAGCTGGCCCGCATGACCATGGGGTACACGCCGGCGATGATCCAGAACATCGTGAACGAGGCCCTCATCTTCGCCCTCCAGGACGGGCGCGATGCCCTGCGATGGGATGACCTGTGGCAGGCGAAGCTCACCGAGGAGATCGGGCTGAAGCAGCCGGTCAAGTACACACCTCGGGAGAAGGATATGGTCGCCGTTCATGAGGCCGCCCATGCCGTCGCCGCGTACGCGCTCAAGCAGGGAGAGCAGCAGGTCCAGGTGATCACGATCCAGAAGCGCGAGAGCGCGCTGGGGCTCGTCAGCCGGCAGAACATCGAGGAGTCCTACCTCGACACCCAGAAGCAGATCCTGGCCGACATCCAGATCGCGGTGGCGGGCCTGGTGGCCGAGGAGATCTGGTTCGGCCAGTCGACGTCGGGACCATCCAGCGATCTGGTAGCCGCCACCTATCGAACCTGTCAGTACGTCGGGATGTACGGCATGGGCCGCAGCCTCATCTCCTCGGTCATGGACGTGAACCAGCTGGAGAACCCCGTCGGCGCGGTGCTCTCGGACCCGGAGCGGCGCAAGGAGGTCGACGAGGTCATGAACGACTGCCGCAGGCACGTTCGGGGGTTGCTGATGCGGAAGCGCCACGTGGTCGAGGGCGTCCGGGACGCGCTGCTCGAGCGCGAGGAGCTGATCGGCGACGAGATCGAGGCCCTCATGGCCGACCTCGGCGAGCGCGAGCCCATCGAGATCCCCGTCGGGGTCCTGACCGGGAACGGACAGCAAGGCGGCCAGCCGGCTGCCATCGGATCGGGCGCAGCCGACGGCGACGGGCACGGGCCGGGTCCATCGGGCAACGGGCCCACCGGCCAGGCGCCGCCCCGACCCGACCTGCCCTAGCGGAACAACCCGCCGGGCACCCACGGTTATGCTGGGCGTCCGTGCGCCTGAACAACACGCTTTCCCGTCGCGTCGAGGAGGTCGTCCCCGTGGACGACCGCAAGATCGGCATGTACTCGTGCGGCCCCACCGTCTATCGGTACGTCCACATCGGGAACCTTCGGACGTTTCTCCTCTCCGACCTGCTCCGCCGGGCCCTGGAGTTCGAGGGCTACGAGGTGACGCTGGTCATGAACATCACCGACGTGGGACACATGACCGACGAGGCCTCCGATGCCGGTCGCGACAAGATGGACCTGGCCGTCGCCGACGAGGGCCTGTCCCCCAAGGAGATCGCGGAGAAGTACACGCAGGCGTTCCTGGACGACACGGAGGCCATCGGCATCAAGCGGGTCCACGTTTACCCCCAGGCCACCGAGCACATCCCCGAGATGATCGAGCTCACGGAACGTCTGATCGAGAACGGCCACGCGTACGAGGTCGACGGGACCGTCTACTACGACGTCCGCTCCTTCCCCGAGTACGGCAAGCTCTCGGGCAACACGCTCGACAAGCTCCGGGCGGGCCATCGCCAGGAGCTCGAGGTCGACCCCAACAAGCGCCACCCCGAGGACTTCGCCCTGTGGAAGAAGGCCGGGCCCAACCGGCTGATGAAGTGGGACAGCCCGTGGGGCGAGGGGTTCCCCGGATGGCACATCGAGTGCTCGGCAATGTCCATGAAGTACCTCGGCGAGCGGTTCGACATCCACACCGGCGGCGTCGATCTGATCTTCCCCCACCACGAGGACGAGATCGCCCAGTCCGAGGGCGCCGTGGGGCACGACGTGATCTCGACGTGGGTCCACGGGGGGTTCCTTCGCCTGAAGGAACAGAAGATGGCCAAGTCCTCCGGCAACATCATCCGGATCGGTGACCTCGCGGCGCTGGGGATCGACCCCCTGTCTTTCCGCTACTTCACGTTCGAGACCAGGTATCGCAAGGAGATGGACTTCTCCGAGGACGCGCTGCGGGCTGCCGACACGACGGTCAAGCGCCTCCGGCAGCGGATGGCCGAATGGGGAGGCCCCGCCGAGGGCCTGGGCCCGGAGGCCAAGTCCTTCGACGGGCGGTTCCGCGAGGCGGTGGCCGATGACCTGGACATGCCCCAGGCCCTGGTGATCCTGAACGAGCTGGCGTCCTCACGGAATGTCCCCGACCCGGAGAAGTACTCCCTGGTCTCGTCGTGGGACCAGGTCCTGGGCCTCGATGTCGAGCGGGACGCCCTCGCGGGATGGCAGCCGAGCGACGAGGTCGCGGCCCTCGTCGGCGAGCGGGACGCGGCGAGGGCCACCAAGGACTTCGACACGGCCGATCGGGTTCGCGACCGGCTCCAGGAGCTCGGCCTGGAGGTCATGGATACGCCGGAGGGCACGAGGGTCCGTCCCCGGATCTAGGGGCTGGCTTCTTACCCCACGGCTGCGAGAGCTGGCCGCGGTACGAAGGTTTCGGCAGGTGGCGCCGGGCCGCGGTACCAGGTCCCGTCGGGATGGGACCACCGGACCGTCCCGTCCCTCGCGCGGGACACGGTCCACCCGTACTCATGGACCAGCTTGTGGTGGAAGGTGCACAAGAGCAGCAGGTTGTCCAGGTCTGTGCGGCCTCCCCGCTCCCACCACTCGATGTGGTGGGCCTGGGTGAACCGGCGAGCCCAGCACCCGGGGAATCGGCACTCCTGATCGCGGTACCGGAGCTGGCGAAGCATCCAGGCCGAGGGCTCCCTGGCCATCCGCCCTACGCCGACCGGCTGGCCCATCCCGTCCTCGATCATGGCCTGGACCCGGCTCGAGCAGAGCAGGCGCTTGGCGGTCTCGGGGTGGATCACCCCGCCGCCCTCGAGCTCACAGCCTGTCTCCCCAGAGACCAGTGCCTCAAGCGGGGCGTGGACCACCACCGCCGCGCGGTCCGGATCGGGATCGCCCGACAAAGAGGTAGAGGCAAGGGCCACCAGAGCGTCGGCCCGCCTCGCATCAGCGTGGCATGCGCCTTCTTCCCCCGGCATCGCCGGGACCCGTTCCGCCAGGCGTTCGATAGCCCGGGCCAGGACTGCGCCCTCGTCCGCTGGGAGCTCAGCTTCCAGACCGAACCGTCTCCCATCGTCGAAATACCACCACGACAGGAACCGGCTAGCATGCGCGTCCCGCACGTCTTCGATGGCCTGTCGGACGGCGACATCGGCCTTGCGACGGACGCAGGCGACGGAGATCCCCCTGGCCCACGAGACGAGGTCCGATTCGGTCTCGGCCGTAGCGAACCGAGTGAGCTCCACTACCTTGTCGATCCCGAGCCGGCCCGAGCGCAACGCCTCCGAGAGGCGGGGCAGCCGCTCGAGAGCGTGGGCCGCGTGGATCCACCGGGATGCCTTCCAGCAGGAGATGCCGTACCGGATGGAGAGGAAGTGCGCCATGTCCCGCGCTCCTGACTCCCGCCAAGCCTCGCGCCGGTCGGCGTCCGCGATGAGCTTGAACATTGACCGCTGCGAGCCGGAGATGTGGGCGTGCAGCACGTCCATCCCTTGGATGACATGGTCTTTGGAGCGGTCGAATTCCATCACCTGCACGATATCGAACACGCGTTCGGTCGTCTGTTACGTGGGTCACACTGGACCTGATCTCTTTGGGAATCCCTTCGGATCGTTCTCGCGCCCGGCTACCGTACGGCGAGTGGCTCCCGAGGAGCGTCGTTCAACCGCCTCGCGCCGCTCGCGGTGACCGCCACGATGTCCTCGATCCGCACGCCGAACCGGCCGGGCAGGTAGATGCCGGGCTCGATCGAGAACGTCATGCCCGCCTCGAGCTTCGTCGCGTTGCCGGCCACGATGTACGGCGGCTCGTGGAGCTCCAGGCCGATCCCGTGGCCGGTGCGGTGGATGAACCACTCGCCGTAGCCCGCCTCGTCGATCACGTCGCGGGCGGCCCGGTCGACGTCCTCGGCCGGGACGCCCGGGCGCACGGCCTCGAACGCCGCCTGCTGGGCCCGCCGAACGACGTCATGGACGCGATCGAACTCCCCCGGCGGCTCGATCACGAACACGGTCCGCGTGATGTCCGAGCAATAGCCGTCCAGATGCCCCCCGAAATCCAGGACCACCACGTCGCCCTCCGCGATGACCCGCTCCCCCACTTCGTGGTGTGGCGAGGCGCCGTTCGGACCGGAGCCCACGATGGTGAAGTCCGCGGTCCTGTGGCCGTGCCGTCGAAGGGCGTCGGCCAGGTCCGCGGCGACGTCGGCCTCGCGGCGGCCGGCGAACGTCACGAGGACGATTTCGGCGAAGGCGGCGTCGGCAGCCGACGCCGCCTTCGCCAGCGCCGCCAGCTCCTCTTCATCCTTCACCTCCCGGAGCGGCGGCATGGCCCGCCCGGCCGCGACGAACGTGCGGTCCGCCGTCGCCTCCTGGAGCCCAAGGACATGCGACGCCCACGTCTGGTCCGTGACGGCCAACCGGCCGGGCGGGAGGAGCCCGGCTGCCATCGCATAGGGGTCCTCTCCGTCGGCCCACCCGAGAACCTCGATCCCGTCGGCGGCCGGCGACGCCAGTGCCCCCGGCCGCTCAAGGAGCGGGACGAGCAGGACCGGGCCGCGTCCGGGCGCGACCACCAGCAAGGTGAGCCGCTCGAGGGGCGGTGGCGCGTGGCCAGTCAGGTAGAGCAGGTCCGGCCCCGGGGTGGCCAGGAGCGCGCCCAGTCCGGCTTCGCCGGCCACCGTGGCCGCGCGGTCCAGCCGCTCGGCATGGCGGCTCGCGGCCATGCCGCCGGTCACAGCTTCATCAGGATGGCCTGCGGAACGACCTCGAAGGTCGCCGGCGTGGATCCCAGCACCTCCCCGTCCGCCTCGATGGGGAGGGGCCGGTCCGCGTCCACCTCCAGGGCCTCCTTCACCCGGAACTCCGCGACCCGAGGGTGCGGGAGGTGCTCGCCCCGATAGACCTTCGGCAGGAGCGTAAACGAGTCCGACTTCGGCCCCTTGAAGATCAACACGTCGAGGACGCCGTCGCCCGGATACGAACGGGGTGAGATCTTCATCCCTCCCCCGTAGTATTGGCAGTTGCCCACGATCACCATGAGGCCCGGCCCCTCGTAGTCCTTACGGTCGGCCCGGACCTTCAGCTTCGCCAGGTTGAATCGGGGCAGCGTCAGCCAGAAGCCGACGAAGTACTTCGCCTGCCCGAGAGAGACCGGAAGCCTGTCGGCCCGGGCCGCCACCGCCGCCCCCAGCCCGGCCTCGGCCACGTTCGGGAAGTATCGCACCTCTCGCTCGCCGTTCGAGCCCGCATACGTGATCTTGCCCACGTCGAGCGGGTAGGTGTTCTCCCCCAACAGGTGCTGGCACGACCGGGTGACGTCGCCCGGGAGGCCGAAGGTCCGTACGAAGTCGCACCCCGAGCCGGCGGCGACCACGCCGAGAACCGGCTGCGGCACGATGGTCGTGCCGTCGGCGCCGAACATCCCGTTCACCACCTCGTGCACGGTTCCGTCGCCTCCCACCGCCACGACGAATCGACCCCCGTTCGACAGTCCCTCACGGGCGAACCGAGTGGCATCTCCCGGCCCCTCCGTTCGGAGGAGCCGGTACGGAAGCCCCCGGGCCTGAAGCGTGCGCTCCAGCTCGGGGATCTCCTGGCCCACGCGCCGCCGGCCCGCGTGCGGGTTGACGATCACCGTGAGCTCTCCGAAGGGGCTCGCCATCACACGCCCGTGTAGGAGACCACACCGCGATTCACCGATTCGACGGCCCGGTGGGCCAGGTCCGCGGTCTGGCCCGAGGCCACCTCCTCGATCTGGCGGAGGAGGTCCAGCAGCTGCTTGCAGTTGCGGACGAAGTCACCGGGAGCCATGCCGGTCTCGGCGAGCACGTCCTGGAGGGGCTTGCCCTCCGCCCATTGGAACACCGGGGTTGCGAAGCCCGCCTCGAGCTCTCGGCACAGCTCGACATGGTGCGAGTCCTCCGACCGCCGGATCCGGCGCCACAGTCGATCCAAGCGCTGGTGGCGCTGTGCCGTCTCGGCGGTGGGCATGTCCGCCTGTCGCGGCACGCGTTCCCGCGACTCGTACACCACCGTGGAGACCACGGCGGCCGTCTCGGCCGCTGAGAGGCCGGCCACCAGCCCGTCGCCCAGCGCCTCGGCCACCAGGATGTCGCCCTCGCCGTAGATGCGGGAGAGGACGTCACCTTTGGGGAGGATGGCGAACTCCCGCACGTAGCCCAGCTCCTCCAGGACCCCGAGCACCCGCTCGAACTGGCGGGCGAGCGTCTCGGTCCGTGTCTTGATGCGGCGTTCGATCCCCGCCAGCCGCTGCTCGAGCTGGCTGGCCCGAACGGCCCATCGCTCGTGGGTTGGCCGGTCGGGGCAGGCGTGACAGGAATGCCGGGCCGCCAGCTCCTCCAGCCGGGCAGCCTCGCGCTGCGCCCTCGCGTCCAGGCGGTCCCTGGCCTGCTTCGGGGGGCGCACGTCCAGGGCCACGAGGCGAGCCGCCAGGTCGCGACGGAACCGGGCGCTCCGGGCGCTCCCCGAACGCGGGAGCGGGATCTTCGTCAGGGCGATCGGCGCATCCTCGAAGTCGCGGACGGACAGCCGAAAGAACTTCCGGTCCTGGGCCAGCACAGTGGGTCGCCCCTCGCGTGAGGACAGCACGACGGCGAGCCCCCGCCGCCTGGCCCGGGGGACGAAGATCACGTCGCCCGGGCGAAGCGCCATCAGGGCATCGCGCACGGCATCCGCCCGGACCCGGTCCCGGCCCTTGCGGGCCTCCTCCCGGATCTGCTCGGCCTTCTCCCGCAGCCGCCAGTACTCCGCGAAGTCGCCCAGATGGCAGTGCATCTGCTCTCGATAGCCGGCCAGATGGGCGGTGTCCCGCTCGATCTCCCGCTCCAGGGCCACCACCCCCCGGTCCGCCAGGAACTGGGCGAAGGATGAGTTCAACAGGTGATGGGCCTGGTCCCTCGTGTAGTTGCGGACGAGGTTCACCGCCATGTTGTACGAGGGCCGGAACGACGACGAGAGCTCGTACGTTCGCGTGCTCGCGAGCGAGGCCACCCGCTCGAATGGCACCTGCCGCTGGAAGACCACCACGGCATGCCCGATCTCGTCGATCCCCCTCCGGCCGGCCCGCCCCGTGAGCTGCGTGTACTCCCCCGGTGTGAGGAGCTCGTGCCGTTCCCCCGAGAACTTCCAGAGGTCCTCGATGACCACGGTCTTCGCCGGCATGTTGATCCCGAGCGAGAGGGTCTCGGTGGCGAAGACCACCTTGACCAGCCCCGCCTTGA
>JBIOUU010000024.1:0-18472 GCA_044867345.1 Actinomycetota bacterium
GGCCCCACCTCCGCCGCCCCACCTAGCCGGTCTGGGTAGAGTCGGTCCATGGACGCCGACTGCGTGTTCTGCCGCATCGTCGCGGGAGATCTCCCCGCCAAGATCCTTCGCCAGACCGAGCACGTGGTGGCCTTTCGGGACATCAATCCCCAGGCACCCACGCACATCCTCCTCCTGCCGAGGGAGCACCTTCGGTCGCTCGAGGAGATCGGCGAGGGCCACGCAGCCCTGCTCGTGGAGATGATCCAGGCGGCGGTGCAACTCGCCCGAGCCGAGGGCGTGGACCGCACCGGGTGGCGTATGGTGGCCAATAGGGGGGCCGACGCGGGGCAGTCGGTGGACCATCTCCATTTCCACCTGCTGGGAGGAAGGCGGATGGCGTGGCCCCCAGGCTAGTCGCCGCCCCCTGGTGCCTCACGGTACAATCGTGGTTCAGCTGGGGTCGTCAGGTGACGACCCCTTTTGCAACGGTCCACCAACCGGCCAACAGGGAGGAACGGGGGGTCCACCCTCCGAAGACCGCACTTTGGCGAGAGCCACCACCCAAGTGAAGATCCTGGTCCCCGGCGACCAATCCATGGTCGCGCTCCTCGGGCAGCGTGATGAGCTGCTCAAGCTCGTGGAGGCTGCCTTCGACTCCGTGATCGTGGTCCGGGGGAACGAGATCACCATCACCGGGCCGGAGGAGGAGGCCGAACGGGTCGGCGTGCTCTTCGAGGAGCTGCTCTCCCTGCTTCAGCGAGGACACGACCTGACCGCGTCGTCGGTCGGCCGATCGATCGAGCTCATCAAGGGGAACGAAGCGAAGCCCACCGATGTGCTCGGCGACGTGCTCCTCACCGGCCGGGGCCGGGGCATCTCGCCGAAGACCCTGGGCCAGAAGCAATACGTCGACGCGATGCGCCGGGCCACGCTCACGTTCGCGATCGGCCCGGCGGGGACCGGGAAGACCTACCTCGCGGTGGCCACCGCGGTCCGAGCCCTCCAGGACAAGATGGTGTCGCGCATCATCCTCACGCGCCCGGCCGTGGAGGCCGGAGAGCGACTGGGGTTTCTCCCCGGCACGCTCTACGAGAAGATCGATCCGTACATGAAGCCGCTGTACGACGCGCTGTTCGAGATGACCGGCGCGGAGTCCCTGCCCCGGCTGATGGAGCGTGGGACGGTGGAGGTCGCGCCGTTAGCTTTTATGCGGGGGCGCACGCTTAATGATTCCTTCATCATCCTGGACGAGGCCCAGAACACCACGCCGGAGCAGATGAAGATGTTCCTGACGCGTCTGGGGTTCGGCTCCAAGGCCGTGGTGAACGGCGACGTTACACAGATCGACCTGCCGAACGGACAGCGATCCGGTTTGGTGATCGTGCAGGACATCCTGTCCGGCATCGAGGGGATCGAGTTCTGCCACCTCGGGGCGCGCGACGTCGTCCGTCACAAGATCGTGCAGGACATCGTGGAGGCCTACCGCATGTTCGGAGAGAAGCGGGCGGCCGGCGCCGATGACTGACGACCAACCTCCGAGGATCCTCGTCTCCGACCGGCAGGGCGAGCCCCTGGACCACGATGGCTTGGTGGACCTGGCCAGAACCACTTTGGAAGCCGAGGGCGAGGCCCGGTCGGAGCTCTCGGTCTCGTTCGTGACGGTGGACGAGATGGCCGACCTCCACCGGACCTACCTCGCCGAAGAGGGCCCCACCGACGTGTTGTCCTTCCCCCTCGACGAGACCGGAGAGGATGGGGTGCGGGTGCTGGGCGACGTGGTGATCGCGCCTGCGGTGGCCGCCGCCAACCGTCCTGATGATCCGCCTTCGGAGCTCCGCCTCCTCCTGGTTCACGGGATCCTGCACCTGCTGGGGCACGACCACGAGGACGACGCCGACCGGGCCGAGATGTGGGCCAAGCAGGAGCGGTACACGGGGGTGCGGGTCCCGTGACCGGTGGCGATTGGTTCCAGCTGTTCGTGATCGCCTTGCTCATCGCGGCCGTGGGCGTGCTCGGGGCCTCCGAGGTGTCGATCACCCGGGTGAACCGGGTCCGTGCGTACCGGTTCGCCGAGGAGAAGCGACGCGGCTCGGGGTCGCTGGCGAAGATCGCCGAGAACCCGGCGTCGTACCTGAACGTCGTGCTGCTCCTCACGCTCCTCGCCACCATCGGCGGCACCACGATCGCCACGTCCTTCGCGGTGCGCCACTTCCACGGGGCAGGCGAGATCGTCGCGACGATCGCGATGACCATCTTGCTGTTCGTGTTCGCCGAGGTGACCCCGAAGACGTTCGCCATCCAGCAGACCGACCGCGTGGCGCTTGTGCTCGCGCCGCTGATCGTCGCGCTGGGCAGGCTGGTGGGGCCGCTCGCGTCCGGGTTGGTGAAGCTGGCCAACGTGATCATGCCCGGCAAGGGCCTCCCCCAGGGTCCGTTCATCACGGAGAACGAGATCCGAGCGCTGGCCGAGGTGGCCTCGGACGAGGAGCAGATCGAGGAGGAGGAGAAGGAGCTCATCCACTCGATCTTCGAGTTCGGCGACACGATCGTCCGTGAGGTCATGGTGCCGCGGCCCGACGTCGTGGCCGTCGAGGCCGACAAGACCCTCCGAGACGTCCAGGCGCTCGTGCTCAGACACGGGTTTTCCCGGATCCCCGTGTTCCAGGAGGACCTGGACAACGTGGTTGGGTTCGTGTTCGCCAAGGACGTGCTGAAGGCCCTGTACCAGGGCAAGGCGGAGATGCCGCTCACCGACATCCTTCGACCCGCCCACTTCGTGCCGGAGTCCAAGAAGGTCGCCGACCTGCTGAGGGAGATGCAGCAGGAGAAGTTCCACATCGCGCTCGTCACGGACGAGTATGGCTCGGTCTCCGGCCTGGTCACGTTGGAAGACCTGTTGGAGGAGCTCGTCGGGGAGATCACCGACGAGTATGACCGCGAGGAGCCTCCCGTCGTCGATCTGGGGAACGGCGTGTACCGCGTGGACGGGCGGCTTGGGATCGGCGAGGTGAACGAGCTTCTGGACTCGGAGCTCCCCGACGAGGAATGGGATACGGTCGGCGGCTTGATGCTCGGGCTGCTCGGCTCCATACCGGAGCAGGGCGAGGAGGTCACGTACCAGAACCTCGTGTTCAAGGCGGAGAAGGTGAACGGGCGACGGATCGCCAAGGTGTTGATCACGCGCAAGCCCCAGGAGGCCGAACAGCCGAGCCCCGCGGGAGCGACCGCTGAGTAGGCCGCCGAACGAACAGATCGATGAGCTGATTGCGGCTGCCTCCGAAGTTCGAGCGAACGCGTATGCGCCGTACAGCGAGTTTCACGTGGGCGCGGCGATCCTGGCGGGGGGTCGCGTGTTCACCGGCGTGAACGTGGAGAACGCGTCGTACCCGCTCGGCATGTGCGCGGAGCGAAACGCCGTGGGGACGGCCGTGGCGGCCGGGGAACGAAGGATCGATTGCATCGCGGTGGTGACCGATGCGGCGCGCCCGACACCGCCGTGCGGTGGGTGCCGCCAGGTCCTTTGGGAGTTCGGACCCGAGTCGCTGGTCGTGTCCCAGACCACGACCGGTGAGCGGGTCGCCTGGGCGCTGGACGACCTCATCCCCGACGCCTTCGGCCCCGACTCGTTCGGCCCGGACCCGCACCGCTAGCCGGCAGTTTCGGGGATTCGGCTACCATGGCTTTCCCTGCTGAGGAGGCTCCGCGGATGTCGCAGGCGGCCGAGATCGAACGGCGCCACCCAACCCCCGTCCGGTTCACCGCGAACGAAGCGGCACGACTGGTGGCCTGGGCCACGGCGGTCGATGCCGTGGGGCTGGAGGAACGGGCCGCATCGCTGGCCAAGCGTTCGATCAAGCGTGACTCCAAGCTGTGGGCCCTGGACCTGGCCATCCGGTCCATGGACCTCACCACCCTCGAGGGCTCCGACACGACCGGCAAGATCGTGGCGATGTGCGCGAAGGCCGTTCGGCCGAACCCCGTGGAACCGTCCATCCCCTCGGTGGCCGCCGTCTGCATCTACCCGCACCTGGTTCCCGTCGCCGCGGGCCAGCTGAAGAACACCGGCGTGAAGGTGGCGTCCGTCGCCGGCGGGTTCCCCAGCGGCCTGGGGCCGCTCGATGCCCGCCTGAGGGAGGTCCGCGAGGTCGTCGAGCTCGGCGCCGACGAGATCGACGTGGTGCTGAACCGCTCGCTGTTCCTCGGTGGGCAGTACGCTCTGGCCTTCGAGGAGCTCCTGGCGGCGCGCGAGGCCGCCGGCGAGACGCACCTGAAGGTCATCCTGGAGACCGGGGAGCTCGGATCCTACGATCGGATCCGGCAGGCCTCGGTCCTGGCCATGGCAGCGGGAGCCGACTTCATCAAGACCTCGACGGGGAAGATCCAGCCGGCGGCCACCCTCCCCGCCGCCCTGTGCATGATGGAGGCGGCCCGGGAGTTCTTCCACGAGACCGGCCGGCGGGTCGGGGTCAAGGTGGCCGGCGGCATCCGACAGTCCAAGCAGGCCATCCAGTACCTGGTCCTGGTGTACGAGACGCTCGGCCCGGACTGGATGACGCCAGACCTGTTCCGCATCGGGGCCTCCACGCTCCTGAACGACGTGCTGATGCAGATCGACAAGGAGCGGACCGGCCGGTATCAGAGCCCCGACTACTACACGATCGACTGACGATGGCCAAGATCGAGAAGCGGGAACGGGAGGCGCCGGAGCGGCGAGAGCCGGTCTGGGAGTACGCCACCGCCCCCGAGTCGACCGATATCGTCCGGCTCGAGGACCGGTACGGCTTGTTCATCGGCGGGGGCTTCGTCGAGCCGAAGTCGGGCAAGTACTTCCCCACCATCAACCCGGCCACCGAAGAGACGCTGGCCGAGGTGGCCGAGGCCGGCCCGGAGGACGTCGACCTCGCGGTGAAGGCGGCCCGCGACGCCCACGAGAAGTACTGGCGGGAGCTCCCCGGCACCGAGCGGGCCAAGTTCATCTTCCGGATCGCGCGCGCGCTCCAGGAGCGCGCGCGCGAGTTCGCCGTTCTGGAGTCGATGGACGGTGGTAAGCCCATCAAGGAGTCGCGCGACGTCGACCTTCCGCTCGCCGCGGCCCACTTCTTCTATTACGCCGGATGGGCGGACAAGCTCGAGTACGCCGTCCCCAACCGCCGTCCTCACCCGCTCGGCGTGGCCGGGCAGGTCATCCCGTGGAACTTCCCCATCCTCATGGCGGCGTGGAAGATCGCGCCCGCGCTCGCCACCGGCAACACCGTCGTGCTGAAGCCGGCCGAGACCACCCCGCTCACGGCGCTCCTGTTGGGGCAGGTGATGCAGGACGTCGAGCTGCCGCCGGGGGTGGTGAACATCGTGACCGGCGCCGGGGAGACCGGTTCGCTCGTGGTCACCCATCCCGACGTGAACAAGGTGGCGTTCACCGGTTCCACCGAGGTGGGCAAAGTCATCCGGCGCGCCCTGGCCGGGACGGGCAAACGGCTCACGCTCGAGCTGGGGGGCAAGGCCGCGAACATCGTGTTCGACGACGCGACGCTCGACCAGGCCGTGGAGGGCGTGATCAACGGGATCTTCTTCAACCAGGGCCACGTGTGCTGCGCCGGATCCCGACTCCTCGTGCAGGAGCCCGTGTTCGAGCCGCTCCTCGGCAAGCTGAAGGACCGGCTCCAGACGCTCCGGGTAGGCGACCCGCTGGACAAGAACACCGACGTCGGCGCGATCAACTCCCGGCAGCAGCTCCAGAAGATCGAGGAGCTCGTGGCGTCGGGCGTCCAGGAGGGCGCCGAGATGTACCAACCGGAGTGCAACCTGCCCGAGCGCGGCTTCTGGTTCCGCCCCACGCTGTTCACGAACGTGTCGCAGTCCCACCGCATCGCCCGGGAGGAGATCTTCGGGCCGGTCCTGTCCATCCTCACGTTTCGAACCCCGGCCGAGGCCGTGGAGAAGGCCAACAACACCCCGTACGGCCTGTCGGCCGGGATCTGGACCGACAAGGGCTCGCGGATCCTTTGGATGGCCGAGCGCATGGAGGCCGGCGTCGTGTGGGCGAACACGTTCAACCGGTTCGATCCGTCATCACCCTTCGGCGGGTACAAGGAGAGCGGGTTCGGCCGGGAGGGCGGGATCCACGGCCTGGAGCCGTACCTGGACTTCGACGGAGGTGGTGAGTGAACGAGGAGCGCGTGCCCGTTCGCCGCACCGCCAAGCTGTTCATCGGCGGGGAGTTCCCCCGCAGCGAGTCCGGTCGCAGCTACGAGGTCCACGCGCACGACGGGCGGCTGCTTGCGTGGGCCGCGCGAGCGTCGCGAAAGGACCTCCGTGACGCGGTCCGCGCGGCGCGGACCGCCCAGGCCGAGTGGGGTGCGAGGGCCGCCTCCAACCGGGGCCAGATCCTGTATCGGGTGGCCGAGCTGATGGAGGGCCGTCGCGGGCAGTTCGAGCATGAGCTGGCCGACGCCGGCGCCGCCGATCCGAACCGGGGCGTGAGCGCGGCGATCGACCGATGGGTGTGGTACGCGGGATGGGCCGACAAGGTCCACCAGGTGCTTGGGGCGACGAACCCGGTGGCCGGCCCATACTTCAACTTCACGATCCCCGAGGCCACCGGGGTGGTCGGGATCGTGGCGCCGGAGGACCAGGCGCTCCTGGGGCTCGTCTCGCGTTTGGCGCCGGCCATCGTGTCCGGGAACACCGCCGTGGTCCTCGCGAGCGAGAAGGCACCGCTGCCAGCCGTCACGCTGACCGAGGTGGTGGCCACCTCGGACGTGCCGGACGGAGTGATCAATGTCCTCACCGGCTTCACCAGGGAGCTCGTGCCCTGGCTGGCGGGCCACATGGACGTGAACGCGATCGACATCACCGGCGTGCCGGACGACATGCGGGCGGACGTGGAGGTCCAGTCTGCCGAGAACGTGAAGCGCGTGGTCCGGGCGAACGGAGACGATGTCTTCTCGGCCGCCGCCCAGAGTCCGTACCTGGTCACCGCGCTGATGGAGTTCAAGACCGTCTGGCACCCGATGGGGGAGTGACCTTCCGGGCCTGTCCGGGGCATGCCATCATGCCGGTCATGGCCGGTGAAACCAATGTCCTCGAGCCCGGCCGCGAGGCTCTGAGCTCGGGCGATTGGGAGGCTGCCCGGGTGGCGTTCGAGGCGGTGCTCTCCGTCCGCGAGATCCCCGAGGCCCTCGACGACCTGGCGCGAGCCCTCTGGTGGCTGGCCGACATCGACGGGGCGATCGAGCGTCGCGAGCGGGCCTACCTGGCGTTCCGCAAGCGCGGCGACCTCGCGATCGCCGCCCGGACGGCGCTGTGGCTCGCCCGAGAGTATGCGGAGGCGGTCGGGAACGAGCCGGCGAGCAACGGCTGGCTGGCCCGGGCCGAGGGGCTTCTCCGTGACCTCCCGGCGGGGCCGGAGCACGGGTGGTTCGAGTTCACGCTTGGGGACCGCGCGATCGACCCGGCCTCGATGCGAGCGCATGCCGACGCGGCGGTCGAGGCGGGCAGGCGCTTCGGCGAGCCCGACCTCGAGGCCTCGGCTCTGGCGCTCCTCGGGCGGGCGTTGATCCTGCACGGTGATCTCGAGGCCGGCATGGCCCGGCTCGACGAGGCGATGGTGGCTGCGACCAGCGGCGAGGTCGACGATCCAATGGCGTTCGGCGACATCTGTTGCCTCGTGACCCTTGCGTGCGAGGAGTTCGGCGACTTCTCCCGGCTCGAGCGCTGGAATCAGGTCGTCGAGTCCTTCCTGTCGAAGCATCACCACCGACCGCTCCTGTCGTTCTGCGGGACGTGCATGGCGGACGTGTTCGTGGCCGCGGGGAATCTCCGCGGTGCCGAGGAGGCGTTGGTCTCGGCGGTCCAGGCTCTCGAGGGGACCGGGCATCGCTCCCGGTGCGTCCACCCCGCCGCTAGGCTGGCAGAGCTCTGGATCCTCCAGGGCCGTTTGGAGGAGGCCGAGCGGATCCTCATGGGGTACGAGGGGCTCCCCGACGCGGTCCGGGCAACAGTCGCCCTCCACGTCGCCAAGGGAGAGCTGGCGGTCGGCGCCGCCCTGCTGCTGCGCCGGATCAACCAGCTGGGTGACCAAACCCTGCTCGTCGCCCCGCTGCTCGACAAGCTGGTCGAGGTTCAGGTCGCCCAGGGCGATCCCGAGGTCGCAACCGCTACCGCTGAGAGGTTGGCCTCGCTCGCGGAGCGCTCGAGCCTGCCGCGGCTGCGCGCCGTCGCGGACCTTGCCATGGGCCGGGTGACGCTGGCACTTGGCGATCCGGCGGCCAAGCGGCATCTCGAGTCGGCGGTCGACCTGTTCACGAAGATCGAGATGCCGCTCGAAGCGGCCCGCGCCCGGTTGGCGCTTGCGCGTGCGCTCCGCGCCGAGGGGGCCGACGAGGTCGCCGCCCGCGAGGCCCGTGTGGCGATGGAGACCCTCGAGCGCCTCGGCGCCACCCGGGAGGCCGACGCCGCCGCCGAGATCGTTCGCGAGCTCGGTGGTCCGGCCCGGACCGGTCCGAAACGGATCGGCCTGCTCTCGAAGCGCGAGGTCGAGGTGCTCCGCCTGCTCGGGGAAGGCCTTTCGAACGCCGAGGTCGCCGCCCGCCTGTACATCAGCACGAAGACGGCGGGTCATCATGTGAGCAACGTGCTCGCCAAACTGTCCCTCCGGACCCGCGGCGAGGCGGCGGCCTGGGCACTCCGGAACCTGGACGGCCCCCCGTCGAGGATCGTCCACAGAAATAGGGAACCTTCCCGATCCTTCCCACGGCCGCCCGACCCACAATCGCCCGGTCAGTCGACGGAAGGAGTTACGTCATGGCGACGCGGCATGTGGGGAACGCGCGAGCCAACGCCCTGAAGCAGGAGATCGTTATCCGGGTCGAGGAGCGCTCCCAGGCTCCGGCGGAGGTTGTCCACGACCTGCTGGCCGATCTGCAGAGCCACCTGGTGTGGGCGGGTGAGCGGCAGGGGAAGAAGGCACGGTTGGTTTCCTTGGAGGCTCCTGAGGGCCCGGCCGGGGTGGGAACTGAGTTCCGCACGGAAGGCACGGATCCTATGGGGCGGTTCACCGACGTCTCGGTGGTGACCGAGGCGACCCGTCCCCGGGTCTTCGAGTTCGTCACCGAGGCGCGCCTACAGACGAAGAAGGGCAAGGCCGTCGACTGGACGAACGTCCACCGGTACGAGCTCGCGCCCGAAGAAGGCTCGTGCCGTATTCGGTGCACGGTGCGGATCACGCGCATCAGCGAGCTCCCCGGGATGCTCGCCGTATTCAGGGTTCCCGTGCTGTCGACCCTCGCCCTCAAAGCGTCCGAGGGCCTGGCCCGACGAGGCGTCCGGAACCTTGCACGGATGGCCGAACAACAGCACGGCGCCTGACCCCAGGCGGGTTGCGGGCACGGAGCCGAACTGGTTTCGATTGGATCTCAAGAAGACCTGTATCGGGAAAGGAGGAGAGATGCCAAAGGCATCGAAGGAGCAGGCCGGGGAGCATGTCGAGGCGGAGGGCTTCGAAGGCCACTATCAGGAGCTCGGAGGCTACACGGTCGGGTTCGAGCGCTATACGGCGGACGCCGACCTGGCGCCCTTGTTCAAGGGCTTGCCGGATGATCGGTGCCAGTCCTCGCACTGGGGCGTCGTGCTGAAGGGGAAGCTCGCGTACGTCACCGCGGACGGCGAGGAGGAGATCACCGCCGGGCAGGCGTACTACGTGGGACCCGGGCATACGCCGAAGATCTATGCCGGGACCGAAGTCGTGGAGTTCAGCCCCACGGATGAGCTGGCACTGACGCTCCAGGTGGTCTCGAAGAACATGGAGGCCATGGCCTAGGGCCGACGACGGCGGAATCCTCGGGCAGGGGGCGGGTCGCAACGGCAAGTGCGGCTCGCCCCGATGTCACGGAATCGCCAAACCCCTTCCGGCTAGACCGGCGGGGCCCGAGGGTACGATTCCGTCGATGCCCCTCTACAAGGAACAGGGCGTCGTCCTGCGCGCGATCAAGCTGGGCGAGGCCGACAAGATCGTGACGGTCATGACCCAGGGCTCGGGCAAGGTCCGGGCCGTGGCCAAGGGCATCCGCAAGACCACCAGCCGGTTCGGGGCGCGGCTCGAGCCCTTCACCCACGTCTCGCTGATGGTCTATCGGGGAAGGAGCTCCCTCGACACCATCAGCCAGGCAGAGATCATCTCGCCGTTCCGGGCCCTCCGGGACGACCTGGGGCTGTTCGCGGCGGGGGAGACCATGCTCGAGGCGGTGGACAAGGTGGCCGAGGAGCACGAGCGGAACGTCCGCCTGTTCCTCCTGCTCCTCACCGGCCTTCGGGCGCTCCAGGCCCGACCTGCCGACCCCGCGGCCGTCGCTGAATCCTTCCTGCTCTCGCTCCTTTCGTTGTCGGGGTTCCACCCCAGCCTCACGGCGTGCGCGGTGTGCGGCCGGCCAGACCCGGACCTGTTCGCCAGCGGGCAGGGCGGGGCCGTGTGCCGGACGTGCGCGGAGCCCGACGCGGGCCCAGTCTCGCGCGAGGCCCTCTGGCTGCTCGCCGAGCTCGGTACGGCCGGCCCGGGCAAGGCGGGCGCCGTGATGGTCGATCCGTACGTGCGGAGGGAGGCCCGGGGCCTGCTGTTCGGGTTCGCCGAGTACCACCTGGAGCGGCGGATGAAGAGCCTGCCCATCCTGGCTCGGAGCCTGGCGCCGTGAGCACCTACCTCACCGACATCGACCGCGACCGTGTCCCCGCCCACATCGGGATCGTGATGGATGGGAACGGCCGGTGGGCCACGCAGCGCGGGCTCCCTCGAACCGAAGGCCACGCGGCGGGGGAGAAGGCCATGTGGGACACGGTCCAGGGCGGTGTGGAGGTGGGTCTCGGCTGGCTCACGATGTTCGCGTTCTCCACGGAGAACTGGAACCGGCCGGAGGCCGAGGTCCGCTACCTGATGGAGTTCAACCGGGCCCTGCTCCGGCGGCGGCGTGACGAGCTCCACGGCATGGACGTTCGAGTACGGTTCTTGGGCCGACGCGACTGGAGGGTGCCCCGCTCGGTACTGAAGGAGATGGAGGTCTCCGAGGAGCTCACGGCGGCCAACACGGGCATGACCCTCACGATCGCCTTCAACTACGGGGGGCGCGTGGAGATCGCCGATGCGGTGAAGCGGCTGATCGCCGATCACGACGCCGGGCGCCTCGAGGGCCGCAAGCTCACGCCGGAGAGCATCGCGTCGCGGCTGTACCACCCCGACATGCCGGATCCCGACCTCATCATCCGGACAAGCGGGGAGGAACGCATCTCGAACTTCCTGCTCTGGCAAGCGGCCTACTCCGAGCTGTACTTCACGCCGGTCCTGTGGCCGGACTTCAATCGGGAATACCTCTACGAGGCCATCCGCGACTACCAGAAGCGGTCGCGGCGGTTCGGCGGCCTCGTCGACGAGTAGTCAGTCGGTTGCGGTTCGACCGGGTCTCCATGGCCTCACCGGCTGGATCGACCGCGTGGCGACATCCATCCCTTGAGACGGGCGAACGTGCGCCGACCGAGCGTCAGAGGATGGGCGTGCTGACGTCGTCCGGCCGGCGATGGATCGGCTGGAACGACGTCCCCTGACGTTCCGGACTCGCCAGGCGCGGCCTCGACCGGTCGCGCCAGACGCTCATCAACATGAAGCCCCCGAGGATGGAGTACGCCGCGACCATCAGCATCATGAACGCCACGGTTGCGGAGCCGACCGCCGGAGTCAGGACGGCGGCCACGCTGTACAGACTGGCCCCCGCAGCGACGATGGTGGCGGTCATGGCGAACTTGCCCGCCATGCCGATCGCGGGTTCGGGTGGCGGCGAGGAAGGGCCGCCCGCTCCAGGGGCGAAGGGAACGCCGGCTGGGAGGGGATCGTGGACGATCTCGATGTCACCCATCTGGAGGGCCAGATCGTCGCGAGGATCCGAAGGGTGCGTCACGGGTTCGAAGCATCGCCCGCACCACTCGATCCCGGGAGCGATCCGGGCTCCGCACCTCCGGCAGGTGTCCATGATGATCGCCTGGCCATCGTAGGGCGCACGGAACCACCCCGGGATAGGCCGAACCAGCCATTCTCGGCGTCCCCCATCGGCGGGAGCTGGCGGGACCGAGCGTGCCTGCCGGTACACTTGGTCGCACGCCAGCGGCCGCCGCCAGCGGCCGGGAGAGAGGAGGTCAACCCCATGCCCGACCTCATGGAGGTCATCACCGCCCTGGCCAAGCGCCGGGGCGTCGTGTTCCCGTCGAGCGAGATCTACGGCGGGCTCCGCTCGTTCTGGGACTACGGCCCCCTGGGTGTCGAGCTGAAGCGGAACGTCAAGGCAGCCTGGTGGCGAAGCATGGTCCAGCTCCGTGATGACGTCGTGGGCCTGGAGAGCTCGATCATCATGTCGCCTCGCGTGTGGGAGGCGAGCGGCCACCTCCAATCGTTCACGGATCCCCTCGTCGAGTGCCTGAACTGCCACCAGCGGTTCCGCGCCGACCACCTGCCCGGCTTCCACGCTCCCCAGTCGGGGCACGAGGAGGACGAGAGCACCGTCGACATGGCCGCCAAGCCGAGATGCCCGAACTGCGGCCACGACCGATTCACCGACGCGCGCAACTTCAATCTGATGTTCAAGACGTTCATGGGCCCGGTGGAGGAGGAGGCGGCCGTCGTGTATCTCCGTCCCGAGACGGCCCAGGGGATGTTCGTCGACTTCGCCACGGTCCAACAGGCCAACCGGAAGAAGATCCCGTTCGGAATGGCCCAGCAGGGCAAGTCGTTCCGGAACGAGATCACGCCGGGGAACTTCATCTACCGGACTCGGGAGTTCGAGCAGATGGAGATGGAGTTCTTCGTGGAGCCGGGGACCGACGAGGAATGGCACGAGTACTGGATCAACGAGCGTCTCCAGTGGTACGTGGACCTCGGGATCCGGAAGGAGAACCTCCGGCTCCGGGAACATTCGACTGACGAGCTGTCGCACTACTCGAAGCGGACCGTCGACATCGAGTATCGCTTCCCATTCACCGATTGGGGCGAGCTGGAGGGCATCGCCAACCGGACCGACTTCGACCTGAAGGCGCATTCCAAGGCGAGTGGCGAGGACCTCACGTACTTCGACCCGGACCGTGAGGAGCGGTACTTCCCCTTCGTGATCGAGCCGGCGGCCGGCGTGGACCGGGCGCTCCTGGCGTTCCTGCTCGACGCGTACCGCGAGGAAGAGGCCCCCAAGGCCTCGGGAGGGACCGAGAAGCGGACGGTGCTCGCGATCCACAAGGACCTCGCGCCGATCAAGGTGGCGGTGCTGCCGCTCTCGCGGAACGAGGCGCTCACGCCCGACGCCCGGTCGGCCTTCGACCTGGTGAAGACGCAGTGGATGTGCGACTACGACGACGCCGGCTCGATCGGGCGGCGGTACCGGCGGCAAGACGAGGTCGGCACGCCGTTCTGCGTGACGGTGGACTTCGACTCGCTCCAGGACCGGCAGGTGACGGCGCGGGAACGGGACTCGATGCGTCAGGACCGCATCCCCATGGACGGTCTCGTCGAATACCTCCGAGAGCGCCTGTGACCCATACCGAGCACGGACCCGAGGATGCCCCGGTCCACCGATCGCGCCGTGGATCGGCGAGCCTGTACGCCGTGGCCTTCGCCCTCATGGCCGTCGCCGGGATCATCCTGGTCATCGCGTCGCTGGGGTCGCTGAACTCCATCGGGCTGCTCTGGGTCTCGGCCGGCTTCTCGGCAGCGGCCGTGGTCGCCGCGGTGGCCAGCGTGGCGGCGCCTCGTCGGTGATGGCCCGGGCCCGCGTCCTGGCCGCCGCCCTGTTATCGGTCGTCCTCGTCGGTTCGGCATGCACCGGGTCGGGCTCCGAACCCCTCCGGTCCGGGACGGGCGCGCCGGTCCCGTCGACGCCGGAGACCGCGTCCCCGGCCCCGACCGGTCCCAGCTCCGCGCAGGCCGCGCTGGAGAGGCTGTGCCGGCGTCCGTCGCCCCAGCCGGCCTCGGCCGGCTCCGAGGGGCCCACACCCCCCGCCATCAAGCAGGTCGAGGGCCAGGTCCAGCAGATGCGGGGCCTGGAGTTCACCGAGCCGGTCCCGGTCGATGCGGTCTCCCACGAAGACCTGGTGAAGGGGCTGAGCCAGTCCCTTGATTCCTCGTACCCGGCGAAGCTCTTCGACCGCCGCAGCCGGGCGTGGCAGACCATCGGGGTCGTCCCACCCGGCACCAGCATCCGTCGCTCGATCGAGCGGTTCGCCGGTTCCCAAGTAATCGGGTACTACGATCCGATGTCGGGGCAGTTGGTGTTCATCGGCACGGACAACCCGACGCCGGTCCAGAAGGTGACCCTTGCGCACGAGCTGACGCATGCGCTCGACGACCAGCATTTCCGGCTGGATCGCCTGAACACCCTTGAGAGCGACTGTGCGGACGAGGCCTACCAAGCCGCGCTGGGGGCCGTGGAGGGCGACGCCACCTACTTCATGATCCTGTACGCGCAGCGGTTCCTGACGCTCGACGAGCAGCTGCAGCTGGGGCTACAGGCGGCCCCCTCCACCGCTGGCATCCCACCGTTCGTGCTGCAGCTCCAGACCTGGCCGTACACGGCAGGGCTGTCGTTCATCGAGGCCATGGACCGCCGGGGCGGGACGCATGCCATCGATCGCGCCATGGCGAACTTCCCCGTGTCCACGGAGCAGGTCATGCACCCCGAGCGATATCCGAACGACGCCCCGACGCCGGTGAACGTCGGCGACCTCGGGCCCACGCTCGGCCCGGGATGGACCGACCTCGACGTGATGGGTGTGGGGGAGGCGTTCCTCTCGATCATGCTCGGCCTCCGACTCCCGGGCATCACGTCCGACGGCGCGGCCGCGGGGTGGGACGGCGGGATCTATCGGGCATGGTCGGACGGCGATCACGTGGCGCTCGTGCTCTCGACCGTATGGGACGGACCGCGGGACGCGGCCGAGTTCGCGTCGGCGACGCGACAGTGGCTCGGGTCCCGCGAGGGGCGTTCGGCGAGCGTCCTCCCCGTCGAGGGACAACGCGTGCGAGTGCTGTTCGCCTCGGATGCGGGGACGCTCCCGTCGCTGGAGGCGGCTGCAGCATGACGGAACGAACGACCTGCGCGCCGAGTTCCGTAGACTTGACGCTTCGGACCCGAGCTGCGGCCGGAGGCTGGCGATGACCAAGTACGTCTACGACTTCTCCGAGGGCAACAAGGACATGAAGGACCTCCTCGGCGGCAAGGGAGCCAACCTCGCCGAGATGACCAACATGGGCCTCCCGGTGCCTCCCGGCTTCACCATCACCACCGAGGCGTGCCTGGCCTACCTGGCGAAGAGCGACTTCCCCGAAGGCCTGACGGACGAGGTCGAGGACCACCTCCGCCGCCTGGAGCAGGCCATGGGCAAGAAGCTCGGGGACCCCGAGGACCCCCTCCTCGTGTCGGTCCGCTCGGGCGCGAAGTTCTCCATGCCGGGGATGATGGACACGGTCCTGAACCTCGGGCTGAACGAGGACTCCCTCCAGGGATTGGCCAAGCAGTCCGAGGGGGACTGGCGGTTCGCGTACGACGCCTACCGCCGGTTCATCCAGATGTTCGGCAAGATCGTTATGGGCGTGCCGGGCGAGGCGTTCGAGGAGGCGCTCGACGGGGCGAAGCACCGGAAGGGGCCGAACGCCCAGGACACCGACCTCGACGTCGACGACCTCAAGCAGCTCGTCGAGGAGTTCCTCGGCATCTACAAGGAGCACACGGGCGCGGAGTTCCCCCGGGACCCGCGGGAGCAGCTCCGGCTGGCCGTCGAGGCCGTGTTCAAGTCCTGGAACGGCAGGCGGGCGGTCGACTACCGGCGCCAGAACAAGATCGCCGACGACCTGGGGACCGCGGTCAACGTGGTGGCCATGGTGTTCGGGAACCGGGGGATGGACTCGGGGACCGGGGTGGCGTTCACCCGCGACCCTTCGACCGGCGAGAAGCGCCCGTACGGCGACTACCTCCCGAATGCGCAGGGCGAGGACGTCGTCGCCGGGATCCGGAACACGCTGCCCCTCACCGAGCTCGAGCACCTCGATCCCATCTCGTACACGCAGCTCCTTCAAGTGATGGACACGCTGGAGCGGCACTACCGGGACATGTGCGACATCGAGTTCACCATCGAGAAGAGCAAGCTGTGGATCCTCCAGACCCGGATCGGCAAGCGGACCGCCTTCGCCGAGTGGGTCATCGCCTACGACATGCTGGACGAGGGCCTGATCGACGAGGACACGGCGCTGCTCCGGGTGGACCCCAACCGGCTGGAGGAGCTGTTCAAGCGGGTGGTCTCTGCCAAGGCGAAGGCCGAGCCCATCGCCAAGGGCCTGAACGCCTCCCCGGGTGCGGCCGCCGGCAAGGTGGTGTTCACGGCCGACGAGGCCCAGGAGTGGGCGGCGCGTGGTGAACGGGTGATCCTGGTCCGCCGGGAGACCACCCCCGACGACTACCACGGGATGATCGCGTCGCAGGGCATCCTGACCTCGGCCGGCGGGACGAACTCGCACGCGGCCGTGGTGGCCCGGGGCGAAGGCATCCCGGCGGTGTGCGGGGCCGATGCCATCAAGATCGAGTTCCGCTCCCGATCGTTCAGCGTTGACGGAACGACGGTCAAGGAGGGCGACGTCATCACGATCGACGGCTTCACCGGCACCGTGTACCTCGAGGAGCTCCCGCTTGAGGAGTCCGTGCTGGAGCGAGCTCGGACCGGGGATGCGTCCGCCCGGAAGGAGAAGATCTGGAAGGCCTTCGAGCGGATCATGGCCCTCGCCGACGCTGCCAGGCGCCTGCGCGTGCGGGCGAACGCCGACACGCCCGACCAGTCCACGAACGCGCGAGAGCGCGGGGCCGAGGGCATCGGCCTGTGCCGGACCGAGCACATGTTCCTGGGCGAGGAACGGGTCGACGCCGTGCGCCAGATGATCTTCGCCGAGACGTCCGAGGAGGAGGAAGCCGCCTACGACAAACTGCTGCCATTGCAACGCAACGATTTCGTGGGCATCTTCAAGGCCATGGACGGGCTGCCCGTGACCGTTCGGCTCCTTGACCCGCCGCTCCACGAGTTCCTGCCCAACCAGGTGGACCTGGCGGTCGAGGTGGCGCGGATGGAGGAGCGCGGCGAGACCGGGCCGGCGCTCGAGGAGAAGAAGCAGGTCCTGAAGAAGGTCAACGAGCTCCACGAGGCCAATCCCATGCTGGGTCTCCGCGGCGTGCGCCTGGGCATCGTCAAGCCCGGGCTCTACGCCATGCAGGTGCGGGCCATCATGGAGGCGGCCACCGCGGTGAAGGCCGAAGGCGGCGATCCGAGGGCCGAGATCATGATCCCGCTGGTTGCCACCAAGCCCGAGCTGGAGCAGATGCGCCGGGAGTTGGAGCCGGCGGCCGGGAGGGTGATGGAGGAGGCCGGCCAGCGGATCGAGCACCTTGAGTGGGGGACCATGATCGAGGTGCCGCGGGCCGCCCTCACCGCCGGCGAGATCGCCGAGGTGGCCGACTTCTTCTCGTTCGGCACGAACGACCTGACCCAGATGGGGTTCGGCTTTTCCCGGGACGACATCGGCAAGTTCGTCGGCATGTATGAGGAGCGCAAGCTGGTCCCGGCCAACCCGTTCGTGACCATCGACCCGGCGGGCATCGGGCGGATGATGCGGATCGCCACCCAGGAGGGCCGGGCGGCCAACCCGAACCTGCACGTCGGGATCTGCGGCGAGCATGGCGGAGACCCGGCGTCGGTGGTGTTCTGCCACGAGATCGGCCTGGACTACGTGTCGTGTTCGCCGTTCCGCGTGGAGACGGCACGTCTGGCCGCCGGCCAGGCGGCCGTCGGCGCCGCCGAGGCCGCGTCGAAGTAGCTCGGCCGGAAAATCCCCCGCCCGCCGCCACCAGTTCACCCATCCTGGTGATTCGCATGGGAGCACGGTTCCGCTAACGTGTGCGGCCTCCCCACCTCCCCCGCGTGTGGACAGGAGGTGGATCGTGCGGGCGAAGGTGGGCGCCTTTCTCCGTCGGCATCGTCGGCGGGCCCTCCCTCTCATTGCGGCCATAGCCGTAGTCACCCCGCTGCTGGTGGGGTGGCACTGGGCCAGGCTCGGGTGGCGGGATTGGCACTACAACTATCCCTCCGTCCCCAACGGTTACACGCAGATCGTCAACCGGTTCGGCCAGCCCTGCAGCGCGGCCGCGCACGCCGTGTACATGTACTGGCGTGCCGCCGACACGGGCACGACGTACACGGTCTATTTCCATCGCAAGCTTGGCGGATATCCCACCCAGATGGTGACCGGGAAGGGCGGAGCCTCCACCAACCTCGACAACGACGTGTATGGGCACATCCAGAACAACCACCTGAGCCAGTACGTCAAGCACGGGATCTACGGATACGCGTGCCGGTACATCAGGAACGGGACGTCGTGGAGCACCCATGCGTTCGGCATCGCCATCGACCTGTCGTCGGCGGAGGAATACAT
>JBIOUU010000025.1:0-2452 GCA_044867345.1 Actinomycetota bacterium
ATGGACAAGGCCGTGCAGGACACCGACCGGGTAGGACGGACGATGACCTCCGACAGCACGACCAACGTCCGGTTCAACGACTTCTGGGGACGGTGGACCAAGACGGGTGTCCACGGCGACCCCACGAAGGCCAGCCGCGAGAAGGGCCGCCGGATCGCCGAGGCCATCATGAAGGAGATGCTGGTCTGGCTCGACGAGTTCCGCGCGTGGCCGATCGAGGGACGTCAGGACCAGCACCGGCTGCCGGTGCAGCGGGAAATCCGATGGTGATAGCCAAGGAGGAGATGCTGATGCGAGCGACGCGGGCGACACGGCACGGGCTCCGCTACACCGCCGGCTGGTGCGCGATGGCGCTGGCCCTGCTCCTGGGCGCGACTCTCGTCGCGCCGCCGACGGCGTCGGCCCAGGGCAGCCACCTGAAGGTCGCCCTCCAGGGCGACACCTCGAACGTCGACCTCCACCTGACGACGCACTACGTCAGCCGGGTCGCCCTCCTGAACGTGTACGAGATGCTCTACACCCTTGGCGAGGACCTGTCGATCCAGCCGATGCTGGCCGACAAGCACACCATCAGTCCGGACGCCCTCACGTACACGATCACGATCCGGAAGGGTGTCAAGTTCCACAACGGCAAGGTGATGGACGCGAAGGACGTGGCCTACACGCTCAACCGGATGCGGAACCAGGGCTGCCGGTCGGCGGAGTTCAAGGCGCTGGTGAAGGACGTGGAGGCCACGGATGCCTCGACGGTCCGCATCAACCTCAACGCGCCGTCCGGTGTGTTCCTCGCAAACCTCGCCAACATCATCTGCCCGGTCGTGATCTATCCGGAGGGCGAGGTCGAGAAGCAGGGCGGCGCCATCACCAAGCCCGTCGGCACCGGTCCCTACGAGTTCGTGGAGTGGAAGAAGGACGCCTACCTCCGCATGAAGAAGTTCAAGGACTACGTGGCCGACACGCGCCCAACCTCGGGGCTCGCCGGGAAGAAAGTCGCCATCATGGAGACGGTGGACTTCATTCCCATCCCGGACAGCTCGGTACGAGCGGCTGCCATCGAGCGGGGTGACGTGGACATCGCGATCGAGCTGAACGTCGAGGACGTCGCGCGCATGAAGGGCAAGCCGGGGCTCGTGGTCGCCTCCAAGCCCGGCATCGCGTTCGACGACCTCCGCTTCGGATTCAAGAAGGGGCCGTTCACGAACCAGAAGCTCCGCCAGGCGGTGGCGTACGCCATCGACAAGAACGAGCTCTCCCAGGCCAACACCGGCGGGCAAGGCAAACCCGTGTCGGCCGGCTTCCCCGCGGGGATGCCGTTTCATGGCGCGGTGCACGACCAGGACCCCTACGCCAAGCCGAACGTCCAGAAGGCGAAGCAGCTCCTCCAGGAGGCCGGGTACAAGGGGGAGAAGGTCGTCATGCAGGCGCATCTCGTGCCGGACCGGATCGCCCAGGGCGCCGTGGTGATCCAGGCCCAGCTCCAGGCGGCGGGCATGAACGTCGAGGTGAAGACCCTCGAGTCGGCGGCCCTCCAGGAGGTCTGGCTCAAGGGCGAGTGGGACCTGTTCTACTCCGGGCTCACCCCAAGGCCCGACGCCGACGTCTACTACTGCCAGAGCAACGAGTCCAAGTCGAGCAACGCCGGGTACAACAACCCGGAGTACGACCGCCTCTGCCAGGAGGGCCGGAAGGCGCTCAAGGCGGAGGACCGGGCGAAGATCTACGCGCAGCTCGAGCAGCTCCGCCGCACTGACCTTCCCTACTATCCGACCATCTACGTCCCGCAGGTCGCGGCGTGGCGGGAGAACGTCAAGGGCTGGAATCACTGGGCCGCGGGTTACGCCCGCGTGTGGGGTGTGTCCAAGTAGCCAACGCCTACGGCCGAGGCTCGCTCCCGGACCCGCGGCGGCCACCCGCAAACGACCGCCGCGGGTCCGGCCACCCGCGCCGCGAGCCGCCGGACCGTCTGATCGCCCGCTCACCGCGGAGGCACGATGCCCGAATCCATTCCGGCCCCGCTCATCATCGACACGCTGAAGGACACGTTCCGCGAGGCGCGCACGGCCCTGGCGGCCGAGGTCGCCGAGCCGCCGAGGCACACTCACCTCGGCTGGATCCTCAGTGTGCCGGACACGCACCAGAAGACCGTGCTCGCCGCGCTGGACAAGGAGGAATCGATCCGCGTCGTCACCTGCGCGACCGAGGACGAGGCCACCGCCATCGCGGCCGGGCTCCACGTGGGTGGGGAGCCGGTCGTGCTGATGATCCAGCACGCCGGGCTTTACGCCTCGATCAACACGCTCCGTGGCGTCGCGATGGACGGTCGGGTCCCCGTCTTCTACATGATCGGCCTTCTCAGCCGGGAGAGGGACAAGGACCCGCGGGAGTCGAGGCACTCCATGGTGCGGTACTGTGAGCCCCTCCTCGACACCTTCGGGGTGCCGCACGCTCGGCT
>JBIOUU010000026.1:0-13844 GCA_044867345.1 Actinomycetota bacterium
CGAACGGGACCACGGCGTCCGGGTGCTGTTCGAGCCACGGTGCCGCGAGGCAGTGTCCTTCGCCGACCGAGCTCGGGTCCAGCAAGTCCTGGTCAACCTGATCTCCAACGGGCTGAAGTACTCGCCCCCCGATGACCACGTCCGGATCGAGGTAGAGGTCCAGGACCGTATCTGCGTGATCTCCGTCGCCGACGCGGGCGAGGGCATCCCCACGGCGGAGCAGGAACGGATCTTCGAGCGCTTCTATCGCGTCGACAACGGTTCGACCCGGGCCAATGGCGGGGTGGGGCTCGGGCTCTACATCGCCAAGCTGCTCGTGGAATCGATGGCCGGCCGGATGTGGGTCCGGTCGGACTCCGGTCGGGGATCGACGTTCTCCTTCAGCCTGCCACTCGCCCATGTCGCGTCGGGGGAGCCAACCGTGATGACCCCGGCCCGCTGACTTGACCTCAAGCACCGAAGGGTCCGCTCCAGGGCTCTCATCGTGCTCTCACCCTTCCCGGCTAGGCTTCCTCCACCGGGAGGTGCCGCCTGCGCGTGCTGGTGGTGGAAGACGAGGTCAAGATGGCCGGCCTCCTCAAGCGCGGGCTCGAGGAGGAGGGCTACGCGGTCGACACGTCCGGCACCGGACACGACGCTCTCTGGCTGGCGTCGGAAAACCCCTACGACGCCGTCGTCCTCGACATCATGCTCCCGGACCTCGGCGGCTTCCAGGTGTGCAGGAGTCTCCGCGCGGCGGGCCGGTGGAGCCCGGTGCTGATGCTGACCGCCCGCGACGGCGTCCCCGACCGGGTGTTGGGGCTCGACGCCGGGGCCGACGACTACCTGACGAAGCCCTTCTCGTTCGCGGAGCTCCTGGCGCGGCTGCGCGCCCTGCTTCGAAGGGGCGCCACTGAGCGGCCGCCGTTCCTATCGGTGGAGGATCTGACCCTGGACCCCGCGACCCATCGGGTCAGCCGTGGAGGCACGCCCGTGGAGCTCACGGCCAAGGAGTTCGCTCTGCTCGAGTACTTCATGCGACATCCCGGGGAGGTGCTGTCTCGAACCCGGCTGATCGAGCACGTGTGGGACTTCGCCTACGAGGGCGACTCGAACGTGGTGGACGTCTACGTCCGGTACCTGCGGGAGAAGGTCGATCGCCCCTTCGGGTCGAGCTCCATCGAGACGGTCCGGGGAGCCGGCTACCGCCTGAAGGAGGAGCCCGCGAGTGCGCCTGCCGATCAGGGCTAGGCTCACACTCATCTCGGCCGCTCTCATGGCCGTGGTCCTCACCGTCTCCGGGATCTTCCTGTATCTGCGGCTCCGGTCCGATCTGCTGGAGGCCGTGGACGCCGGACTCCGGTCCCGCGCGGAGGATCTGGTGACCAGCCTTCGGCAGTCCCCTGCGGTGCTGGAGGAGGGAGGCGGGCTGATCGACCCCGGCGATGCGTTCGCACAGGTCCTGGGTCCCCGCGCGGTGGTCATCCAGTCCTCCCCAGGCCTTCGGACCGCTCCGCTCCTCACCGAGGCCGAGGTCGCCGGGCTGCGCCGGCCACGGGTTCTCGAACGGGACGCCCAGACCGTGGACGAGACGGTCCAGGCTCGCCTGCTGGCGGTCCCGGTCACCGACGGGCGGGTGCTGGTCGTGGGGGCGTCCCTGGACGACCAGCACGAGGCCCTGGCCCGCCTGGCCACGCTCATGGCCATCGGCGGTCCGCTGGTCCTGATCCTGGCCGGAGGGGTGGGCTGGGTCGTGGCCGGCGCTGCGCTGCGGCCGGTGGAGCGGATGCGGATCCAGGCCGCAGCAATCTCGGCATCGGAGCCGGGCCGCCGGCTCCCACCGGCGGGGACCGGTGACGAGGTCGCCAGGCTGGGGGAGACCCTGAATGAGATGCTCGACCGGCTGGAACAGGCGCTCCAGCGCGAACGGCGCTTCGTGGACGAGGCCAGCCACGAGCTCCGGACGCCGCTTGCCAACCTGCGGGTCGAGCTCGATCTGGCGCTTCGTCGCGCTCGCAGCGTGGAGGAGCTCGAAGCGGCACTCCGGAGCGCGGCCGAGGAGACCGAGCAGCTCGCCCGGTTGGCCGAGGACCTCCTCGTGCTCGCCCGGGCGGACCGGGGGCGGGTCCCGGTGCGACGGGAGGAGGTCGACGTGGCCGAGCTCATCGGTGGCGAGGTCGATGCCTTCACCGCGCGGGCCAGGCAGGCCGGCGTGACCATCGAGCCTCGAGTGCCGACGGGCCTCAGGGCGAGCGTCGATCCCCTGCGGATGCGGCAGGCCGTGGGAAACCTGTTGGACAACGCCCTGCGCTCCACTCCGCCGCGGGGGACGGTGACCATCGAGGTCGCTCACCTCGACGGTTCCCTATCGCTGGAGGTACGGGACACCGGGGAGGGCTTCCCGGCTGCCTTCCTGCGCAACGCCTTCGAGCCGTTCGCCCGGCCAGACCCGTCTCGGTCGCGACCGAACGGCGACGAAGGCTCGGGGCTGGGGCTTGCCATCGTGCGAGCCGTGGCCGAGGCCCACGGTGGAACGGTGAAGGCGACGAACCGACCGGGGGGTGGTGCCGCGGTCACGCTGCGCATCCCGGACTGACGCCGCCGCTCCCGCGGGGGAGCGACCCGGTGACCCCGGACCCTGCCGACTTCGTGGCCCAGATCGACAATCCGTATCTCCCGTTCCCGCGGGGCGCCAAGTGGGGAACACCTTCGACTGGTACGCCCAGGACACCTGAAGGAAGGTGTGGTACCTGGGCGAGAACACGAAGGAGTACGAAAGCTGAAAGGTCGTCAGCACGGCGGGATCGTGGGAAGCGGGAGTGGACGGGGCGCAGCCGGGCGTCGTCATGCCCGCGGGATGGGCAGGTCGGCCTGTCCTACCGGCAGGAGTACTGCGCGGGGGAGGCTGAGGACGCCGCCGAGATCCTGAGCCTGGTCGAGCAGGCACAGGTCCCGTTCGGGCACTTCCGCGACGTCCTGCTGACCGAGGAGACCACTCGTCTGCATCGCCGGGCCCTCGAGTACAAGCTCTGTGCGCAAGGGGTCGGCGTCGTGTTGGCCCTCAGCGTGTCCGGAGGCTCCGACCGGGAAGAGCTCGTCCGCTTCACATCGCCTTCCATCTGGCCGCCAAGGGAGCGATCGACATGCGGACCAGGTCCTCAGCGCGAGGGTGGCGGCGTGCTCCTGATCGGCGCGTGCACCGGGAGCGGCGGCCAGGCCACCGTCTCGGCTTCCCACAGGGCAAGGGAGATCCCCCAGCCGGTCGTCCCGCACGTTGCCGTGGTCCCGGAGAGCCAACGGGTGGACCTGCACGTGCCGACCTTCTCGCACCCCACCGAAGTCACGAACCCGCTGTTCCCCGTGTCGAAGCAGGCGTCAGTCCTGTTCGTGCGTCACGTCGACGGCAAGCCGTTCCGAACCGAGGTCAGCTCCTTCCCAACACCAGGATCGTGCAGTGGGAGGGCCAGCGGATCGAGACGCTCGTCCCCCAGTACATGGCCTATCTCGGCGGGAGGATCCAGGAGGTCGCGTACGACCTGGGCCCAGGCCGACGACGGTTCGGTCTGGTACTTCGGCGAGGACGTCGTAGGTCACGGCCCTGAACATCCAGCTGGGAAGGCTGCAGATCGCATCGGTGGACGGGGCATGGGCCAGAGCCATCCGATCGGCGAGGCGGCTCCGCGCCGTCCTGGCTGGGCTCAAGGCCGGGAGCTGACGGCGGCGAGCAGGCCTCTGTCCGCAAGCGTTCGGCGGACCCCGCCTGGAACGTTCCAAGATCCACGCAGCGGCCGGCTAGGTGACTCCCTAGAATCAGTGGTCCTGGTGGGAAGGCGAAGGCGGACCACTGCCAGCGCCCGACGCTTGAGAAGGGGGGACCCGTGAGACATCGTTCCAAGATGCTGGCGATGTCGGCCGTGCTCATGGTCGTCATGGCCGGCTGTGGGGGCGGCGGCGGAGGGGAGAAGACGGATCGGCTCGTGATCGCCGCCGTTCAAGGCAACGAGTCGGAGGGCATCAAGGCCCTCGCGGACGACTACAAGAAGGAGAGCGGCGTCACGCTCCAGATCGAGGAGCTGCCCTACCCGCAGCTCTACGAGAAGCTCGTCACGACGTTCCAGGCGAACGATTCGAGCTACGACCTGGTGATGCTCGACGACCCGTGGATGCCGAAGTTCGGCACCGAGGGTTGGCTCCAACCGCTTGACTCGAACTACGGCTTCGAGCGCGATCCCGACATCGCCGACGTGATCTACGACGTCGGGACGTGGCCACCCCCACGGGGGCCCGTTCCGCCGAGCGAGCAGGGCAAGGACGCGCACCTGCTGGGCATCACCGTGGTGGGCAACGTGGAGATGTTCATGTACCGAACCGACCTGATGGACCGGCCGGCGACATGGGACGACGTGCTGGCCGCGGCGAAGGCGAACGACAAGGGCAAAGTCTCCGGCTATGCGATCCGTGGCTTGGCGACGAACCCGGTCGTGGCCGACTTCCTGCCCATCCTGTGGTCGTTCGGTGGGGACGTCTTCGATGAGGACTGGAACGTGGTCCTCGACTCGAAGGAGTCGCTCGCGGCCGTGGAGTTCCTGGTCGAGGACCTCAAGTCGGTGGCGGAGGCCAGTCCGGAGAACGTGGACGCGGCCGACCGCTCTCGCCTGATGGCGATCGGCGAGACTGCCCAGTCAACGGTGTGGCCGGGCGAGATCAACAGCATCGTGCTCGGCGAGGGGACCACGGTCGAAGGGAAGGTAGCCTTCATCCCGATGCCGGCCGGGCCCTCGGGCCAGGGCTTCGGCATGATGGGTAACTGGCTCCTTGGCATCCCTACGGCGGCCGAGAACGGCGAGGTCGCGGCCGATTTCATCCGATGGATGACCCAAGAGGACACGCAACGGGTGTACGCGGAGAACGGCGGAATCCCCAGCCGCACCAGCGTGCTGAACGACGCCGGGCTGAACGAGGCCAACCCGTACTTCTCCGCGCTCGCCGAATCCTTGGCTGCCACCCCGAACTGGCGCCCGAGGACAGACCAGTGGAACGCGGTGGAGACGGTCCTCGGAACGAATCTCAACGCCGCGCTCGCGGGACAGATGACGCCACAGGACGCCGTCACCGCCGCGTCCGGCGAGATCCACGACATCATGGAGCAGGCTGGCTACTACGCGTAGGGTGGCTCTGCCGACGGTGGGGGATCGGCTCGCCCGATGAGCGAGCCGATCCCCGCTGCCACGTCGCTCGCCCCACCCGCGAGGCGGTGGGGCCTGGGCGCGACCCCCCAGGAGCGCCTGGCCTATAGGTTGCTCCTCCCGGTCCTGGGGATCGTCTTCGTCATCGTGCTCCTCCCGTTCCTGGTTGCCCTGATCTCCTCGTTGCGTGAGGGTGGTGACGGCGCCTTCGTCGGAGGGAAGAACTACGCTCGTGCGGTGAGGAACCCACTGCTCTTCGACGCGCTTCGGGCCACCGGGCTCTACGCGCTCATCGTGCTGCCGACCGAGATCGTGCTCGGCACCGGACTGGCCCTTCTGGTCAACCGGGTGGTTCGGTCACCGAACTTGCGCGCCCTGATCTTCGTGTTCGCCATCATCCCCATCGTCATCCCACCCGTGGGGGTGGGGGTCATCGCTCGCCTCATCTACGCCCCCAACTATGGGGTGCTCAACCATCTCCTCCAATTGGCCGGCCTGATCCAACAGGAGATCCCCTGGCTCTCCCGGCCCACGACCGCGATGCTGTCGGTCGCCTCGGTGGATATCTGGCAATGGACCCCGTTCGTGTACTTGGTGATGTTCGCCGGCCTCCAGACCGTCCCCCAGGAATCCCTGGAGGCGGCGCAGGTCGACGGGGCCACCTGGTGGCAGCAGTTTGTCCAGATCGAGCTCTACTATCTCCGGCCGCTGCTCCTGCTGGTCCTGTTCCTCCGGCTGGCGGACGTGCTCCGTGCATTCGACGCCATCTTCGTGCTGACCGGTGGGGGACCGGGAACCGCCACCCAGCTCCTGAGCCTGTACCTGTACCGGGTCGGCTTCAAGTTCTTCAACTCCGGTGAGGCGGCCGCCCTCGCGATCATGGTCCTGGTGGGCATGAGCCTGCTCTACAGCGGGGTTGCCCGGCTGCTCCCCGTGGAACGGGATTGACCCATGGGTCGCTCCCATCGGGTGCTCAGGGTGATCGGCTGGCTGGCCCTCGTCATCTTCGCCATCATCTATCTGTTTCCCCTCTACTGGCTGCTGAACACGAGCATCAAAGGCCGAGCCGAGCTCTTCGCCTCGACGCCCACCCTGGTCGTCAAGCACCCCACACTGGAGCCTTACGTGAGCGTGCTGTTCGACCGCGGATACGTGCGGCTGCTGCGCAACAGCCTGGTCGTGTGCTCCCTGACGGTGCTCCTCACGCTTGTGATCGGCATGGCCATCACGTACCCGCTCACCCGGCTGCCGGTTTCGCGGCGCCTGCGCGTGGGGGTGCTGAACTGGGCCCTGTCCCTCCGCTTCCTGCCGCCCATCGCCGTGGTGGTGCCGTACTTCCTGATCGTCCGCACCATCGGCCTCTACAACAATCCGTTGGCGCTGGTGTTCGTGTACACACTGTTCAACCTGCCGTTCGGCATCTGGATGCTGAAGGGGTTCATGTCAGAGATCCCGCAGGAGGTGGAGGAGGCGGCGTACGTCGACGGCGCCACACGAGCGGTCGCCTTCCGGCGCGTGCTGTTGCCGTTGGTCGCCCCGGGACTACTGGCGTCGGCGGTCATCATCTTCGCCTTCAGCTGGAGTGAATTCCTCTTCGCGCTGATCCTGACATCCACCCGAGACGCCCAGACGTTTCCGGTCGGGGTCCAAGGCCTGGTCACCCAGTTCGAGATCATCTGGAACGAGATGGCAGCAGCAGGCGTGATCGCCATCGCGGTGCCTCTCGTGCTGATGCTGCTGGCGAGGCGTCACGTGCTGGCCGGGCTCACCTTCGGCGTGATTCGCGAGAAGTGATGACGGGCCCAGCCCCGAGCGAGCTGTACCTCAACGGCGCGACCATCATGACCACGCCGACGCCGCTGCAGTTGGAGTTGGCTCGGGATGCGGGATTCTCCGGTATCGAGGCCCGTGCCGAGCGGCTTCTCGCCGATCGGGCGGAGACGGCCGCCATCTCCCGGGTGGTGCGGCCCGGTGAGGTGGTGAGTCTCAACGGCGTCAGGATCGGCCTGACCACCGACGGCGGTCTGGAGCGGGAGACGCTGCGGGCCGATCTTCGCGAGCGGCTGGAGGTCTGCCGCGCGATCGGCGCCGTGTACCTCTTGGTCGTGCCACCGCGGGTTGCAGGGCTGGGCCAGGACACCGCCCTCCCCGCGATCCGTGACGGCCTGGAGCTGGCACGGGACCGCGCAGTCGCGGCGAATGTGAAGGTCGCCTTTGAGTTCCTGGGGTTTCACGACTGCCCGATCGGTTCCCCGGAGGCGGCAGCGGCCACGATCGACGGCGTGGAGGGCGTGGACCTGGTCCTCGACTCCTGCCACTGGCACGCGAGCGGGGCCGGATCGATCGACGCCTTCCCGATCGAACGGCTGGCCATCGTTCACCTGAACGACGCGCCGGCGAAGCCGCCCCGCGAGATCGAGGACGCCGACCGGATCTTTCCAGGGGAAGGCGTGATCCGTCTCGAGCAGCTGCTCGCCGCTCTCCGCGCCCGTGGCTACGCCGGTCCCTGGAGTCTCGAGACGTTCAATCCGATCTATTGGACGGAGGATCCGGCATGGGTTGCGCGCCGTGGCCGGGCCGCGCTCGAGGGCCTCGTCGGGGTGAGCTCGTCGTCCCCCGGGTGACGAGGTGGGGTGGGACCACGAGATGACGGGCCTCCCGTCGCCCCCGATCGAGGCGCTCGAGCAGCAGGCGGACGGCGGCGGCACCAAGTTGGCGGCGCGGTTGGTCGATCGTGGTCAGATCGACATGGCCCAGGGCCGCAAGCGAGCTGTTGTCGTACCCAACGAGCGAGACATCCTCGGGCACTCGCAATGCTCGCTCTCCCAGCGCGTGAAGCGCCCCCACGGCGGCGAGATCGTTCGCGGCGAAGATGGCGGTCGGCGTCCTGCCCCGAGCCAGCAGGCGCTCCACGCCGGCCGCCCCTCCCTCTTCGGTGAAAGCTCCGCGGACGATGGAAGCCTCCTCGGCCAGGCCATGGTTGCTCATGGTGGCCAAGTAGCTGGAACGACGGGCGGCCGCTCCGGCGCCCTTTCCTCCATCGATGTGGGCGATGGCCCGATGGCCCAGCGCGACGAGATGCTCCACTGCGAGCCGGGCTCCGGCTCGGTCGTCGTTGGTCACCGAATCGACGAGCGGCGATCGAGTCGACCGGGTCACCAGCACCAGGGGGGCCATGGTGGCGACCGCGACGATGTCTTGTATGGGGAGCTCCGCGCCGGCCAGGATCAGGCCGTCTGTTCGAAGCTCGAGGAACGTCTCCAGCGCCTCGGCCTCGCGTTCCGGGGATAGGCGCGCCGTGCTGAACAAAGCCTGATAGCCACATATCCTGGCCTCTTCCTCGATCCCGTCGACCACCTCGGCGAAGAATGGGTTGTGGAGATCGGACAGGACGACCCCGATCACGAAACTACGTTTTCGAACCAGGCTGCGGGCTACCGCGTTGGGGCGGTAGTCGAGCTCGGTCGCGGCGCGAAGGACGGCCTCCCGCCGTTCCACGCCGACCAGCGGAGAGCCTCGCATCACCAGCGACACGAGGGACTTCGAGACTCCGGCACGCTCGGCCACGTCACGGATGGTGGGATGGCGGTTCCCCGTGTGCGTGGAAGGAGCGCCGCGAGACTGGGAGGGCATGGCCGGCGACGATCCCTCGCTCACACGCCCACTCGCTGATGCTTGCGCTCCGCCTCATGCTCGGCCTTGGCCACCAGGACCTCCGACCGCTCGGAGGTCTCGGGAACACCCACGTCCCACCAGGCATCGCCGCCCGTCCAGGTGTCAGGGTCGGTGCGGATCACGATGACCGCGGTCCGGTCCGCTTCCCGCGCTCGCTCGAGCGCGCCGCCCAGTTCCTCGAGCGTCGACACCTCGATGGCCATCGCGCCCATCGAGCGGGCATGCGACGCGAAGTCGACGTACGCGACCTCCTTCGCCCGAACGTGCTCGATGAGGTTGTTGAAGTGGGCGCTGCCCTTGGACGTCTGGAGCCGGTCGATCACGGCGTAGCCGCCGTTGTCGCACAGCACGACGATGAACCGGTGACCGGAGAGCACGGAGCCGTAGATGTCGGAATTGGCCATCAGGTAGGAGCCGTCCCCGCAGAAGGAGATCACCGTGCGATCGGGGAGCGCCATGGCCGCACCCCAGGCCCCGGCGATCTCGTAGCCCATGCAGCTGTAGCCGTACTCGCAGTCGAAGCTGCCCACCGACTGCGATCGCCAGTGCTTGTTGAGCTCGCCGGGCAGTCCGCCGGCGGCCGTGAGCGCGTAGTCGTCGCTTCGGGCGTGGCGGTTCACTGTTCGGACGACCGCGGCGTACGAAGGGGCACGGCCGTCGGTGGGAGGGGCGGCCGCCTCGTCCAGGTACGCGTTCCAGGCCGCGTACTCCTCTCGGGCCCGGTCCAGCCACGAGGCCGGCGCGCGCCAGCCGCCGAGGGCCTCACCCAGCTCCTCCAGGACTCGCCGGGCGTCACCCACGACGGACGTCGCCCGGTGCTTGGTCGCGTCGTATCGGCCGGTGTTCACCGCAACCAAGCGCATCCCCTCGTTCCGGAACACGCTCCACGATCCCGTAGTGAAGTCCTGGAGACGGGTGCCGACGGCCAGCACGACGTCGGCATCCGCGGCCAACGCGTTGGCGGAGGAGCTCCCGGTCACGCCGATGGGACCGCCGAAGCTCGGATGGTCCCACGTGAGCGAGGACTTTCCCGCGACGGTCTCGATGACGGGGAGGCCGTGATCCTCGGCGAACCGGGCGAGCTCGGCCTCCGCCAGCGAGTAGTGGACGCCGCCCCCGGCGATCACGAGCGGCGACCGGGCCGACCGGAGCAGCGACCCGGCCGCCTCGACCTCCGCCGGATCGGGACCGGGACGCCGGACCCGATGCACGCGCGGTTCGAAGAATGCGGCCGGGTAGCCGAACGCCCTCGCCTGAACGTCTTGGGGGAGACCGATGAAAGCCGGACCGCATTCAGCCGGGTCCATCATCGTGGCCACGGCCTGCGGAAGGGACTGCAGGATCTGCTCCGGGCTCGTGATCCGGTCCCAGTACCTGGTGACCGGGCGGAACGCATCGTTCACCGAGGTCGTTGGGTCTCCGAAGTGCTCCACCTGTTGCAGGACCGGATCGTTCAGTCGGCTGACGAAGGTGTCGCCCGACAGGAGGAGGAGGGGGAGCCGGTCGGCGTGGGCGATGGCGGCGGCCGTGACCATGTTCGTGGCCCCCGGTCCGATGGAGCTCGTCGCGACCATGATCTGGCGGCGCCTCCTCGCCTTGGCGAACGCCACGCCGGCCATGGCCATGGTCTGCTCGTTCTGGCCGCGCCAGGTGGGAAGCGCGTCGCCCGCGGCCTCGAGCGCATCTCCCAGGGCTGTCACGTTGCCGTGACCGAAGATGGCGAAGACCCCGGGGAACAGGGGAGCCTCCCGCTCGTCGATGATCGTTCGCTGGGCGATGAGGAATCGCACGATGGCCTGGGCCACGGTCAGCCTCGTGGTCTCCAACGCGCCTCCCGCATTCGACGGCTCCACGACGATCCCGCCTTGACACGCCGCGAAGCGGCCCCTAGCCTACTCCCTCGTCTTGGAACGTTCCAACGGAGCGGGCCTCCTCATCGCGAGGAGGCGGTCCGGCGGGAACGGTCCGGCCCGCAAGGGGAGGGGGCCTCGCTGATGCGGATCGCGGTGATCGGCGTGGGGCGTATGGGCGTCGTGCACGCGGCGACGCTGGCCGCGCTTCCAGGGGTGGAGGTGCTCGTGACCGACGCCGATCGGGACCGTGCCCGGACTGTGGCCGGGGAGCTCGGCGTGGAGGCCCGAGACGACGTCGCCGACGCCATGAAGGCCGCGGACGCGGTGGTGATCGCGGCCGCCACCGACGCGCACGCCTCCCTGGCCCATCAGGCCGCCGACGCCGGGCTCCCGACGTTCTGCGAGAAGCCGATCTCGCTCGACATCGCGTCGACCGCGGAGGTCGTGGCGCACGTCAGGGATGCGGGGATCCCGTTCCAGATGGGGTTCCAGCGCCGGTTCGATGCGGGGTACCGGGCCGCCCGCGACCTGGTCGCCGACGGCGGGTTGGGGACCCTGTACGTCGTGCGGATGGCGGGCCACGACCCGGCGCCGCCGCACGAGGCGTACATCCCCGTGTCCGGAGGCATCTTCAAGGACTTCAGCGTGCACGACTTCGACGCCCTCCGGTTCGTCACGGGGCAGGAGGTGGTCGAGACGTACGCCGACGGCGCCGTGATCGGGTTCCCGGTGTTCGAGAAATATGGCGACGTCGACACGGCCGTGGCCACGTTCCGGTTGTCGGGTGGCGCCTTCGGGATCCTGTCGGTGACCCGCCACGACCCGCTCGGCTACGACGTCCGCATGGAGCTGCTCGGTTCGGGGGACAGCGTGGTGGTGGGATGGGACGGACGGATGCCACTTCGCTCCGTCGAGCCGGAGGCGGCGCCCACGCCGGCCGACCCCTATCCGCAATTCCAGGCCCGATTCGCTGCCGCCTATCGGGCCGAGATGGAGTGGTTCGTCGAGCTCGCCGCGGGGCGCCGGGAGAGCCCCTGCACGGCCGAGGACGCCCTGGAGGCGCTGCGAATCGCCGAAGCGTGCGGCCGCTCCAGGGCGGAGCACCGGCCGGTTCGCCTGGAGGAGGTCGGCTGAGCGGTCACGTCGCGCGCGTGGCGGGCGCGCCCATCTCGTGGGGCGTCTGCGAGGTTCCCGGATGGGGGTTCCAGCTCGAGCCCGACCGGGTCCTGTCGGAGATGGCCGGCCTCGGCCTTGCGGCCACCGAGCTCGGACCCGACGGCTACCTGCCCACCGATGCCGCGGGACTGCACGCGAAGCTGGCCGATCACGGCCTCGGGCTGGTGGCCGGGTTCGTACCCGTCGTCCTCCACGAGCCGGGTCGGTTGGAGGAGGAGCTCCAACGGGTGGCGGCGCAGGCCGATCTGTTGGCTGCCGCCGGCGCCGATGTCCTCGTGCTGGCGGCGAGTACCGGCGAGGACGGCTACGAGGCAGCCGAGGACCTCGAGGCTTCCTCGTGGGCGCCGTTGGTGGTCGGGATCGGCCGGGTCGTCGACCTGGGGTCCGATCGGGACCTGACGGTGGCCCTCCATCCCCATCAGGGCACCGTCATCGAGGGACCCAGGCAGGTCGAGCGCTTGCTGGAGTCCTCACCGGTGTCGCTGTGCGTGGACACCGGGCATCTGATGGTGGGCGGGGCCGATCCGGTCGAGCTCACCATGGCGGCACGGGATCGCGTGGCCCACGTCCATCTGAAAGACGTCTCGGCCGACCTGGCGGAGCAGGTGCGGACGGGACGGATCGGCTACCGGGACGCGGTCGCGGCGGGGATGTATCGGCCGCTCGGGACGGGCGACGTGGACGTCGGGGCCATCGTCTCGGCCCTCGAGTCGTCGGACTACCATGGCTGGTACGTGCTGGAGCAGGACACGGTGCTGGAGGGGGCACCCCAGGAGAGGACGGGCCCGGTCCAGGACGTCGCCGAGAGCCTCGAGTTCTTCGAGCGATTGGGCGTGCGGCCCGGACCATCGTCCGTGGCCGGTGTGTCGGTGTCGGAGGGGGAACACGCGATGAGGCGTCGCCCCGGAGGAAAGGAGGGGGAATGATCCGTCGAAAGTGGGCGGGGGTCCTGCTGGTGCTGGCCCTCTTGGGGGCAGCGTGCACCGGTGGCGGGAACGAGGAGGGGTCGCCCGGACAGTCGGGCGGCGTCAACCAGCGCGGGTTCCGGATCGTCGTGGTCACCCACGGCCAGGCCTCGGACCCGTTCTGGTCCGTCGTAGCCAACGGCGTCAAGGCCGCGGCGGCGGACGAGGCGGTCACGGCCGAGTACCGCGCGCCGGGAACCTTCGACATGGTCGCCATGGCCCAGCTGATCGACGCCGCGGTGGCCTCGAAGCCGGACGGCCTGATCGTCAGCATCCCCGATGCCGACGCGCTCGGGCCATCGATCGAGAAGGCCGTGAGCGCCGGGATCCCGGTGATCTCGATCAATTCGGGCAGCGACGTGTTCGAGAAGCTCGGGGTGCTGGTGCACATCGGACAGACGGAAGAGGTCGCCGGGCAGTTGGCCGGACAACGGATGAAGGACGCGGGGGTCACCAAGGCGATCTGCGTCAACCAGGAGGTCGGCAACGTCGCCCTCGACCTTCGATGCAAGGGCTTCAGCGAGGGGCTGGGCTTCAAGGCCGAGGTCGTCCCCGTCGACCTGAACGACCCGGGCGGCATCACGCAGTCGATCGCGAGCAAGATCCAGTCGGATCCCTCGATCGACGGGATCCTCACGCTGGGACCGACCGCCTCCACGCCCGCCATCCAGGCGCTGCAGCAGGCAGGCAAGCTGGGGCAGATCAAGCTGGCGACGTTCGACCTGTCGACGGACGTGCTGAATGCCATCGACAAGGGTGACATGCTGTTCGCCATCGATCAGGCCCAGTACCTGCAGGGGTATCTCGCGATCGTGTTCATGACCCAGTACCTCGCGACCGGCGCCGTGGCGCTGGGGAGCGCGGACCGGGTCGTGCTGACCGGGCCTCAGTTCGTGACCAAGGACAACGCGGCCGACGTGATCAAGTTCACGGACCAAGGGGTACGGTAAGGGCATCCGGTTGCGGGGGCCCGCGTCGCGGGCCCTCACCACCGGGCCGCACCGGCGAGC
>JBIOUU010000027.1:0-7401 GCA_044867345.1 Actinomycetota bacterium
ACGTTCTGCTTGCGCATCAGCCGATGCAGCTGTTCGCGGCCCTCCTCCAGCGCGTCCTCCCGGCGCTCCCGGGAGAACCACTGGCGGATCTTGCTGCGGGCCCTCGGCGTGACCACGAACTTCAGCCAGTCCTGGGACGGTCCCTCGCCCTCGGCCTTCGACGTCAGGATGTCGACCGTGTCGCCCGTCCGCAGCTCGTAGTCCAGGGGCACCAGCTTGCCGTTGACCTTGCCCCCGATGGTGCGGTGGCCGACCTCGGTGTGGATCGAGTAGGCGAAGTCGACGGGCGTGGCGCCCGCGGGAAGGTTGACCACGTCCCCCTTGGGGGTGAACACGAATACCTGCCCCCGGTACAGGTCGATCTTCAGACCCTCCATGAACTCCCGGGGGTCGGCCATGTCCTTCAGCCACTCCATCATGTGGCCCAGCCACGCGAGGTCGGCGGCCTCCTTGGCGGCTCGCTTGCCGTCGCGGCCTTCCTTGTACCGCCAGTGCGCGGCGATGCCGAACTCCGCGGTGCGGTGCATCTCGTGGGTCCGGATCTGGATCTCGATGGGCCGGCCCTGGGGCCCGACCACCGTGGTGTGGAGGGACTGGTACATGTTCGACTTCGGCATCGCGACGTAGTCCTTGAACCGGCCGGGCACCGGCTTCCAGAGCGAGTGGATGGCGCCGAGCGCGCCGTAGCAGTCGCGGAGGTTGCCCACCAGGACGCGGATCCCGGCGAGGTCGTAGATCTCGTTGAACTCCTTGCCGCCCAACACCATCTTCTCGTAGATGGAGTAGAGGTGCTTCGGCCGGCCCTCGACCTCGGCCTTGACCCCCGCATCCTTGAGCCTGGCCCGGGCCGCGGACAGGACGGTCTCGACGTACCGCTGGCGGTCGTCGCGCCGCCGTTCCACCAGGCTCGCGATCTCCCGGTACGGTCCCGGATACAGCGTCTTGAAGGAGAGGTCCTCGAGCTCCCACTTCAGCTGTTGCACGCCGAGGCGATGCGCGAGCGGCCCGTAGATCTCGAGGGTCTCGATGGCGTTCTCTCGCTGCTTCGTCGGCGAGAGGGCGGAGAGCGTGCGCATGTTGTGCAGCCGGTCGGCCAGCTTGATCAGCAAAACCCGGATGTCGCCGGCCATGGCGACCATCATCTTGCGGACGTTCTCGGCCTGTTCCTGCTGACGCGACTTGAACGCGATGGCCTGGAGCTTGGTCAGGCCGTCCACGATGCGGGCCACGTCCGATCCGAAGTCCACCTCGAGCTCCTCCAGCGTGACCTCGGTGTCCTCCACCACGTCGTGCAGGAGCGCCGCAGTCAAGGTGGTGGTGTCGAGCCCCAGATCCGCCAGGATCTGGGCCACCGACAGGGGATGCTCGATGAAGTCCTCGCCGGACAGCCGCTTCTGACCGGCGTGATGGGCTTCGGCGAAGCGGTAGGCCCGCTCGATCTCCTTGGTATCGGCCTTGGCGTTGTAGGACCGCAGGGTTCGCAACACCGGCTCCAGGCCGTCCCTGTCTTGCCCGTCCTCCGCCCCCGGTCGCAGGCGAGAGAGCAGACCTCCCCTGCGTTCGGTCCTGGGCTGCTCCCGGCTGTCCACGGCGGTCCTCCTGGTCGAGCCAGTGTAGCCGCGCGGGTGCGAACTCAGTAGCTGATCAGCGTGAACAGGTCGTAGCCGTCGAGCTGCTGCCGGCCCTTCAGGACCCCCAGCTCGATCAGGAAGGCGATCCCGACGACCTTGCCGCCGATCCGCTCCACCAGGCGAGCGGTGGCTCGGGCCGTGCCGCCCGTGGCAAGGACATCGTCGACGATCAGGACCCGCTCTCCAGGGTCCACGCCGTCACGGTGGATCTCCAGCGTGGCGGTCCCGTACTCGAGCTCGTACTCCTCGGACTCCGTCTGCCACGGCAGCTTGTCCTTCTTCCGCACCGGGACGAACCCCGCGCCGAAGTGATACGCCACCGGGGAGGCCAGGATGAACCCACGGGCCTCGATCCCCACGACCTTGTCCACGCTCCCCCGGCCGAAATGGACCACCATGAGGTCGATGACCGTTGAGAAGGCGATCTCGTCGGCCAGCAGGGGGGTGATGTCCTTGAACACGATGCCCGGTTGGGGGAAGTCCGGCACGTCCCTGACGAGGGCCTTGAGCTGCTCCACGTCCACGTGCTACCTCCGCTTGCGCTTCTTCTTCGGCCTGGGACGGGGGCGCGCCGCCCCCTGGACGCTTCGGGCCGTGCCCCCCCCGGCGGGGCGGGCCCCTACGGCGGACGGCACGGGCTGGCCGTCCCCGCCGGCCGAGGCCAAGGACCGCTCGCTCGGGACGGGCCGGAGCGGACGTCCCGCGGTCTCCCGGGCCGTCGCCCGGGTGCGAAGCTGCGCGTACTTCGGCTCCCGCTCCTTCAGCACCGACAGGATGGGTGCCGCGACGAAGATCGATGAGTACGCACCCGAGATGACGCCGATCATCATGGCGAAGGCGAAGTCCTTCAGGGTGGATCCACCGAACAACAGCAGCGACGCGATGGGGAACAGCACGACGAGCGAGGTGTTCACCGAACGCATGAACACCTGGTTCAGGGAGATGTTCACCACGCCGCCGTACGTGTCCTTGGCCAGCAGGGCGGGCGACTCGGTGTTCTCCTTGATCTTGTCGTAGATCACGACCGTGTCGTACAGGGAGTACCCCAGGATCGTCAGGATGGCGATGACGGTCGCGGGCGTCACCTCCCGGCCGGTCAGCGCATAGACCCCGCCGGTGATCAGGACGTCGTGGACCATCGCCACCTGCGCGCCCACCGCCATCTTCCATTCGAACCGCAGGGCGATGTAGATGGTGATGGCGACCAGCACCACGATCAGGCCCTCGAGCGCCTTGCGGGAGATCTCGGCCCCCCATGTCGGCCCGACGTCCGTCCGGCTGATGTCGGAGGGACTCACTCCGGCCTGCTTGGCCAGCGCATCGATCAGGTCCGTCCGCTCGACGTCGGAGAGCTCGGTGAGGCTCGGCGTCCGAACCGAGAGCTGGTTCCCCCCGACGATCTGAACCTCGGTGCCCGAGAGGCTCCACGGCGGCCCTTGGAGGATCGACTGCACCTCTTCGGCCGAGACGCCCGTGTTGTTGGCGTACGTGAGCTGGGACCCGCCCTCGAAGTCGATCGACAGGTTGAGGTGCCGAACGGCGAGGCCCACGATCGACAGCGCGATCACGACGCCGGAGAGCAGGAACCACCACCGGCGGTGCTCGATGATCCGGAAGTGCGGCTCGCGGTGCCCCCGGAAGGTCGCGAGGGCGTGTCCGAGGTTCACTTCGACCCTCCGGCCACCGGCAGCGGCTCTCCCCGGAGGGGCTCCGCGGCCACGCCACTCGTCAGCCCGAAGCCGTGCAGGTTCACCAGACGCTCGTTCCGGGCGATCAGGAAGACCGTCGGCCGCTTGAAGAAGTACACGACGAACAGGTCGAGCAGGGTCGCCACGCCGAGGGTCAGGGCGAACCCGCGCACCGAGCTGATGGCGGTGATGTAGAGGACGATGGCGGCCAGGGCCGTGACGATGTCGGCGGCAACGATGGTTCGGTACGCCCGCTTGAACGCGGGCTGCACCGCGGCCCTGGGCGACTTGCCGTGGCGCACCTCGTCCTTCAATCGCTCGAAGAAGACGATGTAGGAGTCGGCGGTGACGCCGAGCGAGATGACGAGGCCGGCCACTCCCGCCAGGGTCAGCGCGTAGCCGAATGTACGACCCGCCAATGAGATCAGGGCGAAGGCAAGGACGGCCCAAATCGTCATCCCCATCCACGCCACCAGGCCCAGGAGCCGGTAGTAGAACAGCAGGTACAGCGCCAGGAGGACAAGGCCGACGAGGCCCGCCACCAGGCCCTGGTGGAGCGATTGGCGGCCGAGCGTGGGGCTCACCGTCTCGACCTGCTCCTTCTTCAGGTTGACCGGGAGGGCTCCGGAGTTCAGCTGCGTGGCCAGGTCCTGGGCCCGGGACTTGGTGAAGCTCCCGGTGATGACCCCGTTCGACGAGATGACGCCCTGAACGGTCGGGGCCGAGATGACCTCGTTGTCCACGACGATCGCCAGCTGCTTGCCCTTCAGGCGAGTGGTGACGTCCGAGAAGGTGTTCGCGCCAGCGGAGGTGGTGGTGAAGTCGATCTGCCAGCCGGGCAACCCGCCGCTCTGGCTGCCGGTGCCATACACGGCGGTGGCCCGTTTGATGAGGTCGCCGGTGATCAGGACCGGTCCGAGCCGGTACTTGTCCCCCTCCTGCCCCATGAAGATGACCGTGCGGTCCTTCAGCGCCTCGAAGCCGCACTGGGCGGTCGCCTGCTCCGTGGCGCTGCCACACGTGACCGGCGTGGTGTCGAACTCCGATGTGCCGGGGGCCAGGACCTGGAGCACCTCACGTTGCTCCAGCCGGGCGGTGGTGCCGATCACCTGGAGCAGGCGCTCCTGCCCGGTCTTCTGGAGCTGGGCCTGCGCCCCGTCCTTGGTCAGGAAGCACCCCAGGCCCTTGCCGGCCGAGCTGACCACGCAGAACTCGCGCGTCTCGTGCTGGACGGCGATGGCGGACAGCGTCTCCTTGGCGTGCGTCTCGTCGGGGAAGCAGGCCCCACCTGCGTCCGTCGACAGGGTCTCGCCCGTCGACCCCTGCACGCAGTAGCTCTTCGAGACCGTGGTGCCGATCCCGGCCAGCGCGGCGTTCGCCTTGTCCTTGGAGTCGAAGCATGGGTCGGTGGCCAGGCCAGTGGCGGCCAGACACCACTTCCCGCTCTGCTTCGCCACAGATATACCTTGTATTGCCGAGTCCGCGTCCTTCTGCGAGCCGAAGCACTGGGGCGAGGCGTCGAACTGGGAGAGCCCGGACAGGCAGACGCTGTTCAGCACGGTCTTCACCGTAGTGGCGTCGAGCTCGGTGGCCGCCTCCGACTGGGTGGGGAAGCATCGGTAGACCGAGCCGCCGTCGCCCTCCAGGCAGAACTGATCCTTGGAGCGCTCCTCGATGGATCCCCGGGCCAGCCCCGGCAGCTGGACCTCGATCGTGTTGCCCGACAGGAACAGGAGGGGCTCGCCCACGCCGAAGGCGTCGACCCGATTGCGGATGTTCTCCAGGGCCCGTTCCATGACCGACTTCGGCGTCCCGCTCGGTGCGGCCAGCACGACCGAGACCCCGCCCTCCAGGTCCAGGCCGAGCACCGGGCGGATGCCGGCCACGAACGCGCCGACGGACCCGGCTATCAGCACGCCGACGAACGCGACCGAAAGCCAGAGGTTCCGGCTGCTGCTCCTCACGCCAGCTCGGCCCCGTTGATCGTGAGCTTGAACTTGGTGTCGAGGACCTCGGCGGCCTTGCGGCACATCTGCATGCGGCCGAGGAAGATCTCGAAGTATTCCATGACCTGGCTGATCTCGGTGTCGATCGTGAGCTCGAGGGTGATGGTGCGGGCGGTCGAGTCTACCCGCAGGAACGACTGTTCGGCGGCGAAGTTGACCCGGTCGTGGATGTCGAACTCGATCTGGCCGGACTTTCGGACGCGGCTGCGGTGCACGTCTGACTTGTCGGCCAGGATGACCGCCGCGGCCACCGGCGAGACCTGGTAGCCGTTCTCTTCCTCGTGGTTGGCCACCGCGGCGACGATGGACGCCAGGTCGGTGCCGGGCAGTTGGTCCTTAAGGGCCTGGTACACGAGGATCGCGCCGGTCTGCCCGTGGACCTCCCGGGACACCATGTTCCCCAGGTCGTGGAGGTATCCCGACACGCTCGCCAGGTTGGCGGTGTGCTCGTCGAACCCCACGCGGGTGAGCACGTTGTAGCTGATCCGGGCGACCAGGTTGGCGTGGCGGAAGCCGTGCTCGGTGTAACCCAGGCCCTCCATGACCCGGTCGGCCGCGGCGATGAACCCGGAGAGCTCAGGGTTGGCCTGGACGGCCGCCAGGCTTACCGCCTCAGGCAGGGACTCGGTGTGCTCCGCGGCTGCCGGCGCCCGTTCGGGCGACGGCGCCCGCGGAGCGGCGTCAGCGCTGCCTTTCACGGCCGGCTGCCGGCCTCCTCGTCGAAGCCCTGGTCCTCGGTGCCGTCGTCGCCCCCCGCGTCCTCCTCCGCCTCCTCGACCAGTCGCTGGGAGATGGCCCGGCGGAGCATGCGCACGGAGGTCCCGGGAGCGATCTCGACGGTGACCGTGTCGTCCTCGTCGTCGATGTCCTTCAGGGTCCCGAAGATGCCGCCCGCGGTCATCACCTCGTCCCCGACCTGGAGACTCTCGAGGAGGCTCTGTTGTTGGCGCTGGCGCGTGCGGTTGGGCCGAAGGAGCAGGAAGTAGAAGACCCCACCGAGGAGGACGAGCGGGAACAGCAGACTGAGGAGCGAGCCGCCGGAGGACGACGTTCCGCCAGAGCTCTGGGCAAGGATCTGGATCATCGGGGAACCTCTTCGCGTGGTCGGGACGAACCCGCAGCATACAGGCTATCGCCGCTCATGCCGGACGCGAGGCTACGACAGCGGCAGTGCCTCGCGAACGGGCACTCCGAGGTGCCGGTAGGCCCGTTCCGTGGCCACGCGGCCCCGGGGGGTCCGCTTGAGCAGGCCGAGCTGGAGGAGGTACGGCTCATACACGTCCTCCACCGTGTCGGTCTCCTCCCCCACCGCGGCGGCGAGTGTCGACAGCCCCACCGGCCCCCCGCCGAACTTCTCGATCACGGACGACAGGATGGACAGGTCCAGCTTGTCCAGACCCTCCTCGTCGACGTCGAACAGCTCGAGGCCGCGCCGTGCCACCTCCGCGTCGACCGCCCCGTCGTGGCGGACCTCCGCGAAGTCCCGGACCCTCCGCAACAGGCGGTTGGCCACCCGGGGGGTTCCGCGGGACCTCCGGGCGATCTCCGAAGCGCCTTCGCCATCGATCGCCACGTGCAGGATGCCCGCGGAGCGGCGGACGATCGTGGCCAGGTCCTCGCGCGAGTAATAGTCCAGGCGCGGCGAGAAGCCGAACCGCTCCCGGAGCGGCAGCGTGATGCGCCCGGGCCGGGTCGTCGCCCCCACCAGCGTGAACCGGGGGAGGTCAAGGCGGATGCTGCGAGCGCTCGGTCCCTTTCCCAGGACCACGTCGAGCTTGAAGTCCTCGAGCGCCGGGTAGAGCACCTCCTCCACCGGCCGAGGCATGCGGTGGATCTCGTCCACGAACAGGACGTCGCCCTCCTCCAGGTTCGTGAGGATCGCGGCCAGGTCCCCGGGGCGATCGAGCGCCGGCCCCGACGTCGGGCGAAACCCCACGCCGAGCTCGTTCGCCACGATCCCGGCGAGCGTCGTCTTGCCCAGGCCGGGGGGCCCGGAGAACAGCAGGTGGTCGATGGTCTCCGACCTGGCCCCCGCGCCCTCGATCAACAGCGCGAGCTGCTCCTTGATCCGTTCCT
>JBIOUU010000028.1:0-9913 GCA_044867345.1 Actinomycetota bacterium
AGAAGGCGGCGCGCGGCCCCGCCCATCGTGGACGGCGTGCACGGATGGCGTAGTGGCGTCACGCGCCGAGCGACTTCAGGATGTGGCGGGCGATCACGACGCGCTGGATCTGGTTCGTTCCCTCGTAGATCTGCGTGATCTTCGCATCGCGCATCATCCGCTCCACCGGATACTCGCGGATGTAGCCGTAGCCCCCCAGGATCTGCACGGCGTCGGTCGTGATCTCCATGGCAGCATCCGACGCGAAGCACTTCGCGGTGGCCGAGAAATATGTCATCCGTGGATCGCCCGAGTCACACAGGGCGAGCGCCCGATAGACCAGCAGCCTGGAGGCTTCGATCTTCATCGCCATGTCGGCCAGCATGAACTGGATGGCCTCGAAGTCGACGATCCGCTGCCCGAACTGCCGCCGCTCCGTCGCGTACCTCGACGAGACGTCGAACGCGCCCTGCGCGATGCCCAGAGCCTGCGCCGCGATAGCCGGCCGCGAATAGTCGAGGGTCTGCATGGCATACGCGAAGCCCTCACCCTCCTGGCCGATCAGTCGGTCGGCGGGGATCCGGCAGTCCTCCAGGATCACCTCGCGGGTGGGCGATCCCCGGATCCCCATCTTGTCCTCCTTCCGGCCGAAGGAGATGCCGGGGTCGTCCCGCATAACGAGGAACGCGGAGACACCTTTGGTCTTCCGCGAGGGGTCCGCAGTGGCGAACAGGACGTAGGCGTGGGAAACGCCGGCTCCGGTGATGAACCGCTTGGTGCCCGACAGGACGAACGCATCGCCGTCGGGCACGTACCGCGTGGTCATCGCGGCAGGGTCCGAGCCGGCCCCCGGCTCGGTCAGCGCGTAGGACATCAGGATGTCTCCGCGGCAGATCCCCTCGGTCATCGAGCGTTCCTTGTCGCGGTCGCCGGCCACCTTCAGGGGAACCACGCCGAGCTTGCATACGCCCGGGATCAGCGAGACGCCGGCCGACACCCGGGCGAGCTCCTCGATCAGCAGGCCGAAGGCGAGCGAGCCACCGCCGGAGCCGCCGAACTCCTCCGGATAGCCCACCGCCATGAGGTCGTTGTCGACGAGCACCTTGTAGACGTCCTCGGGCCACTCATCGGTCTCGTCGATCTCGGCGGCCCGGGGGGCGATCCGCTCCTCGGCGATCCGCCGGACGATCGCGCGGAACTCCTCGAGCTCCCCCGGCAGCTCGAAGCGGTCCTCGGCCATGCGCGCCCGGAACCTACGCCGGCCGTCGCAGGACCAGGGCGTCGCCCTGGCCCCCGCCGCCACAGATGGTCGCGCCGCCGAGGTCCACCCCGCGCCGGCGCATCTCGTGGGCGAGCGTGAGGACGATCCGGGCGCCGCTCATGCCGATGGGATGTCCGAGGGCGACGGCGCCTCCCTTCACGTTGACGATGTCGTCCGAGACCCCGAGCACCTTCGTCACGTTCAGCGCGACGGCGGCGAACGCCTCGTTCACCTCGATCAACCCGAGGTCGTGGACGTCGAGCCCGGCCTTCTTCAGCGCGTTCTGGAGGGCGATGGCCGGCACCGAGTGCAGGTACGCGAATCGCTCGGCGGCCATGCCGTGAGCAACGATCTCGGCGATCGGCTCCAGGCCGAGCTCCAATGCCGTGTCCTCACCGGTCACCACGACGGCCGCCCCGCCGTCGGAGATCTGCGAAGCGTTGCCGGCCGTGATCGTCCCGTTCGCGCCGAACGCCGGTGGCAGGGTCCCGAGGCTTTCGGCGGTGGTGTCGGGTCGGATGCCCTCGTCGAGACGGACGAGGACCACGCCGCCTGATGGCTGCGGCGCCTCGACGGGGACCACCTCCTCGGCCATCCGGCCGTCCTCCCACGCCGCGTGGGCCCGCCGGTGCGACCGGGCGGCCCACTCGTCCTGCTCATCGCGCGTGATGCCGAGGTCCGCGTTCACCCGATCCGATGATTCCCCCATCGTCATCCTGGTGAACGAGGACCACAGCCCGTCGTGGATCATCGAGTCGACCAGCTCGGTGTGTCCCAGGCGCTGGCCGCCGCGAGCCTTGGGAAGCAGGTACGGCGCCTGCGTCATGGACTCCATGCCGCCGGCCACCACGACCTCGACCTCTCCGGCTCGGATCAGCTGGTCGGCGAGGGCGATGGCGGTCAGGGCGGACGGGCACACCTTGTTGATGGTGATGGACGGGACCTCCTTGGGGATCCCGGCGGCCACGGCGGCCTGGCGGGCGGTGATCTGCCCCGTCCCGGCCTGGATCACGTGGCCCATGATCACGTAGTCGACCCGCTCGGGGGCCACACCGGATCGTTTCAGGGCCTCACGGATGGCTGCCGCTCCGAGGTCGGCGGCGGAGAGGGCGGCCAGCGATCCCCGGAGCTTGCCGATGGGCGTCCGGGCACCCGCGACGATCACGGATGGGCTCACGCGACCAGTCTACGACCGGCCGTTCCGCCGCTTCGTCGCGCCTAGACTCGTGGGCATGGACCCCTCCTTCGGTGTAACGGTCATCCCGTCCGTCTCCGAGCGGTCCGATCCGGTCGCCGAGGCTCGGCACGCGGAGGATCTCGGGTTCGACCTCGTGACGGTGTGGGACCACCTCCACGGGGAGCGGCCGTCCTTCGAGACCTGGACCCTGCTCACGTGGATCGCCGCGTCGACCTCACACATCTCGGTGGGGCCGAACGTGCTCGGCCTGCCGTACCGCAACCCGGCCGTCACGGCGAAGATGGCGGAGACGCTGGACCGACTGTCCGGCGGCCGGCTGGTCCTTGGCTTGGGCGCCGGTGGCAACGATCGTGAGTTCGAGGCGTTTGGGCTGCCGCAGCGCTCTCCCGGGGAGAAGATCGCGTCCCTGGAAGAGGCGGTCACGATCATCCGCGGCGTGTGGTTCGCACCAGCGTTTTCCTTCGAGGGCCGCCATTACCGAACGGTCGGCGCCGAGGTCGAGCCCAAGCCGTCGCGGCCCATCCCCATCTGGCTCGGAACGTACGGGCGCCATGGGCTCGAGCTGGCGGGGCGGATGGCCGACGGCTGGCTCCCCTCGATGGCGTACGCGCCGCCGGACGTCGCTCGGGAGAAGCTGAAGGTGGTGAAGGAGTCGGCCGCACGCGCCGGCCGCGACCCCCAAGCGTTGACCTACGCGTACAACGTGTCGGTGCGGGTGGGCGGCGGACCCCCTTCCGATCCCGACCGCATGGTCGCCGGCGAGCCCGGCCCGATCGCCGAGCGACTGGCCGGGCTCGCGTCCGACGGCTTCACGTGCTTCAACGTCTGGCTGTCCGGCGACCGGTCGGAGCAACGCGAGCGCCTGGCGAAGGACGTGATTCCGGCGGTGCGCGAGCTGGCGAGATGAGCCGAGCCCGCTAGCTTCGGTTGGCCAGGGCCTTCTCGATGACGGTGGTGATCTCCTCGGCCACGAGCTCGTCCCGCTCGATGAGCGCATCCCGGAGAGCCATGACGACGTCCCGGTTGTCCTCCAGGAGCTCCGTGACGCGCGCCTTCTGCTCCGTGAGGATGTCCTCGACCCGTCCCTTCCCGTCCCGATCGGCCAGGACCTTGCCCACCAGGTTCTTGCTCCCGATGGGGCCTTCCGCGATGGCGTCGTAGGAGATCAGCGAGCCGGCCATCCCGAAGGACCCGACCATCTGGGCGGCGAGCTGCGTCGCTCCCGCGAGGTCCGACGCGGGACCCGTTCCCGACTCCCCCAGGAAGACCTCCTCGGAGACCAGGCCGCCGAGCGCGATGGCGACGTGGGCCTCGATCTCCGAGCGCGACCGGGTGAACCGCTCCTCCTCGTCCCCATGGGCCAGCAGCCCGAGCGACAGGCGCCGCTTGATGATCGACAGGACCTCGAGCCGCCGCCCCTTGCCGAAGAAGTACGCGACCGAGGCGTGCCCGGCCTCGTGCGTCGCCACCGCGATCCGCTCGGCGTCGGTGTAGATCACGGGTTGCTTGATCCCGATCTCCTCGGTGAGCTTGGCCTCATACACGTCGTCGACGTTCATCTGTCGCCGGCCGTCCCGGAGTGCAACGAGCAGGGATTCATCGAAGAGGTGCTCGATCATCACCGGCGTGTACCCGAACGTGTCGTGCGCCATCCGCTCGCGGGACGAGTCCTCGTCCAGTTGCGGATGATGCGCCTTGCGATCCAGGAAGAAGTCGATCAGGTCGCGTCGCCCCTGCTTCGTCGGCAGGTCGAAGTACAGCCGTCGGTCGAACCGTCCCGGGCGAAGGAGCGCGGCGTCCAGGTTGTCGGACCGGTTGGTCGCCGCGATCAGCAGGATATTGTTGTAGCCGGGCTTGCCGGCCGAGATCCGCCGCTCGGGCGTGATGAACCCGTTGATCCACTCGATCACACCGCCCTTCAGCCGCTGGAGGAACGGAGGAGTGTCGAAGGACTGCATCTGAATCAACAGCTCGTTGACCATGCCCGAGCCGCCGGGACCGATGATCCGGTTGGTTGCGCGGCCCAGGCCTGTGGGGTCCCGGGAGGCGGAGAGTGCGCCCCGATCCGATCCGATGGCGTCGATCTCCTCGATGAAGCCGATCGCGCCCCCTTCCTTGCGCGCCAGTTTGCGGAGCCGTTTGAAGAACGAGCGGATGCGCGACCCGGTCATCCCGAACCACATCGACTGGAACGCGGGAGCCGAGATGAACAGGAACGGCACACCGGCCTGCTTCGCCATGGCCTTGGCCAGGTACGTCTTGCCCGTCCCGGGGGGCCCCTCGAACAGGATCCCTCGGCGGGGATTGCCCCCAAGCTCGTCGCGGAAGGTGGCGTAGCCCAGGAACACGTCGAGGGTCCGCACGACCTCATCTACCTGCCCGTCGAGCCCTCGGACGTCGGTCAGGCCGACCTCGATCTCCTCGGGCCGAACGACGATGTGAGGGGAGCGTCCGCTGAACAGCGGCATGGCCATCATCAGCAGGATGGCCAGGAAGATCAGGATCACCGGCAGGAACAGGATCATGTTGGGGCCGGGACTCGGCATCCGGATGGGGTTGTCGGTGAGGTACCGGTACCACAGGTACCCGTCGAGCCCCACCAGGACGAGGATCAATCGCCGCACGCGCTTCTTGCGGGTCCGCTCGCGGATCCGGAAGACGTCCGCCTTCCCGGCCCGCAGGACCTCGGACCCCTCGAGCACCGCTGCGGTCGATCGTTCCTCTCTCACGGGCGTCCCCTTCCTGGCCGACGGACCGTCTCCAGGCATCGTAGGGGGGCACCCGATGGCGCGCATCCGCCCTTCGCCCTAGGGAGCTTCCGAAGGGCTTACGGAGCCCGAGTGCCGGGATCCGGGCCGAACGGCTATGGTGGGTGCCTGCCCGCCTCCCTCGAGAGACGCCCGTGGCCAGGAAGAACCAGATCCCCGTGACCCAGGAGGACGCCCGGACGATCGGGCCATTGGGCCGAGGGCTCCCCCGGGGCGTGGACTTGCGAGCCGTCAAGGACGCCGTTGACCCATGCTGACCGGCATCGACCACGTGGGGATCGCGGTCGAGGACCTCGACGCCGCGGTCGAGCTGTATCGGCACACGCTCGCGATCGAGCCCTGCCACCGCGAAGTCGTTCAGTCGCAGGGCGTCGAGGAGGTGCTGTTCGAGGTGGGCGACTCGCGCATCCAACTGGTCGGCGCGCTGGGCCCGGACACGCCGGTAGGGCGATTCCTGGCCAAGCGCGGTCCGGGCCTCCACCATCTCGGGCTCCGCGTCGACGACGTCGCCGCCACCCTCCAGGCGTTCCGCGCGGCTGGCATCCCCCTGGTCGACGAATCGCCTCGCTCCGGATCGCGCGGTACCACGATCGCGTTCGTCCACCCGACGGGGATGAGCGGCGTCCTCGTCGAGCTTGTCCAGGACGCTCGCTAGGGCAGGTCCGTCAGGCCCGTTGACGGCGCGCTGACCAGGACCGCGACGTTTCCCTCGGGAAGCTTGCCGTCGGCCATGAGCTGGTGGACGTGGCCGGTGTCCTCGTACGGGTAGGTGTGGCCGAGCGTCGTCTGGATCTGCCCGTCACGGACCAGGTCGTTGAACGCCGCGGCCTGCTCGTCGTTGAACAGGTGAGAGCCCTGGTACCGCTTCTGCAGGTACCACAGGTACCGGACGTCCACCATCGTGTCGTACCCGCTCGTCCCGGCGCAGATCACGACCATGCCGCCGCGGTCGCACACGAAGATCGACGTGGGAATGGTGTCCTGGGCCGGATGCTCGAACACGATGCGCGGGCTCCGACGCTCCCCCAGGACGTCCCAGACGGCCTTCCCGAAGGCCTTGGCCCCCTCGAACCACTCCTTCCACTCCGGCGACTCCCATCGGGGCGGCACGCCCCAGTGGCTGAAGTCCCTTCGGTTGACGTACCCGACGGCGCCTAGGCTCTTGCAGTACTCACCCTTCTCCTCGGAGGAGACCACGGCCACCGCTTTGCCGCCGGCCAGGGTCACGAGCTGGATGGCCTGCGAGCCAAGGCCGCCCGAGCCTCCCCACACCAGCACGACGTCGTCCTGCTCCACCGTGTGTGGGGGCCAGCCGTGCAGCATGCGGTACGCGGTCGAGCCGGTGAGCGTGGGGGCAGCCGCCTCCTCCCACGTCAGGCGGCCGGCTTTCGGCAGGCACTGATGGGCCTGGACCTTGGTGAACTGAGCGAACGAGCCCCAGCAGGTGTCGTAGCCCCACACGCGGAAGCTCGCCGCGAGGCCCGGGTCCTTCCCCGCGAGCACCCACGGGTCATCGGGATCCCACTGGCCGGCGTGCACGACGACGTGGGCCCCCACCGCGACGTTCGACACGCCGTCGCCCACCGCGTAGACGACGCCGGATCCATCCGAGCCGACGATGTGGAAATCGGTCGGCTCGCCCCATCGTGCCTGGGTCTTCGTGATGTCGATGGGGACACCCCGGGACGCCCATACGTTGTTGAAGTTGACGCCGGCGGCCATGACCATGACCAGGGCCTCCCCCGGCCCGATCGGCGGAACGTCGATCACCTCGTCCTGGATGGATTTCTCCGGCTCCCCGTACCGGTCGGGCCGCACGAGCTGGGCGTGCATCCGTTTGGGGACGTCCCCGATCGGCGGGATCTCGCCGATGTCGTACAGCTCTTTGGCCATGCCCACCCCTCGCCCGTCGGGTCGCAGAGAGCCCGACGATAGGCCAGGGCCGCGGCTCGCGACAAACGTCGGAGGCCTGGGAGCAAAGGACGCACCCCGGTCGGTGGGCTTCAGTGGATGGTCGAGAGCGCTTCGGCCTCGACCGCATCGCGCTCGGGCGGGAAGGCGCTCACCGGGCAGACCGCGGCCCGGGGACACCACCGGCAGTAGGGCCCGGGAGCGAGCTCGAGCTCCCGTCCGGCCTCCGACGCCGCCGCCGCCCGGACGGCCCCGATCACGCGCTCGGCGGCGCGGTCGAGGATCCGCTGATCGACGTCCTCCGCCTGCCACTCGCCCGAATCCAGGTACAGGGTGGCCACCCGGTACGGCGGCACCCCGAACCGCAGGGCCAGCAAGAGCGCGTAGAAGCGCATGTCCTCCGCGTGCTCCGGCCAGGCCCGGCCGGTCTTGAGGTCGATGGCCAGGCGTGTGGCCCGTCCCGGCTCCACGGGCGATCCCGAGCCGAGCACCAGGTCCATCGTCCCGCTGAGCACCACGGCGCCGCCGAGCAGCTCGACCCGGACGTGCCACTCGGTGGACGGTGCGAGCTCCCGCCGCATCCGTCGAAGCGGCGGCATCGTCGAACGGAAGAGCTCGAGTGTTTTCGCCGCCTCCATCAGCGTCTCGTCCCGCCGGAGGCTGTCGAGGCCGTCCCAGAACCCCCGGAAGGCCTCGTCGTCGACGAGCCGATCCACCGCCTCCTCGACGAGGCCATGCGGGTCCCGGTCCTCGCGCCCGGCCACCTCGAGCTCCACCGCCTTGTGGGCCAGCCGTCCCGCCGCGAATCGCGGCGTGAACGAGAAAGGCCCGCGCTCGCCCGCTCGGATGGCGTCGAACAGCCCGGCGCACCGGGCCAGATCGTTCAGGCTGGACTTGCCGAGCCAGAGGGGCTCGGGGAGCTCGACCGCCCGGACGGCTTCCTCGATCCGATCCCGCAGGTGTGAAACGACGTCGGCGGAGAAGAGGGGGCGTTCGCCCGGCCCGATGAGCCGCTCGAAGGTCCGGCGCTGAGAGGGAGTGAGCTCCACGGTGGCCTCCACGCGGCCGATCGTAGGACCACCCACTGACATGTCCCGGCCGTGGCGCGGCCGTCCGGCCCGAGCCGGGCGCTACACTCGGGGACCATGGCCAAGACCGAGGAGCGTCCCCAGGTTCCGGTCCGGACGGTCGAGGAACGGATCGAGGAGCTCCGCAAGCGCAAGGCCGCCATGCTGGACGCCCACCGTAAAGAGGCCGTCCGAAAGCAGCACGAACGGGGCAAGCTCTCCGCCCGGGAGCGCTTGGAGCTCCTTCTCGACGCGGGGTCGTTCCAGGAGACCGACCCGTTTGCCGTCCACCGGTCCCACGACTTCGGGATGGAGCGCAACCGCCCGGCGGGGGACGGCGTGGTCACGGGCCACGGGACGATCGACGGGCGAAAAGTGTTCGTCGCGTCCCAGGACTTCACGGTGTTCGGCGGCTCCCTCGGAGAGGTGCACGCCCAGAAGATCTGCAAGGTCGTGGACCTCGCCATGTCGACCGGCGCGCCGTTCATCCAGTTGAACGACTCGGGAGGCGCGCGCATCCAGGAAGGTGCGGCGTCGCTGGCGGGCTACGGTTACATCTTCGAGCGGAACGTCCGGGCCTCGGGCGTGATTCCCCAGATCAGCGCGATCCTGGGGCCGTGCGCCGGCGGCGCCGTGTACTCGCCGGCCGTGACCGATTTCACGTTCATGGTGCGAGAGACCTCGCACATGTTCATCACCGGGCCCGACGTGATCAAGGCCGTCACCGGCGAGGAGGTGTCGTTCGAGGAGCTGGGTGGGGCCATGACCCACGCCTCCCGCTCCGGCGTGGCCTCGTTCGTGGCTCAGGACGAGGAGGAGAGCCTGGCCATGGTTCGCCACCTTCTCTCGTTCCTGCCGTCGAACAATCTCGAGGACCCGCCGTCGTACGCGCCGGTCGACGACCCCGAGCGCCGCGACCAGGGCCTCACCCACCTGATCCCCGACTCGGCCCGCGAGCCGTACGACATGCACGAGGTCATCAGGCGCGTGGTGGACGATGGCGAGTTCATGGAGGTGTTCCCGTACTGGGCCATGAACATCGTGATCGGGTTGGCCCGGCTCGATGGGAGGACCATCGGCGTCGTGGCCAATCAGCCGAAGGTGCTCGCCGGGACGCTCGACATCGAGTCCTCCGAGAAGGCCTCGCGCTTCGTGCGGTTCTGCGACGCGTTCAACGTCCCATTGGTCACGTTCGTGGACGTGCCGGGGTTCCTCCCGGGGACGGCCCAGGAGTTCGGGGGGATCATCCGGCACGGGGCGAAGCTCCTGTACGCGTTCGCCGAGGCGACCGTTCCCCGCATGACGGTCATCACCCGGAAGGCGTACGGCGGGGCGTACCTGGTCATGAACTCCAAGCATCTGCGGGCCGACGTGTCGTTCGCCTGGCCCACGGCCGAGATCGCGGTCATGGGGCCGGACGGCGCCGTGAACATCGTGAACAAGAAGGAGATCGAGAAGGCCGAGGACCCCGCGACGCGACGCGCCGAGCTGATCGGCGAATACCAACGGAAGTTCGCCAACCCATACGTGGCTGCGGAGCGTGGCTTCGTCGACGACGTGATCGAGCCGGCCGAGACCCGGGCCCGGCTGATCAAGTCCCTCCGGATGCTGGTCACCAAGCGCGAGGCGGTCCCGGCGCGCAAGCACGGGAACATGCCGTTGTGAACGGCGAGCGGCGGTTCGAGGTGCCGAGCGGCCTCACCCGCGAGGAGGAGCGCGCCATCCTGCT
>JBIOUU010000029.1:0-9134 GCA_044867345.1 Actinomycetota bacterium
GTGCCCCCGGCAGGAATCGAACCTGCGACACACGGTTTAGGAAACCGTTGCTCTATCCACTGAGCTACGAGGGCGGGAAACGATGGTGCTCCTGACCGAACCTCTGGCCCGACCTGCGCACCCTCCCAGGATAGTGGCCCTGATTGGCCGAAGGCCCCAGGGGGTACAGGAATACCCGAGGCAGCCAGGAAGGAGGCACCCATGGCCATCCACGCTGATGACCTCGCCAAAGAGGATCTCCTCGACCGCTACGTTCATGCCCGGATGCGGCTGAGGGCTCTTTCGGCCTCCGCGGACAACCCCAATCTGCGGACGTGTACCCGGTGCGGCGAGCGCGTCGAGATGCGGCGCGAGTCGGGCGGATGGTCGGTCTGCCCGATGTGCGGCCGCTACGCCTGAGGGAACGGCCCTACCGGTAGACCTGGAGCCTGACCGTCGTCCCCGTTGAGTTGGGCACGATCTGGAGGAGGTCGACGAGCTGCCGGGCCCCCCACAGGCCCCGGCCCGCCTCAATGGCGTCCGCGGGAGGCGGGTAGCCGGCCAACGGATCCGCGATCCCGGACCGTCGTCGTTAGATTGGCACAGGAACCGTCCATCCTCCGGCCACCCTCACAGCGCGACGACCCCTCGACCGTACCGAAGGGCGTTCGTGAGGATCTCGTTGGCCGCCATGCCATGTCCATCGCCGCTCGGACGTCACCCCCGACTTCATGGCCTCTTCCCGGAGGAACCGGCGGGCCGTGGAAGGGTCCGCGAGGCGGTGGAGGGTGGGGGCCCACGCCGGCGGAGGTGGCGGCTCGGGGTTCGAGGTACGGAGCAGCTCGCAGGGTTCCCGGGAGTCCGGGGCTTGACGCTTCCGTACCGTTTGGAGACCACCGGATGCGTGCGCCGCGTACCGCGTCCACTCCCGGATGAGGTCGGGCCGTCCCTCGTGCCACACCGGCTCTCCAACGAGCCGGATCCGAGTGGCGCCGTCCGCCATGATGTGTCCTGGTTGGCCGTTCGGAGCCTATCGGCCGTAACAAAGGCCGGGGGGTAAGGTGACCCCGAGAGGGCCAGTTACCCATTGACCCGTGCATCAACCGGAAAGAGGCCCTGTTTGGTCGCCCGCGCCGCCGGGTAGGCAAGCGGCGTCATGAGGGATCGGAGGGTTCCATGAGGTGGGACGACCGAGAGCATGCCGGCACTCCCGTGCCCGGTCCGGCCCCGGACCCCGAGCCGGCGCCGGTGCCCGATCCATTGCCACCAAGCCCACCGGGTCCACCTGCGCCCAATCCGCCGGCGCCGGCTCCGGGTCCTCCGGCGCCGCCATCGCCCAACCCGCCGCAGCCCCCCGAGCGACCGCCCGATGAACCTCCCATCCCTCGGGCGGGAGAGGCAGCCTCGGCATCGCTGAATGCCGGCCTGTCGATCGGGGTCGTCCACGTCGTGCGGATCCGGGACGACGAACGGGCCGCCGCGAGCGAACGGCGTCTTCGGTTCGGCTCGGCAGAGGAAGCGCACGCGGCCCTCAGCGGCGCGCTGGCGGCCGGGCTGTGGGCCGACCTGCAGGCCGTGCATACGCGGCCCCGTCGCCATGAGGTGGCGGCAGTAGCCGGCTGAACCTTCCCCGAGGTCCGGGCGACGAAACCGCGATCACCGCCGGACGCTCGTCCGAGTGAGCGAGATCATGGCTTGATGGACCCCATCACTGCGTCAGCTCGAGTCGCGGCGCTTTCCAACGCGCAGATCGCGGAGCTGTTGACCCGCACCGCGGAGTCGGCCGATGGCCACCGGAAGCGGGCCCTCCAGCGAGCCGCCCGGGCGGCGTTCCTGTGGCCGGAGGAAGCAGCGGCCGTCATCGCGGAGGATCGGTCCCTCACCGAGCTCCCACAGGTCGGCCCGTGGATCGCGACGACGATCGAGTCCCTGCTGGCCGGCCCTCCGGCGCTCGTCGAGCCACCGGAGGTCCGCCAGGGGTTCATCGCCCTCGCCGAGGCCCGGGCGACCCTGGCGGCCAACCCGGACGCGATGGCCTCCCTCCGGAGCGACCTGCAGATGCACACGACGTACAGCGATGGCCGGGCCACCCTCCGGGAGATGGTGCGGGCAGCCGCGGCGCGCGGGTACGCCCACGTCGCCATCACCGACCATTCCAAGGGCCTTCCGATCGCCAACGGGATGGACGAGACCAGGCTCGCTGGGCAAGCTCAGGACATCGCGGCGCTGAACGAGGAGCTTGCCGCGTCGGGACAGCGCATCCGGGTGCTGCACGCGATCGAGATGAACCTGTCACCCGCCGGCGAGGGTGACATGGACCCCGCAGACCTAGCGTCGCTCGACCTCGTCCTCGGCGCGTTCCACTCCAAGCTGCGAGTCACCGAGGACCAGACGGAGCGCTACCTGGTGGCCCTGCGGAATCCCGATGTCCAGGTGTTGGCCCATCCCCGGGGGCGCCGGTACAACGTCCGGCTGGGGTTGCGCGCGGACTGGCCTCGCGTGATGCACGCAGCCGCAGAGTCCGGCAAGGCTCTGGAGATCGATGCCTTCCCGGACCGGCAGGACCTCGACGTCGAGCTGCTCCGAGTGGCGAACGAGGCCGGTGCCTTCGTGTCGATCGGGACCGACGCCCACTCGGTGGGGCAGCTCGGATCAATCGAGCTCGGCCTGGCCGCGGCCCTGCGGGCCGAGATCCCCCGCTCCCGGATCCTGAACTACATGTCGGCCGAGGAACTGACAGCGTGGGTTTCCGAGGTGCGGGCCAGGAGCTGAACGCCTAGCTCGCCTTGCCTAGCTCGCCTTGCGGATCGCGTCGATGAGCTCCCACTTGCCCATCTTCGACCGGCCGGGGATCCCCTTGCTCTTGGCTACCTCGTACAGCTCCTGCCGGGTCCGGTCCTCGTAGTCGTGTCCCGGCTTGCCTCCCCGCATCCGGGCCCGTGCCGCCTGGCGGCCGAGGTCTCGCCTCGTCGCGACTGGAAGGTTCGCGATCGTCCGCTTGGCCGACGCGGCTCGGCGGGCCTTCTTGATGTTCCGCTTGGCCGCCTGGACCTGCTTCCTCGAAGCCATGGCTCTCACCTCCTGATGAGTGATCAGCTGAGATCCATTTCTTAAGGCCGTACCCCGCTGAGCCGTGTTCCATGCTCCGGGAGGCCGGTCTCAGGCCGTCGCCGGGATGCCCTGGAGCCGGCGGTCAGGCCCCCACTCCGACACCAGGGCGTCGAGGTCGCGCAGGACCGGGATCCCGTACCGCTTCTGGAGGGATCCGGTGTCGATCCCGGTCGAGGTCCTTGGCCGAACGAACAGGGCGAGCGGCTTGCAGAACTGGCCCCTCCAGCCATCGGTGCCGAGCAGGACCCGGCCCCATGCCTCGGCAACGCCGAGGACGAGACCGCCGAACCCGGAATCGCGCGGGTCCACCTCCCAGGGGGTGAGGCGCTGCTGCTCCCGAGCGGCCTCGATGGGCAGCTCGTTCAGCCCGTAGAACCCGCAGTCGCAGGACAGGACGGGGGCTCCGATCTGGTGCTCCGCCCGCAGGCGGGAGTAGAACCACATCCACCCGTGCTTCAGCATGAAGCACTCCGCCAGGTTCGAGCTCGGGTCCCACCGGCTGCGGCCAAAGAACGGAGACTCGAGCCATCCGGCTCGGCCCACCCGCCACCAGCGGTACCCGCGGAAGCCGCCGACCACGAGGTCGCGGCCGAAGTCCTTTTTCAACGCCCCGTCGGCTCGGGAACTGGTTCCGTCGTCGCGGGAGCCGTCTCGGGCGCCTCGACCGGCGCCTCCACGATCCTCGGATCCGGCACGGCTTCCACCTCTCGGACGATCTTTCCGATACGCATGGCGAACCTCCTCTTAAGGTGAACCTATCGACCGCTTGGGTCCGGGGGTTGATACCCACCACCCCTTTCACGAATCCTCGTCCCGGGCCCGGCCGGACCCGCGCAGAGCCCGGTACCGGCCGTTTTCATGCCGCCGGCCTATAGGCGCAGGGCCTTCGCCACGCCCTGGAGGTCTCGGACGAACGCCTCGAGCTCGGCATGGCGAGTGGCGCTGTCTCGCGCGCGGAGGATCGACGAGGGGTGGACCGTAGCCATGACGCACGGGGCGAGCGAGGACTCCACGAACTCGCCCCGGTGCTGCGTAACCTTGAAGTCGCGGCCCAGGAGCGACTGAGCGGCGGTCGCGCCCAGCAGCACCACGACCTCAGGCTCTACCAGGTTGATCTCCGCGTCGAGCCACGGCCGGCAGGCGCGGATGTGGCTCAGGTTCGGCTTCCGGTGGATCCGGCGCTTGCCTCGGGCCTCCCAGTTGAAGTGCTTGACCACATTGGTGAGGTACACGTCGTCGCGGGGGATGCCGGCCTCCGCGAGGGCCCGGTCGAGCAGCGCTCCGGCCGGTCCGACAAAGGGACGCCCGGCCAGGTCCTCGCGGTCACCGGGCTGTTCACCGATCAACATGACCGGTGCGTCCGGCGCGCCTTCGCCGAAGACGGTCTGGGTTCCCTTTCGCCACAATTCGCAGGCCCTGCAACCCGCGGCAGCTTTCCGCAGCCGCGAGAGGGACGGGCGGTTCGGGATCGATGCGTGCACGGTGATGTCAGCACCCACGGCCGCCATGTACCCCGTGATCACGTGGGGCAATCAGGGAGGCAGGTTTGGGCAAGCACGGTCCCGGGAACCCTTGGACCTCAGGAAGGGGAATCGGAGGGAGGCCACAGGAGGAACGGACGGCAAGGCGCTGGAGTCCCGGACCTCGCATCGTTCGCTGGGCCGCGAAGGGTAGAGCTCGCGGTCCGTTTCGCCCTGCCGGGCGTCAGATCAGCGGGGGGGACTCGTGACCTTGCGCCAGGGCTCCTCCGTATCGGAGCGGCGGTACCCGGCCTCACCCGAGGCCGTGGCCCGGGCTCGCAGGGAGATCGAACAGCTCCTCCCTCGCCTCCGGCCGGCGTGTCTAGAGACCCTGCGACTGCTGGTCAGCGAGGTCGTGACCAATGCCATCAGGCACGGTCCCCGAGGATCCGACGCGACGCTCATCATGCAGGTCGAGGTCGTGGGCGATCGCGTCCGTGTGGAGATCGAGGATACGGGAGGTGGCTTCGCTTCTCCGGGGCCCCCGAAGGCCGACGGGAGCGGCGGGTGGGGCCTCTACCTGGTCGACGAGCTCGCCGACCGGTGGGGGATCCGGGACGGACCTCCCACCCGCGTGTGGTTCGAGGTTGACGCCTGCCTGATCCCCGAGCGGGCGCGCCCGCTTGGTGCGTGGCCAGAGATGCATGACACGTTCGTGCTCGAAGGTGTGCGGGCCGCCGTCGTGGCAACCGACGTGGATGGGATCGTCACGCGGTGGAACCCGCAGGCCGAGGCCCTGTTCGGCTGGAGCCCGGACGAGGCGGTCGGCCGCGATCTCGCCGTCCTCCTCTTCTCGGCCGAAGGTGATGACGGGTCGGCGCCAGTCGCCGAACGCCTTCGCACCGGCCAATCCTGGGACGGCGATTGGGAGGCCCGGCGGAACGACGGGACGACCGTGCTGGTCCATGTTGCGGCGTCACCGCTCCACGATGAGGACGGCGCGCCGCTCGGCGTGGTGGCGGCCTTATTCGATATCCGGGACCGCAAGCGAGTGGAGCGAGAGCTGGAGAAGCGTGTCGCCGAGTTGCGGGAATCCGAACGCAACCTCCGGCTCATCACCGAGAACTCGCCCATCGCCATCCTGGCCTACGACCTCGACGAGAACCTGCTGTACGTCAACCAGGCCGTCGAGGAGCTCACCGGCTTCACCCCCGAGGAGATCCGGGAGCGCACGTACCTCGATTGGGTCCATCCGCAGGACCGGAAGCACGTCGAGGAGCGATGGCGATGGTTGCTCGCGGGCGGCCACATCAGGGACGAGGAGGTCCGTCTGATCACGAAGGAGGGCGCCGTCAAATGGTCGCTCTCCTCGTGGGGACCGCTCCTGGACGAGGAGGGGCGGCGCATCGGCATCCAGGGGCGGGAACGCGATGTCACCCAGCGGAAGCGGACCGAGCTCGCCCTGCAGGAGAGCGAGCAGCGCCTTCGGATCGCGCTGTCGGCGGGCGGCATGGGGACCTGGGACTGGGACATCCTCAAGGGCCGGGTGGGCTGGTCGAACGACCTGGAGAAGATCCATGGCCTGGAACCCGACACCTTCGGGGGAAGGTTCGAGGACTCCACGCGCGACATCCATCCTGAGGATCGCGAGCGCGTGCTCGAGTCGATCGAGAAGGCCGTGACCGAAGGTGCGGATTACGTACTGGACTATCGCATCGTTCGTCCGGATGGCGTCGTTCGGTGGGTCAGCGCGCGGGGCCAAGCCTTCCACGATGAGACGGGCCGGGCGGTGCGGATGGCCGGGGTCTGCTCCGACGTCACGGAGCGCAAGGAGACGGAACGGCGGCTCGCCGTCCAATACGCCGTGTCTCATGTCCTGGCCGAAGCGTCGAGCGTGGAGGAAGCCACGCCGAAGCTGATCGAGGCCGTCGCTGAAGCCCTTGCGTGGGAGCTGGGCAACCTGTGGCAAGTCGACGAGGAGGCGAGCGTCCTGCGGCACGCCGGAGGGTGGTGCTCGCCGGCGAGCCATGCCAAGAGCTTCCTGGCGAAATGCCGGGAGTTCCTGTTCCCGCCGGGCATCGGTCTCCCCGGACGCGTGTGGCAGTTGGGCGCTCCTTCATGGATCCCCGACGTGGCCCTCGACGACAACTTCCCTCGGGGGCCGTTCGCTGCCCAGGCTGGCCTCCACGCGGCCTTCGGCTTCCCCATCACGCGTGGAGACCAGGTCCTCGGGGTGGTCGAGTTCTTCAGCCCGCGGATCCGAGAGCCGGATCAGCCCCTGTTGGAGACCGTCGCCGCCATCGGTCGTCAGATCGGTCAGTTCCTGGAGCGCGAGCTGGCGGAAGGGGCCGTGACCGAGAGCGAGGCGCGGAAGACGGCCATCCTCGAGTCGGCCCTGGAGGCCATCATCACGATGAGGGAGGACGGGACGGTCGTCGAGATGAACCCGGCCGCCGTCCAGATGTTCGGGATCGACCGTGACGAGGCGGTCGGCCGGGAGCTCGCGGGACTGATCATCCCGGAGCACCTGCGGGCCAGACATCGCGAGGCCGTGGAACGCTTCCGCCGGACGGGCCACGGGCGGGTGCTGGGCAAGCGGCTGGAGCTCTCCGGCCTTCGCGCCGATGGGTCGGAATTCCCCATCGAGCTCACGGTCACGCGGGTCGACCTACCGGGCCCAGCGCTGTTCACCGGCTACATCAGGGACATCACGGATCGACGGCGAACCGAGGAGCTCCGCACTCGCCTGCTGGAGAGCGAGCGGAGTGCGAGATCCGAGGCCGAGGCCGCCAGGGAGCGCGCCGCCTACCTGGCCGAGGCGAGCGTGATCCTCGCCTCGTCCCTGGACGTGCGGCGGACCCTGACGCAGGTCGCTCGGCTCACGGTCCCGCGACTGGCCGACTGGTGCACCGTGGAGATGGTGGTCGAGCCCGAGGGCAGCATCCAGTCCGTCGCGGTGGCCCACGTGGACCCGAAGAAGGTGGCGCTGGCCCGGGAGTACCGCCGCCGATATCCACCCGACCAGTCGGCAAACTCCGGGATCGGGAGGGTAATCCGGACGGGCCGCTCCGAGCTCCTCGAGGACATCCCCGATCAGCTCCTCCAAGGGCGGATCGACGACCCGGAGCGGCTCGAGGTCGTTCGTAGGCTCGACGTGCGTTCGGCCATGATCGTCCCGCTCGTCGCCGAGGGCCGTTCGCTCGGAGCGATCTCGTTCGCCTCGTCGGAATCCAGGAGGCGGTTCGGCCAAGCCGACCTGGCGCTTGCCGAGGATCTCGCGCACCGGGCGGCGGTGGCGATCGTGAACGCGCGGCTCTACGAGGAGCGCAGCCATGTCGCCCGAACACTGCAGCGCAGCCTCCTGCCACAGCGGCTGCCGGACATCCCCGGCGTGGAGATCGCCGCGTTCTACCAGCCGGCCGGCCTGGCCAGAACCGAGGTTGGGGGCGACTTCTACGACGCCTTCGAGGTGGCCGAGGGGGCGTGGGGGGTCGTGATCGGCGACGTCTGCGGCAAGGGCGTGGAGGCGGCGGCCATGACCGGGATCGCCCGGCACGCGATCCGGGCGGCGGCCGTGCACCAGATCCGTCCCAGCGCCGTGCTGGCAGACCTGAACGAGGTCCTGCGGCGGGAGGAGGCCGAGGGCTTCTGCACGGTGGCGATGGGTCGGCTCGAGTCGCGTGACGGCGGCGCCACGCTCACCGTCTCGAGCGGCGGCCACCCGCTCCCAGTTGTGCTCCGCCGCGATGGTTCGGTCGAGACTGTTGGCGCGCCCGGCACCCTCGTCGGCATCTTCGAGGACGTGGAGCTTCAGGATCGGACGGTAGGGCTGCAACGGGGCGATACGGTGGTTTTCTACACCGACGGGTTGATCGACACCCGCCGGAGAGAGCCGATCGACGATGCGGCGCTCGATGCTCTGCTCGCCACGTGCCGAGACCTCGACGCCATGGGAACGATCGAGTGCTTCCGCGACGCGGTGGCCGACCCCGAGGGCGAGTCGCCCGACGACATCGCCATCCTGGCGCTCAGGATCGTTCCCTAGCCGGACGGCTCCTCGGGAGGCGACACCGTGTCCTCGGAGGCCCGGCGCTCCACGTGCAGGGACCGGTCGGCCCTGGCCAACGAGGCGCCCGTCACTTCGTGGCCGCAGGTGTACACGTCGACCTCGCTTGAATCGGCGAGCTGCGTCGGGGTCCCCTCGACCTCGCCCGTCCCCCCGTCGAAGGCGATGTCCCTGAGCTCTCCTCGCCCGCAGATGGGACAGCGAGTTTCCCGGGCCTCTCGTCTGGGATCGCCGGGTGGCGGCATGTTTCCGTTCTTCCCCGGACGGGTAGCCGTGAAACCGCCGTGGGACCGCCCTCTCACGTCCGTCGGGTCCACACGTCCTCTCCCGGCCTCAGTAGGCGCCGTCGAGGCCGGGGCTTCTCCTACCTGGATGAGCAGGGAAACCGATCCGTGATCCCCACGTCCTCGCGTATCCGCAAGCTCTCCATCCCCGTGGAGGGACCGACAGAAGTTCCACAAGATGCACGACTTCGCGAGGTCGCTGCCGGAGCTCCGCCGGCGGGTGGAACAGGACCT